>NZ_PSTT01000091.1 GCF_002931235.1 Subtercola sp. Z020 | reverse complement strand
ACCGCGGGCGCCCCTGCGCCCCGCCCGCGCGGGTCGCAGGGGCGCCCGCGGTCGCGGCGAGCCGGTCACGATAGGATCGAGTGTGACCGGAGAGAACCTTTTGGGAATACCCCCGACCCTGCTGAACGCCGACGGAGTGGGGGAGGCGCTCGCCGCATCCGCCACCGCTCCCTCGGCCGCCGAGCTCGAAGCGCTGGCCCGCCAACACCCGACCTCCTCGCTCGCCTGGGCGCTGCTCAGCGACAGCGCGTTCGACGCGGGCCAGATCCTCCCGTCGTACGCCTACGCGCGCGTCGGCTACCACCGCGGGCTCGATGCGCTCCGCAAGGGCGGCTGGCGTGGCCAGGGCCCCGTGCCGTGGTCGCACGAGCCCAACCGCGGCGTGCTGCGCTCGCTGTACGCGCTGCGCCGGGCCGCCGAGGCCATCGGCGAGCAGGATGAGGTCGTTCGGCTCACCGAGTTCCTCACCGGCGCCGACCCCCAGGCCGCGCCGGCCATCGAAGCCGAGACGGCAACCACAACCGAAAGGCTCTGACCCGTGCCCGCAATCGTTCTGATCGGCGCCCAGTGGGGCGACGAAGGCAAAGGTAAGGCAACCGATCTCCTCGGCACCCGTGTCGACTACGTCGTCAAGTTCAACGGCGGCAACAACGCCGGCCACACCGTCGTCGTCGGCAACCAGAAGTACGCCCTGCACCTGCTGCCGTCTGGCATCCTGACCCCGAATGTGACCCCGGTCATCACCAACGGTGTCGTCGTCGACATCGAGGTGCTGTTCCACGAGCTCGAGGCTCTCTCCTCGCGAGGGGTGGATGTCTCGCGCCTCCAGATCAGCGCGAACGCACACGTGATCACGGCCTACCACCGCACACTCGACAAGGTGACTGAGCGGTTTCTCGGCAAACGCCAGATCGGTACCACCGGCCGCGGAATCGGCCCGGCCTACGCCGACAAGATCAACCGCCTCGGCATCCGCATGCAGGATCTCTTCGACGAGAACATCCTGCGCCAGAAGGTCGAGGGTGCCCTCGACCAGAAGAACCACCTGCTCGTGAAGGTCTACAACCGCCGGGCGATCGAGGTCGACGACATCGTCGAGAACCTCCTCTCGTACGCCGATCGCCTGCGGCCGATGGTGGTCGACACCTCGCTGGTGCTGAACCAGGCGCTCGACGCCGGCAAGACCGTGCTCTTCGAGGGGGGCCAGGCGACGATGCTCGACGTCGACCACGGCACCTACCCCTTCGTCACCTCGTCGAACGCGACATCCGGAGGCGCGTCGACCGGTTCGGGCGTCGCCCCGAACCGCATCGAGCGCGTCATCGGCATCGTGAAGGCGTACACGACCCGCGTCGGCGCCGGCCCCTTCCCGACCGAGCTCTTCGACGAGTCGGGCGAGTTCCTGCGGGCGAACGGCTTCGAGTTCGGCACCACCACCGGTCGCCCGCGTCGCTGCGGCTGGTACGACGCGCCGATCGCCCGCTACTCGGCGCGCATCAACGGTGTGACCGACTTCGTGCTGACGAAACTGGATGTGCTCACCGGCCTGAAGACCATCCCGGTCTGTGTCGCCTACGACGTCGACGGGGTGCGCGTCGACGAGGTTCCCGTGTCGCAGAGCGACTTCCACCACGCCGTGCCCATCTACGAGGAGTTCGAGGGCTGGGATGAAGACATCACCGGCGCCCGCACCTTCGACGATCTGCCGCCGGCCGCCCAGCGCTACGTGCTGGCGATCGAGGCGATGAGCGGATCCCGCATCTCGGCGATCGGCGTCGGCCCCGGCCGCGACCAGATCGTCGTGCGCCACGACCTGCTCGGCCAGTAGCCGTCGGTCGGCGCCGCTTCTGCTCCGCACGCTCGGCAGGCTCTACGGGCTCTGGATGCCGTCGGCCACCGGGCGGGGAAGAGTACGGTGCGCGTGGCGCCGAAACAAGCCCACGAGCATCCGGAGCCGTGCGCGTAGCGTCGAGGCATGAGCGAACTCAAAAAGGGCGACGACGTCACCTGGAACTCCCACGGGTCGACGGCCGAGGGCACCGTCGAGAAGAAGATCACCTCCGACACGCACGCCGCGAAGCGCACGGTGAAGGCGTCGCCGGATGATCCCCAGTACCTGGTGAAGAGCGACAAGTCGGGCGGCGAGGCCGTGCACAAGCCCGACGCCCTGACCAAGAAGTCGGGCTCGAAGAAGTAGCCGCGATGGCCGAGAAGCTGAACAGGGCCGCGTACGACCATGCGAAAGCCCTGATCGAACAGGGCAAAGTCGTTCGCGATGAACGGGACGACTGGAGCGAGGCCGCGCCGACGGCGGCGGAGGAGAACGCCTTCATCGACAAGCACGGTTACGACGAGTACGCGAAGTGGCACCTCGGGGTCGACGAGTCGAAGTCGGAGGAGACGAAGGGGCGCTACAGCTTTCCATACGGCGATTTCACGAAGGTGCGCCGTGGAGGCGTGATCTCGCTCGAGAGCCGGGCCGCGCAGAACGACCACGACGAGATCGCGAAGGCGGCGAAGGATCTGCTGAACCGCATCGACGCCGGCCCCTGAACCCGCCGCCCTACCCGCCGTGTTGTGGGGCGGATTACGACTCCCCGATTGTGGTGGAGGGTGAGGCGAGCGGCGGGGTGGGGCGGGCGAGGTGGTGGGTGCGGCGGTTCAGGGGGCGTGCGACGTTCGCCTCGGCTTCCGTCTGGGCGGGGCGCACCTCGGTGAAGTACTCGCCGGGGGCGAGCGCGACGGTGACGGCGGTGTCGGAGTACTTCGTCACGAGGGGCGCCGTGACTCCGCTGATGGCGAGGCGCAGGAAGCGCGGCGGGTCGGTGAACTCGGCGACGACGGAGAGGCGCGACGGCGCGCCGGTACCCGCGGCGGCGGTGCCCGCTCCGGTGCCCGACACTGCCTGGTGCAGCCGCTTCGGCCTGACGAACGTCACGTCGACATCGAGCGGCTCGCGGAGGCTCAGCCGCCCGCGCAGGGCGCCGTCGGCGTCGCGGAACGTCTGCAGCGTTCCCACCGGCGCCACGTCGTCGGCGGCGACGAGATCGGCGTCGGCAGTGGCACCCGGCAGGTGCGCCTCCGCTCGCGTCACGAGGGCGAGCGGGTAGCCGCGCCGACTCCAGCGCAGCCGGTAGTGAGCGGGCGGGAGGGTCGTCGGGTCAGCCACACCAACACCGTAACGGCCCGCGCAGTCGCGGCGCGAGCATCCGGTTCCCACCCGCGCCGCCGGCGCGCTACCCTGACCCCATGTGCACCCGCATCCTCTGGAACGACAACCCGATCGCGACGACCGTCGCCCGCTGCATGGACTGGGAGGTCAGCGACGAACCCGACCTGTGGTTCGTGCCCCGCGGCATCCAGCGCGGCGGGCACGACGACGACGCCCTGCAGTGGCGCTCGTCGTACTCGAGCGTGGTGCTCAGCATGTGGCGGCTCGGCACCTCCGACGGGCTGAACGAGAAGGGACTCGCCGTGCACGGCCTCTACCTCGACCCGGTCGACGTGGGGGAGTGGCCGGTCGACGAGCGTCCGTCGGTGCCGAACTCGCTCTGGGTGCAGTACGTGCTCGACAACTTCGCGACCGTGGCTGAGGCGGTCGCCGCGGTCGGCGACATCCGCATCGCCGCACCGGAGCTCCGCGGGCAGCGGTTCGGCGTGCACCTCGCGCTCGAAGACGCCTCGGGCGACTCCGCGATCTTCGAGCCGGAGGGCGACCACATCGTCGTGCACCACGGCCGCGAATTCACGGTGATGGCGAACTCTCCGGTTCTGGATGCCCAGCTCACCAACCTCGCCCGGTACGCCCCGTTCGGCGGCACTCTGGCCCCGCCCGGCGACATCAGCTCGCTCGACCGGTTCGTTCGGGCGAGCTACTTTCGCCACTACCTGCCGCAGCCCGAGAACCTGCAGCAGGCCGTGGCCGGGGTGTTCCAGCTGATCCAGAACGTCTCCGTACCGTACGGAGCCCCCTACCGCGACGGTGGAGGGGTGTACCCGACGTGGTGGCAGGCCGGCGCCGACCTGACGAACGGTGTGTACTACTTCGTCTCGACGCGCAGCCCGGCCATGTTCTGGGTGAACCTCGCCGAGCTGGCCGACGGCACCGAGGTGCTGCGGCTCGACCCGCGCGATGAGACGCTTGTCGGCCCGAGCGACGCGCGATTCGCGCCGGCCACACTGCCGTACTGAGACGCGAGGGCGGCGACCCCGGGCATCCGGAGCCCACGCGCGAAAGCGGCGACCCCGGGGCATCCGGAGCCCACACGCGAGAGCGGCGACCCCGGGGCATCCGGAGCCGCCGCCAGCCGCGCCGCCTCCCAGCGACGCGCCGAACCGGGGGTTACGGCTTCAGCACCACCTTGATGCAGCCGTCTTCCTTGTTCTTGAAGATCTCGTACATCTCGGGGGCCTGCTCGAGCGGAACCGCGTGCGTGGTCAGGTCTTCGGTGCCCAGCGGGTCGGAGGGGTCTTCGACGAGCGGCAGGATCTCGTCGCGCCAGTTCTGCACGTTGCACTGCCCCATGCGCAGGGTCATGCCCTTGTCGAACATGTCCTTCAGCGGCATCGGGTCGGCGACGCCGGCGTAGACGCCCGAGAGCGAGACGGTGCCACCGCGGCGCACCGCATCGAGCGCGAGGTGCAGGGCGGCGAGCCGGTCGACGCCGGCCGTCGTCATGACCTTCTTGGCGATGGCGTCGGGCAGCAACCCGGCCGCCTTCTGGGCGAACTCGGCGCCCGGGTTGCCGTGCGCCTCCATGCCCACCGCGTCGACGATCGAGTCAGGCCCACGGCCGTCTGTCAGATCGCGCAGCTGGGCGAGCGCGTCGTCGGTCAGGTCGAGGGTCTCGACCCCGTGGCGCTCGGCCATCTGCCGGCGCTCGGCCACAGGGTCGATCGCGAGCACGCGGTAGCCGAAGTGCTTGCCGATGCGGCTGACGAACTGGCCCACAGGGCCGAGGCCGAGAACGCCGAGCGTGCCGCCGTCGGGAACCGCGGCGTACTTCACGCCCTGCCACGCGGTCGGCAGGATGTCGCTCAGAAAGAGGTAGCGCTCGTCGGGCAGGTCGGCCCCGACCTTGGTCGCGTTGAAGTCGGCGAGCTGCACCCGCAGGTATTCCGCCTGGCCGCCGGGAACGTCACCGTACAGCTCGGTGTAGCCGTAGAGCGAGGCGCCGCTGCCCGATTCGCGGTTCTGGGTGGTCTCGCACTGGCTGGTGAGTCCGCGGGTGCACATGTAGCAGTGGCCGCAGGCGATGACGAACGGGATGACCACCCGGTCACCCACGGCGAGCTTCGTGATGGCGCTGCCGACCTCCACCACGATGCCCATGGGTTCGTGGCCGAGAACGTCGCCCTTGTTGATGAAGGCGCCCATCACGTCGTACAGGTGCAGGTCGCTGCCGCAGATCGCGGTGGACGTGATCTTGACGATCACATCGGTCGGTTCCTCGATGCGCGGATCGGGTACGGTCTCGACGGAGACCTTCTGGGTTCCTTGGAAAGTGAGAGTTCTCATGATTCAGGTCTACGCCAGCGGCGCCCCGGGGCACAGGGGGTTGACCTGTGCTGCTGCAGCCCCGCGCCTGCCACAACTCAGCGCCCGCTACCGCGCCGCGCCTGCTGCAGCGCAGCGCCGTCTACAGTTCCTTGCTCATCTGCAGGGAGGTCACCCGGTACTCCAGCGACCGGTACAGGTTCTGCGCGCGGGCGTTGTCGCCGAACACGTTGAGCCCGATCCTGGTGGCGCCGTTCTCGCGGGCGATCACCTCGGCCAGCGCCATCGCCTCACGCCCGTACCCCTGCCCCCGGTGCGCCTCGTCGATGTCGATGCTCCACACCCACCATTCGTGCGGGCGCTCGTCGACGAGCGGCCCGATCCAGAGCGTGCCGACAGGCACCCCGTCTGCCCGCACCTGCACCAGCCGGTGCGACTCGCGGGGTGATCCGTTCGGAAAATTCTCGGCGGCCGAGTCGCGGGCCCGGCGTTCGGCGACCTCCGGTGCCTCGCCGTTGGCCTGCCGCTCCGCCTGGTACGCGCGGGTGTGTTCGTCGATCCAGCTGGGCAGGTCGTCGACGGGGAACGGATGCACGGTCACAGTCATGCGGGCCACGGTAGCGATGCGGGCCGGTGTTCGGCAAGGCGCGCAGGCCGGCGCCCGGCGCCGCCCGGCGCCGCCCCGTGCCGCCCCGCCGCCCCGTGCCGCGCCGCCCCGCTCCGCCGCCCCGCGTTCACACCACGGTGAACCCGGCGGGCAGCGGCTGACGCCCGGTCAGCGCCAGCAGAATGTCTTCGCCCGAACCCGCACGGGCGCCGATGCGGGCCGCGAGGGAGGTCGCATCCGTCACGCACGCGACAGGTTGGCCGTGCGGCCTGCCGATCGCGCGCCCGATGTCGATCGAGTGCACGACGAGCTCGAAGCTGCGGGTGCGCAGATACTGGGTCAGTTCGATGCCGTGCCCCCCGACAGACACCACACGGCCGGACGGTGCACTGTCGATGGCGCTGCAGGCCCGATCCAGAGCATCCTGGATCTGGCGAATGGGTTGATCGCCGAGCCACCTGCCGGCCTCGACCCCGCGCGCCTCGACCGACTCGGGGTCGGAGAAGTCGCGGTAGATGAGGGCGTAGTAGTCCTCGGCGGTCGGGAGGCCGATGCGTTCGGCGTCGTCGTGGCCGAGGTAGGTCTCGATGGTGAGGATCGCGCGAGTCGTGTGCCCCACCAGCGACCGAACGCTCCAGGAACCGAGACCCGGCAGCTCCCACTGGTCGTCGGCGATCTGGCCGACGAGCTCGACGAACGCCTCAGCGGCCTGGTGGAAGTTGGCGACGTTGCCCATGACACAACGTTACAGGCACGCCGACACCTCGAAATCTGTGGTGCACTTGAAGGTATGGAAGCTCTCTACACTGCAATTGCCCACGCCTCCGGTGGTGGCCGCGACGGCCACGTTCGAAGCGAAGACGACCGGCTCGACCTCGACACCCGACCCCCTGCCGAAATGGGCGGATCGGGTGAGGGCACCAACCCCGAGCAGCTCTTCGCTGCCGGCTACTCGGCCTGCTTCCTGAGCGCACTGCACGTCGTGGGGCGCAACCTCAGCATCGACACGGCTGGCGCCGAGGTCTCGGCCAGCGTCAGCATCGGCAGCAACGGCGAAGGTGGCTTCGGCCTGGCCGTCGAACTCGACGTCTACATTCCGAACGCCTCGCCCGAGCAGGCTCAGCAGGCAGCAGATGCGGCCCACACGGTCTGCCCGTACTCGAACGCGACGCGCGGAAACATCGACGTCACGATCGCGGTCGTGGCCTGACCTCTCTGCCATTCGGCAGTTCTTTCCTGCCGTTCTGACGCCGGTTCCGGATGCCCGGGGCCGGCGTCGCCGGTTCGCGCTACAGTCGCTGGGTGCCCTCGAAGACCTCCCCACCCGCCCGCGCCGGCGGCACGCCCGTGCTGCTGCAGTTCCTCGGAATGGGGCTGGTCTGGGGGTCGAGCTTCCTCTTCATGAAGGTCGCTCTCACCGGCATCTCCTTCGGGCAGGTCGCCTGGGGCCGGCTCGTGCTCGGCGCCCTGACGCTCGGCATCATCGTGCTCGTCGGTCGTCACCGGCTGCCCCGTGAACCGGTCGTGTACCTGCACTTCTTCGTGATCGGCGCGGTCGGCTGCGCTGTGCCGTTCCTCTGCTTCGCCTGGGCCGAACAGTACGTCTCGTCGAGCCTCGCCAGCATCTACAACGCCACGACGCCCATCATGACCGCGCTCATGGCGACCCTCGCCTTTCGGGTGGAACGCCTGAACCGCAACCAGGTGCTCGGCGTCGGCCTCGGCATCGTCGGAACCGTCGTCATCATCGGCCCGTGGAGCTACGCTGCCCTCACCGGCGACCTGCTCGGCCAGTTCGCCTGCCTCCTGGCGGCACTCTGCTACGGCTTCACCTTCGGCTACACGCGCCGGTTCCTCAGCGGCCGTTCCATCTCGGGTGTGCCGTTCGCGTTCCTGCAGGTGGGCATGGGCGCGGTCGTTCTGGTCGCCCTGACGCCGGTGGTCGCCCTGTCGCCTCTGGTTCTGGATGCGCCCATCGTCGCTTCGATGCTGGCCCTCGGCGCGCTCGGAACCGGTCTCGTCTACGTTTGGAACATCACCGTGCTGCGGTCATGGGGCCCCACCTCGGCGTCGACGGTCACGTACATCACGCCGGTGATCGGGGTGATCCTCGGGGTGCTGGTGCTCGGGGAACGCTTCGGCTGGAATGCGCCGGTCGGGGCCGTGCTAGTGCTGGTGGGCATCCTGCTGACGCAGAAGCGGCTGCGCGTGCTCGCGTCGCGCGCCGAACCGGCGGTGACGCAATAAAGTGCAGGGTATGGATGTGAACGAACCCACGCCCGGCGCTGCCGACCCTGCCGCCGCCGACGGTGCTGCTGACTCCGCCGCTGCTGACGACACCGCTGCTGCCCTTCGGCAGCTGGAGAGCATCCGCGAGTCGATCGACAACGTCGACGCCGCGCTCATCCACCTACTCGCCGAACGCTTCAAATTCACGCAGCAGGTCGGGCGTCTGAAAGCCGAACACGGCCTGCCGCCTGCCGATGTGGCCCGCGAGGCCCGTCAGATCAAACGCCTGCGCGCCCTCGCCGAAGAGTCGCACCTCGACCCCGAATTCGCCGAGAAGTTCCTCAACTTCATCGTCGCCGAGGTCATCCACCACCACACCACCATCGCCGCCACCGGCGCCATCCCCCTCCCCTGACCCC
>NZ_PSTT01000107.1 GCF_002931235.1 Subtercola sp. Z020 | reverse complement strand
GGCGGAGGGCGCGCCGGCGGCGCGCGTGAGCACGGTGGCGACGGTGCGGGGGTGGGCGAGCACGCGGAAGTGGCCGCCAGTGGGGAGGCGGATGTTCGTGGCGCCGGGCAGGGCGCTGCCCTCGGGGATGTGGGGGTCGAACTGCCCGAAGACCGAGGTGATGCGGGCATTCACGCTGACGTCGAGGTTGAGGGCGGAGAGCCGGGCATCCGTCGCCGAGAACGCCCGCAGCGAGCGGAGCGGCAGGTACCGGGCGTAGCGGGATCCGCCGAACGGAGACGCGACGGCGACCATCTCGGCGATGCGGGCCGCCGACGAGGGGCTCAGCATGAGCGTCTTGCCGATGAGCCCGCCCTTGCTGTGGGCGACGATGACGACGTCGGCGAGGTCGTGCTCGGCGAGGTAGTCGGAGACCGTGCGGGCGGCCTCGTCGAGGGGCCTGCGGTTGTTCTGCAGCAGGGTGACCACGTGCACGGGGTGGCCCGCGGCGTGCACGGCTTCGATGGTGGGGCGGAGGAACTGCCAAGTCTCGAAGATGCCGGGGATGACGAGCACGGGCCGGCCGTCTCCGCCGAGGTACTGGGCGGGACGAGCCCGCGAGAGGGCGGCCCGCAGCTGCCAGTGCGCGGCGTAGAGGTAGTCGAGCGCCCACCACCCGGTGTCGCGGAGGGCTTCCCCGAGCCGCATCAGGCGCCCTCGCCGGGGCCCGGTGTCTCCGCGGCGGTCGGCTCAGGCGCGGGCGCCGACGACCCCTCCGCAGCCGGCACGGCACCCGCAGACGGCACGGCACCCGCAACCGGCACGGCACCCGCAGCCAGCACGGCACCCGCAACCGGCACGGCACCCGCAGCCGGCACAGCAGCAGCCGACCGCACGAGGCGCAGGATGCCCGCCGCCACGTTCCGCGGCGCCGTCAAGTGCACGACGTGCCGATGCCCCTGAACGTTGAGCAGCCGAGCCCCCGGCACCGACCCCGCGAGGTCGTTGCACCAGGCCAGACGGGCGATTGGATCATCCGCCCCCCGCACGACGAGCACGGGCACACCGACCCGCGCGAGCCGGGCCCGAAGCGGGTAGGCGAGCATCGGCCGCATCTCGGCCAGGAACCAGCGGAGGCCGGCGCGCATCGCGTCGCGGCTGCCCGTGCGCTTCACCACCCCCGGCTCGAAGGCGCTGTCGCGCGCGAGGTCGAGCGCCTGCTGCACGCCGCTGCCGCGCCCAGGGTTCACAACCGGCCCGACCAGCACGAGGTGCGTCACGAGCTCGGGTCGCTGCACGGCGAGTTCGGTGATGATCTGGGCGCCCATCGAGTGGCCGACGAGCACGGCCTCCGGCAGGTGCAGAGCGTCGAACAGGTGGCCGAGGAGGGTCGCGTACTCCTCGATGGAGAGTGGATGCCGCGGCCGGGCCAGTCCGCCGAAGCCCGGCAGGTCGAGCGACAGCGCCTCACCGTGCGCGGCCAGCTCGTTCTGCAGGCGCACGCCGTACCGGTGCGACGAGCCGATGCCGTGCACGATCACGAAGACAGGCCTCGACATGCGCCCCTTGTGCGGACTCTGCCAGACCCGGAACGGCAGGCCGTCGATGCTCAGCTCGCGACCACCGGCGACCCTGCCCACGCTCAGATGCCCGGGCGGTACGCGGCGTCGTCGCGCACGTCGATGCGGGTTGTGTGCGGGCCCACCTCCGTGACGTCGATGCGGGGCGCGGCGTCGTTCTCGTCGGCCTTCGGCGCGGTGAGCAGCTGCTTGCGCCGCTCGGAGTCGAAGTCGGCGGCGTCGTCGGTGTCGGCGGAGTCAGCGGGTGAGGCGGTCGCTCCAGGCGCTCCGGGCTCGTCGGGGGCAGGGCTGTCGGATTCTGCGGGCATGGTCACCACGCTAACCAAAGCCGCAGACACCCGTGAGGGGGTTGCGGAGAGCGGAACGATACCTGTGCCTCCGGGGCGCCCGCCCTCCGCCTCCGGGCCCCGCCCTCCCGCCTCCGCGACCGCGAGCGCGACCGCGACCGCGACCGCGACCGCGACCGCGCGTGACTATAGCCCCGACATCCCTCGTCTGGCTAGCGCTGTTCTGAACCGACCTGCGCGGGAGAAGGTTGCAGTCGTCACCGACAACGCCCGGGACCAGCCCGGGCGGCCTCGAATCATCGGCTCCATGAAAGGCACGATCATGACAGACAGTCCCACCGCATCGAAGGCGGACGCGGCGAAAGACCAGGCTTCCCAGCTCAAGGATGAGGCTCTCTCCTCGGGCCAGCACGTCGCAGAGACCGCGGCCGACCAAGCCGGTTCCGTCATCGGCGAAGCGAAGGTGCAGGCGAAGGATCTCTTCTCGCAGACGCAGAGCGAACTGCGCGAGCAGGCCGGCACCCAGCAGAAGCGCGTGGCCAGCGGCCTCCGCTCCGTGAGTGACGAGCTCACCGACATGGCCGGCAATTCGACCTCGGGCGGCGTCGCCAGCGACCTCGTTTCGCAGGCCGCCAGCCGCGTCGGAAACGTCGCAGAGTGGCTCGAGGGCCGCGATCCGGGCACCCTGCTGTCGGATGTGCGCTCGTACGCCGCCCGCAAGCCCGGCACCTTCATCGCGGTCGCCGCGATCGCCGGCATCGTGGCCGGTCGTCTCACCCGCAGCCTGGCCGGCAACGCCAAGGACGCGAAAGACGAGGCGTCGACGGATGCCGCGGTCCCCGCCGCGACGTACACCCCCGCCGCGACGTACACCCCCGACACGAGCGCCCCCGCCGCCAGCCTCAGCACCCCCTCGTTCGACACGGATGCCCCGGCTTACGTGGCTCCGGTCACGACGTCGGCCCCGACGACGCCCGCCTACACGCCGCCGGCGCCCACCACCCCCGCCTACACCGCTCCCGGGTACACGGTGCCGACAACCGCAGACGCGACGCCGACAACCGCAGACGCGGCGCCGACCGACGACCAGGCCCTCCGCACGCACTCCGTCGACGACGAGTACGGCGACGCCGACACCGTCGAGAGCCTGTTCGACGAGCCGGCGAGGCCTTCGTTCGACGAGACCATCCAGGGTGACGACTACCGCGGTGACCGATCGTGACAGACGCACACACCCCCTCCGAGGAGAAGGCCGCGACGACCTCGCTCGGCGACCTGCTCGGCGAGGTGACCAAAGACATCTCGACGCTCATGCGCCAGGAGGTCGACCTCGCCAAGGCCGAACTGAAGCAGTCCGCCAGCAAGGCGGGCAAGGGTGCAGGGATGCTCGGCGGCGCCGGGTACGCCGGCGTGATGGCCATCCTCTTCCTGTCGATCGCCCTCTGGTGGGGCCTCGGCTACCTGATCGACAACACCTGGTCGGCCGTCGTGGTCGCCGTCATCTGGGCGATCATCGGCCTGATTCTGTACTCCCGGGGCCGCAAGGAGCTCAAGGAGATGCAGGGTGCGCCGAAGACCGTCGACTCGCTGAAGAAACTTCCCGACACACTGAAGAGAAATGAGGAGAACCGATGAGCGATTCACCTGAGCAGATCCGCGCGAACATCGAGGCGAGCCGCCGCGAGCTGAGTTCCGACGTCGATGCCCTCGCCGACAAGGTCACCCCGTCGAAGATCGCCGAGCGCCAGACCGAGAAGGTCAAGGGCGCTCTCGGCGGCATCCGCGACAAGGTCATGGGCGTGGCATCCGATGCGAAGTCGAACGTGGCGGGCACCGGCGGCAGCGTCGGCGACTCGGTCTCCGGCCAGGCACGCACCGTCGCCGACAAGGCCTCCGGCAACCCCTTCGCCGTCGGCCTGATCGCGTTCGGAGTCGGCCTCCTCGCCTCGTCGCTGATTCCGGCGAGCACGAAGGAGAAGGAGGTCGCCGCCGACATCAAGGACAAGGCGCAGCCCCTCGTCGAGAACGTGCAGGATGTCGCCAAAGACGTCGCCGGCAACCTGAAGGAGCCCGCCCAGCAGGCCGCGGCCGCCGTGAAGGACACCGCGTCCGACGCCGTCGGCACCGTGAAGGAGGAGGCCTCGTCCGCGACGAGCGACCTCAAGGACTCCGCCGGCCAGGCCCGCCACGTCGTTCAGGACGAGGCGTAACACCCGTTCCATCCGCGCGGCCCCGCAGCAGTGCTGCGGGGCCGCTCCACATTCACCCCCCCACCAGATCCAGGAGGCTCCCGTGTCAGACATCGGCGCCAGCGAGAAGCTGAAGAACGCTCCCGCTCCGGATGATCGGAGAAAACCCGGAGGCCCGAGCGACGTCGAGAAGCCGTCGTGGAAGTACGTTCTGCGAAAGACCCTCCGCGAGTTCAGCACCGACCAGTGCACCGACATCGCCGCGTCGCTCGTGTACTACTCCGTGCTCGCGATCTTCCCCGCCCTCATCGCGCTGGTCTCGCTGCTCGGCGTGATCGGCCAGGGCCAGCAGGCCACGAATGCCCTGCTGGACACTCTCGGCAGCGTCGCCCCGAGCGACACGGTCGAGACCCTGCGCGGGCCACTCGAACAGTTCAGCAGCTCTCCCGCTGCCGGCTTCGCACTCGTCTCGGGCATCGTGCTCGCGATCTGGTCGGCGAGCGGCTACGTGACGGCGTTCAGCCGCGCGATGAACCGCATCTACGAGATCGACGAGGGCCGACCGTTCTGGAAGCTGAAGCCCCTGCAGCTGCTGGTCACGGTCATCGCGATCGTGCTGCTGTTGGTGATCGCCGTGATCCTCGCCGTGTCGGGCCCGGTCACCGATGCGGTCGGCAGCGCGTTGGGGCTCGGCGAGGCGGTGCAGGTGGTGTGGTCGATCGCCAAGTGGCCCGTTCTGGCGCTGGCGGTCATCCTCATCATCGCCATCCTCTACTACGCGACGCCGAACGCCCGGCAGCCGAAGTTCCGCTGGATGAGCATGGGCGCACTGCTGGCGCTCGTAGTGCTCGTCGTCGCGTCTCTCGGCTTCGGTTTCTATGTGACGACGTTCGCGAACTACGCGAAGAACTACGGCTCACTCGCCGGCGTGATCATCTTCCTGCTGTGGCTCTGGATCGCCAACATGGCCCTGCTGTTCGGGGCGGAGTTCGACGCCGAACTCGAACGCGGGCGGCAACTGCAGGCGGGTATCGAGGCCGAGGAGAACATCCAGCTCCCGCCCCGTGACACGCGGAAGAGCGAGAAGGCGGCAGCGAAGGAGCGGGCGGATGTCGAGCGGGGCCGCGAACTGCGCGAACGCGCGAGCACTCGCAACTCGGCCGACGCTGCCGACCCTGCTGGCACGGCTGAGTCGGCCGAGTCGCCCGTCTCGCGCGGAGACCGGCCGCGCGGCGCCTAGCGTTCGGGCGGCAGCGCCTCGTGGTGCCGTCGCCCGTGCGTGCGCCGGTCTTCCTTCATCTCCGCCTCGAACAGGTGCCGTCGGCCGCCGACGAGCGCGTCGCGGGCGGCCTGTTCGAGCTTCCGGAACGCAGCCCAGTAGCCGTCGTCGAACTCCTCGACGATCTGGAACGTCCACCGGCCTTCGATGACGTTGCGGCCGACGAGTTCGTCGTCGATGCGGTCGGCGAGCTCCGGATGCCCGGACTCACGCAGAAGCGTCACAGCCTCCCCCAGCGCGAGATCGGCCTGGCCGGTCATGCGGTGGAAGGCGTAGAGCATCCCCCGGGCGTTCTCGACCACCTCGAGCGCCTCGCTCAGCTTGCCGAGCGCCTCGACCGTGGCGTCGTCGACACCCTCAGGCCGCCGGTGCGCCGCATCGGGCCCATCCGGGGCGTCGGGCCCATCCGCGGCGTCGGCCGCATCCGGCCCATCCGGCCCGACGTGCCCCTCCGTCACGAGTCACCGCCGACGGGCGGTTCCCCCACGAACGTGTGCGCCTCACCGGCGAGTTCGGGCCAGAGCTGCTGGTCGCCCACCCGCACCCAGGCGCGCGGCGGAGTCCCCGACTCGGCGTGCGCCTCGGCGATACCGCGCTGCTGCAGGTCGTCGCCGCGGGCAGCCGGCAGTTCGACCACCAGGTCGTCGCCGTCGAGGAAGGCGAACAGGGTGCCGTGCACCGTGAGGCCGTCGACGGTGACCTCCACGCCCTCCTCGTCGCTCAGCGAAACAGTGAGATTCTCGTAGGCTTCGGTCGCAGCAGCAGAGCTGACCATGGTTCTGCCTCCCAGCAGGTCGTACACACACGCGGCAGGATGCGCGCACTCCCCACGCTAGATCATCACCGGGGCGGGGCGTAGTCTTCGCATCATGAACGGTCCTCAGAAGCCTCGCGGTCGCCCGCACGCCTCGAGCCGTGAACAGATCGCCCAGCACGCGTTCGAGCTCTTTCTCGAACGGGGCTTCGCGGCCACCACGATCGCGTCGATCGCGAAGGCCTCCGGGGTCAGCAAGACGAGCTTCTTCCGCTACTACTCCTCCAAGTCGGAGATCATCTGGCTTGCCTTCGACCAGCACATCGACCGCCTGCAGACCCTCCTGCAGCAGTCCGACCCCGGGCTGCCCTCCCTCACGGCGGTGCGGTTGGCCGTGCTCGACGCGCTCACCCGCGACACCGCCCGTGACGCGGTGTGGCGGCAGCGGTTCGTGCTCTTCGACTCCTCCCCCGAGCTCCGCGACGAGGAATCCGCCCACTGGAACGCCTGGGCCGGCGTCATCTCGGCCTTCCTCGTGCTGCGAACCGGATGCCCGGTCGAGCATGCCGTGCCGCCCGTCGTCGGGGGCGCCGTGCAGTCGCTGGTTCTCGCCAAGCTGCGCAGCTGGCTGCCGCTCACCGACCCCGCACGCACCCTCGCGGACTGGATCGATGACGACCTCCGGCCGCTCTGCGAGGCGCTGCAGCCCTGGGTCGATGCATCCTGCGGAACGCCCCGCCGAGCCGCCTAGCGCGCCTCGAGGAACGGCACGCAGAACCCGGCCACCGTCGCCACGACCATGCCGATCCCGAGCGCGACCCCCGTGTGCAGGCGTTTCCGCCCCGACTCGCCGCGGGTCGTCCCCCACATGTACGCCGTCACGTGCACGCGCCGCGCCTCGTCGACGAGCTCCTGCGTTCCGGGCAGGCTGAAATCGAGGGCGCCGCTCTCGGCCTGCGCCTCGATGCGGGTGGCCTCCTCCAGCGTCATCAGCTGGTGCTTGCTCTGCTTCACGCGGTCACCTCCGCGCCAGTCGCAGCGCCCAGACCACCAGGGGCACCTGCAGCGGCAGCCGCGCGGCAGCGATGCGCTTGACGGCCGGCTGCCGGGCATCCTGGAACATCTTCACATTCGCCGGGAAGACCGCCACGAACAGGGCGGCCGCAGCCAGGGCACTCGCCCGCCTGGTCGCCGGGTTCAGCAGACCGGCGCCCACGAGCAGCTCCGCGACACCCGACGCGTACACCCAGTCGCGGCCGCGGCCCGGCAGCCGGGCGGGCACGATGCCGGCGTAGGCAGCCGGGCGCAGAAAGTGCAGCACGCCCGAACCGAGCACGATGCCGGCGAGAAGGGTGGAGGAGCGGGTCATCACCCCAGTCAACCACGCCCAACGCGAGGCGCAAGGGCCGTCAGGCCCGGTTCTCCCGAGGCGGTCGGCCAAGCGGGCGAAGGGCGTTGGATGCCGCGTTCCGCACCGCCAGCGTGAGACCGTCGAGCAGCACGGAGTCGAGGTTCCAGCGCTGCCAGTGCAGGGCGATGTCGACGGGTGCGCGGGGGGCCAGTTCGACGAGGGTGCCCCTGGAGAGGTCGTCGAGGCACTGCTGCTCGGGCAGCATCCCCCAGCCGAGGCCCAGCACGACAGCGCGGGCGAAGTCGGCCGACGTCGGAACGAAGTGTGCCGGGCTCTGCCGGGCATCCAGACCCAGCCTCTCGAGAAAGCCGAACTGCAGCTCGTCGCGACGGTCGAAGTTCACCAGCGGAGCCGCGCCGAGCCACGCCGACAGGGTGCCCCCTCCTGCCCAGCGGTCGCGGAAGGCCGGGCTCGCGACCGCGCTGTACCGCATCACGCCGAGCGGGCTGACGGAACAGCCCTGCACCGGCTCCGGGGTCGAGGTGACGGCGGCCATCACCTCCCCGGAGCGCAGCAGGGCCGTGGTGTGGTCCTGGTCGTCGCGGTGCACGTCGAAGACCGCGCTGTGCCGCTCGCTCGCCTCGGCGAGCGCCGGCAGAAACCACGTGGCCAGCGAATCGGCGTTCACGGCCACCGCGAGCGTCGGTCGCGACGACCCCGAGTCGGTTTGGCCGAGCGCGCTGAGCGCCTCGGTCTCGACGAGCTGCACCTGCCGCGCCAGCCGCAGCACGATATCGCCCGCGGAGGTCGGTCGAACGGGGTTCGTGCGCTGCACCAGCACCTGGCCGGCTGACTGCTCCATCGCCTTCACGCGCTGCGAGACGGCGGATGCGGTGACGTGCAGCCGGGCCGCGGCCGCCTCGAACGTGCCCTCGTCGACCAGGGCGAGGAGGGTCGCGAGCTGCTCACGGGCGAAGCCGGTCATAAGCAGATCTTATCCTTCTGAAGATTCCGTAGCTGGGCTTATCTTCGCGCCCCGCCTACGCTCGAGGAGTGCTCCCCTCCTCGACCCTCCTGCCTGCCGTGCTCGGGCTACTCACCGGGCTCTCGCTGATCGTCGCCATCGGTGCGCAGAACGCGTTCGTGCTGCGCCTCGGCATCGACGGGCGGGGCCGGATGATCGGGGTCGTCGTGTCGATCTGCGCCGTCTCCGATGCGGTGCTGATCATCGCGGGGGCGCTCGGCATCGGCGCTCTCATCGAGGCGGTGCCGGTCGCGCTCGTCGTGATCCGCGTCGTCGGATCCGGCTTCCTCATCGTCTACGGCCTCCTCGCCGCCCGTCGATGCCGAGGCGCAGCACGAACGCGTTCTGCGCACCGATGGCGACGATCAGCGAGAGCCCGGTGAGTA
>NZ_PSTT01000111.1 GCF_002931235.1 Subtercola sp. Z020 | reverse complement strand
GCGTGTAGGGGGCGGCGGGGGCCGACCAGACGGAGGCGACGGGGCCGGTCTCCACGATGCGGCCCGCCTGCATGACGGCCACACGATCGGCGACCACGCGGACGACCGACAGGTCGTGGCTGATGAACAGCAGTGAAGCGCCGTTCTTCAGGGCCACGTCGCGCATGAGGGTGGCGACCTTGGCCTGCAGCGACGCGTCGAGCGACGCGATCGGCTCGTCGCCGACGAGGATGTCGGGCCGCGCCCCCATCGCGCGGGCGATCGCGATGCGCTGCCGCTGCCCGCCCGAGAACTGGTGCGGGAACATCCCCGCAGCAGCCCGGTCGAGCTCGACGTCGTCGAGCAGTTGGGCCACGGATGATCGCTCGGCAGCAGGCGCGATGGCGAGCGCGTCTTCGATCTGATCGCCGACCCGCCGCCGGGGGTTCAGCGAGCTGTACGGGTTCTGGAACACCATCTGGATGCGGAGCAGGTGCGCCGGCCGCCGCCGCAGCCCGAGCGCCACGATCGGCTGCCCGTCGAACTCCACGGTGCCCGACGCCAGCGGTTCGAGCCCGCAGATCGCGCGGGCCAGCGTCGACTTGCCGCAGCCCGACTCCCCCACCAGCCCGAGCACCTCGCCGGGAGCGAGGTCGAAGCTCACGCCGTCGACCGCCGTGAGCGAGCGCCGCCCGGGCAGCTTGTAGGTGACGTGGGCGTCGCGCACGGTCAGCTGGCCGGCCATCAGAGGGTCCCTTCCATCGTGTTCTCCTCCGGCGGATGCGGCAGCGCGTCGATCAGCGCCTTCGTGTACGCACTCCGCGGCTCACGGATCACCTGGTAGCGCGACCCGTGCTCCACCACTTCGCCGTACCGCATGACCGTGACCGTGTCCGCGAGCGCCGACATCACACCGAGGTCGTGCGTCACCAGCAGAATCGCGAGGTCGAGCGTGTCGCAGAGCTCCCGCAGCAGGCGCAGGATGCCCGCCTGCACGGTCACGTCGAGCGCCGTCGTGGGTTCGTCGGCGATGAGCACGCTCGGCTCGGCGGCCAGCGCGATGGCGATCGCGATGCGCTGCAGTTGCCCGCCCGAGAACTGGTGCGGGTACTTCCGCAGTGCCGTCGCGGGGTCGGGCACCCGAACCCGCTCGAGCAGGGCGAGCGCGCGCTCCCGCGCCTCGGAGCGGCTGACTTTCAGGTGGTGGCGCATCCCGTCGGTCAGCTGCGCCTCGATCGTCATCATTGGGTGCAGGCTCGCCGTCGGATCCTGGAAGATCATCGCGATCTCCCGCCCGCGCAGTGCGTTCATTCCCCGCGGCCGCAGGGCCAGCAGGTTCGGCGTGGTGGTGCGGGGCGACGTGTACGAGATCGTGCCGCCGAGGCGAGACCCCGCCGGCTGCAGGCCGCAGATCGCGAGCCCGGTCATCGTCTTGCCCGAGCCGGACTCCCCCGCGAGGCCGGTGATCGACCCGCCCGGGATGTCGAGGTCGATGCCGCGGAGGATCTGCTTCAGGTTCCCCTTGGCACCGAGTTCGAGCGTCAGCCCGCGGAGCTCGAGACCCTGGGTCGTCGGCCCGCTCATATCTTGACTCCCTGCACTGCGCCCGCGGTGCGCGGGTCGAGCGAATCGCGGAGCGCGTCGCCCACGAGGTTGAACGCCACCACGACGGTGAAGATCGCGAGGCCGGGGAAGGCCGCGAGCCACCAGTCGCTGAAGTTCTGCACGCCGTCGGCGACCATAGCGCCCCACTCCGGCGTCGGCGGCGTCGCGCCGAGACCGAGGAACGACAGGCCCGACAGCAGCAGGATGGCGTTGCCGAAGTCGAGCGTCGCGAGCACAAGCACCGGCGCCGCGACGTTCGGCAGGATGTCGCGGCGGAGCGACCGGAACGGGCTGAACCCGAGCAGCCGGCCGGCCACCACGTACTCCCGTGAGCGCGCTCCGAGCACCATCGACCGCATCACGCGGGCGTAGCTCGGCCACGACACCAGCAGCAGCGCGATCACGGCGTTCGTGAGGCTCGGGCCGAGGGCGGCCGTCACGATCATGGCGAGGATGATCGTGGGGAACGCGAACACCAGGTCGCTGAAGCGCATGATGATCTCGTCGACCGCCTTGCCGAAGTACCCGGCGACGGCGCCGAGCACCGACCCGATGATGGCCGAGGCCACCACGAGGATCAGCGCGAGCGGCAGGGAGATGCGCGCGCCGTACAGGGTGCGGCTGAGCACGTCGCGGCCGAGGGCATCCGTACCGAACCAGTGCGCGGCGCTCGGCGCCTGCAGCCGGTCGAAGGCCTGGGCGAGGGGGTCGTAGGGGGCGATCCAGGGCACGAAGATCGCGACCAGGAACCACAGCACGATGATCGTGATGCCGACGACCGCCATCGGCCGGCGGAAGGTCGGGGGCAGGCGCAGGCGGTTGCGGAGCGCACCGAACCGCAGGCGCGTCGCGGCGCCGGCGCGATCTGCATCACCGGCGCGGGCATCGGCGGCGCGGGCATCCAGAGCCTCGTCGTAGACCGCACCGGCGGCGGCGTCGGACTCGAGCTCGAGCCGCGATTCGCTCGGACCGGTGGGCGGCTTCGCCATACTCACTGCACACGCACCCGGGGGTCGATGACGCCGTAGACGACGTCGATGATGAAGTTGGTCAGAATGTACACGACACCCACGACGAGGCCGACGCCCATGACGGCCGGCAGGTCGAGGGTGGTCGCCGACTTGTAGGCGTACTGCCCGATGCCGCCCCAGCCGAACACCTGCTCGGTGAGCACCGTTCCCGAGAGCAGCGAGCCGAAGGCGAGTCCGACGATCGTGAGGATGGGCAGGGATGCCCCGCGGAGCACGTAGCGGAACACGACGCGTGCCGGGCTGAGGCCCTTGGCCCGTGCGGCCAGCACGTACTCCTGGTTCAGAACGTCGAGCACGGCCGAGCGGGAGAACCGCACCAGCAGGCCGACCGTGTAGAGAATGAGCACGAGGCCCGGCAGCACGAGGTGCGAGAGCGCGTTGAAGAACGTCGTGTACTGGCCGGCGACCAGGGCGTCGATCGTGTACATGCCCGTCACCTTCGGCGGCGCCTGCAACGACGCACTGAGGCGGCCGGTGCCCGGCGCCCAGTGCAGCTGGTAGAAGAAGACGTAGAAGGCGGCGAGCGCGAGCCAGAACGTCGGGATCGAGATGCCGACGAGGCTCAGCACGCGGAAGAGCTGGTCGCTGAACCGGTTCTGCCGAATGGCCGCCCAGGTACCGAGGCCGACGCCGATGATGATCGAGAAGACGATCACGAAGAGGGCGAGCTCGGCGGTTGCGGGGAACGCGACGGAGAGGTCGATCGAGACCGGGTTGTGCGACTGCGTCGAGGTGCCGAGGTTGCCCTGGAAGAGGTGCGCGATGTACAGCAGGTACTGCGTCACGACCGGCTTGTCGAGGCCCTGCGCCTCGCGGAACGCCGCGACGATCGCCGGGTCGGAGGCGGCGCGCTCACCGAGCGCGGCCTGCGCCGGGTCGGCGGGCACGAGGTTCGCCAGCGTGAACGTGACGAGCGTGACGCCGAAGATCAGCAGGATGCTGATACCGAAGCGGATGAGGATGTAGCGGGCCAGCGGGCCCAGGTGCGGGCCACGCCGAAGCGTGACCGGCACCTGGGCGCTGGGGGTGCTGGCGTCGCTTGGGAGCGACGCCGTTTCTGTGGTGCTGATGGTCGTACTTACTTGATGTCGGCGATGTTGACGGTCCAGACCGGGTTGAGATCGAGGCTGGTGATCTCTGAGGTCGTGACGGCGTACTGGCCGGGCTGGATGACCGGGATGAAGGGACCCGAGGCGTTGGCGGTGTTCTGCCAGGTCTCGTAGGCAGCCTTCCGGGCGTCGTCACCGCTGGCTGCCGAGGCGGCACTCGCCGCTGCGGTCACGTCGGGGCTCATGCCCGCTGCCCAGCCGGCACGGAGGCCGAGCGACTCGCCCGGGTTGAACACCAGGTAGTCGGCCGGGTCCGGGTAGTCCGGGCCCCAGTACATGATTCCCGACTGCAGGGTGCCGGCGCGGAACGCGTCGAGGAAGGTCGAGATCGGTGAGGGAGCGAGTGTCAGCGTGATGCCGACATCCTTCAACTGCGACTGGATGGCCTCGGCCAGCGTCTGCATCTGCAGGCCGTTGACCGTGATGTCGTTCGGGTACGAGAAGGTGACCGGCTGGCCGGCGTAACCGGAGGCCGCGAGCGAGGCCTTCGCCTTGTCGAGGTCGAACACGTTGGCCGGGTCGCTGGTGATCGCGCCGAGGAACTGCGAGGGGACCATGCCGCCCGGCTGGGTCGAACCCTCACCCGCGATGGAGAGCAGCTTGTCGTAGTCGATGCCCTGGCGAACGGCCTTCACGAAGTCGGCGTTGTTCGTCACACCACCGGCGACGGCCGGGTCCTGGTTGTACCAGCTGTAGATGAGGTACGGCGAGGCATCCTTCTTGATGGTGACCGAGCTGTCCATGCCCTGCACCTGGTCGGCGTTCAGGTCGAGCGCGACCTGCGTCGAACCGGCCTGCACGTTGATCTTCTGGGTCGGGCCTTCGACGTTCTCGAGCACGACACGGCTGTAGGCCGGCTTGTCGCCCGCGTACTTCGGGTTCAGGGCGAACGCGACCTTCGTGGTGACGTCGTACGACTCGAGCTGGTAGGGGCCGGAGCCGGCCGACGTCTTGTTGAGGAAGGCCTCGGCTGCGTCATCCGCACCGGTGGTTCCGCCGTTGGCCTGCAGCACCTTGGAGTTGACGATGCCGAGAGAGGGGTTCGGCAGGATGAACGGCAGAGCCGGGTTCGAGGTCGCGCTGGTGAGCGTGACGGTCTTGTCGTCGACCTTGGCGACGGTCACTCCATCGAGCAGGAACGACGGGTTGCCGGCGATGCCCTGCACGCGCTGCAGCGAGAAGACGATGTCGTCGGCGGTGACCGGCGAGCCGTCGGAGAAGGTGTGGGTGCCCGTCATGGTGAGGGTGAGCACCGTGTTGTCGGCGTTCTCCTCGAACGAGGCGATACCCGGGACGACCTTCGTGACGTCGCTGCCCTCGAAGTCGAGAACGGTCTCGTAGAGGGCCTTGTCGACGATGCTGCCGGTGAGCTCGAAGGCCCGGGCCGGGTCACTCGTCTTGAGGTCGAACGACTTGTCGATCACGAGCGTCTTGTCGGCGGCGCCGGTCGACGAGGTCGAGACCGAGTTGTCGGTGCAGGCCGAGACGGCGAGCACCGAGGCCAGCCCGAGGGCGACGAGCCCCGTGATCCTCAGGGATCGACGCGTGCCGGTCCCGTTCATCTTCAATGTCATGTGGAGCTTGCCTCTCGTGCGTGGTGCGTGCTGTGTTACCTGTTATACGCCTTTGACGTTTCGATTGTATTTCCGCGAGCGCGTTCGCTGCGCCGCGCCGGGAGGTAGAGGAGGGCTCCGAACAGGCTGAAACAGCCCGCTGCGACGAAGGCGACCGCGGGCGAGGTGGCCTCGGCGAGAGGGCCGAGAGCGAGCAGGCCGAGACTGTAGGCGCCGCCCGCGACCATCGAGTTGATCGACAGCACCGCGGCCCGGTTGGTCGGCCCGGCCTCGCGGTGCAGGAGCGTGTTGTGCATCGGGCCGGCCGACCCGTGGGTGAGGTACGCGAGCCAGTACGCCGCGATCAGGCCGACCGGCCCGGCGACCAGCCCCATCAGCACGACGAAGGCCCCGTTCAGCAGACGTGCGGCGATCGCGGTGCGGGCGACCCCGAAGCGGCGGCTGGCGCGGCCGGCGAGCAGGGCGCCGAGGGCGAACAGGCCCCAGGCTGCGGCGGATGCGGGCCCGAAGAGGGCGGCCGCGGCATCCTCCCCGCCCAGCGTGTCGGCGAGTTGCACGGGCGTGAGGGTCTCGAACGCGATCATCGCCACGCTCCAGAAGACCTCGACCAGCACGAGCGCGCGGAGCACCGGGCGGCGGCCGAGCAGGGCCAGGCTCCGGATGATCGTGGCCGGCGCGTCGCGGAGACCCGCCGTCAGGGCGGCCCCTGCCGCACGGCCGGCGCGGCGGGGCTCCCGCACGAGGGCGGCGAGCAGCACGGTGTGCGCGGCGTACAGGGCGCCTGCCACGAGGAACGGCAGCACGAGGGCGGAGGCGGGAGCGAGCGGATGCCAGGCGACGAGCAGGCCCGCGACGACGGCACCGGCCGCGATCGCGACCCCGAGCACGGTGGAGGAACGGGCGAGCCCGCGTTCGATGGCCGGCGGGGCCGTTTCGGCGGCGGGGCCGGCGGCGGCGTGTGCCGCGTCGACGTACCAGGCCTCGAGCGGGCCCGAGTCGAGCGCACGGAACACCCCCTGCACGATGAGGGCGAGGGCGAACATGCCGAAACCCTGCGCGACGATCATGAGCGCGGTCGAGCCGACGGCGAGCACCCCGGAGACGATGAGCAGGGGGCGGCGGCCGATCGCGTCGGCCAGGCCACCCGTGGGCAGTTCGAGGCCCAGCACCACGAACCCCTGCAGCGAGAGCAGCACACCGACCTCGGCGACGGAGAGCCCGCGCTCCAGCGGCAGCAGCACGGTGAGCCCGAACACCACGCCGACGGGGAACCAGCGCGTGGCGGTCAGCAGCACGAAGCGGTGTTCGGCCTGCACGGCCGAGAGCGCCGCCCGGGTGTGGTCGGTCACCGGGCGGGCGCGTCGAGGTCGACGGGGCTCGCGAAGGTGTGCACGTGGATGCGCCGGGCGTCGGGTGCCCCACGGCCGACCGTGCGGTACCGGGCGAGCAGAGCATCCAGTTCCCGCTGCAACTGCAGCGACTGGGCCGGTGTCACCTCGACGAAGGTGTCGTTCAGGCCCAGAGTGTCGACCCACTCGGCCGGCCAGCCCTCCGCGACGTCGAGCCACTGCTCGGCGCGCGCGGCGAACTGGCGCACGTAGTCGCGCTGCAGCCAGCCGAGGGCCGTGCGGGCGTCTTCGGAGCCGGCGAAGTCGGAGTTGTTCCACGAGTGGTAGTCGGTGGAGGCCCGCCAGAGCCGGCGCTTGCCGACCCCCTCCTCGGTGTCGGCGACGAGCCCCACCGATTCGAGCGCCCGCAGGTGGTAGCTCGTCGCGCCGGTGTTGGTCTGCAGCAGAGCGGCCAGCTCGGTGGCCGTGAGGGGCCCGTCGATGCGCAGGCGCCCGAGGATGCGCGAGCGGAGCGGGTGCGCGAGCACGCGCACCGCCCGCTCGTCGAGGCGCATGCCGGTGTAGGGCTGGTCGGGAGTGTCGTCGGTCGGCATGCCGACAGTCTTGCATGCACACATTCTGTGCACAAGAGTTGTGCACGCTCGGGCTCACCCCGGCGGGAGCACCGCCAGCGGGTTAGCGGTCGGAACGGGCACGATCGGGCCACGCGTCGGCTGCGGCTGCTGCACACCGCTGCCGTCGCTCGTGTAGACCGTGACGACCGCTCCCCGTGACGCCGAGCCACTCGGGTTCGTGCGGGCGACCGTGCCGGCGCGCTGGTCGGAGGCGACGGTTCCGCCGTCTTCGAAGCCGAAACCGGCCGCCTCGATCGCCGCGCGGGCCGAGTCGATCGACTGCCCGGTCACCGAAGGGATGCGCACCTGCACACCCTGTAGCAGGGAGCGATCGGGAGCGGGGAAGGCCTCTCCCCCGTACTTTCCGTCGGCGGCCGACATGTAGTCCTTCCACACCACGTGCCGGAGGCTCGCGCCGTTCGTACCGTCGATCGAGGAGTTGCGGAGCGACACGTCGCCCACCACGTTGCCCACCCAGACCGCGGTCGTGAGGTTCGTCGTCGACCCGACGAACCAGGTGTCCTTCTCCGAGTCGGTCGTGCCGGTCTTGCCGAAGTGCGGGATGCCGTTCCGCGGGTTGGAGGCGGTGGCGGTGCCGTTGGTGACCACACTCGTGAGCGCGTAGGCCATGGTGGCAGCGACCTGGGGCGACACGGCGGGCGCGCAGGCGGCGGGGGGCAGAGCGAGTTCGCTGCCGGCGGCATCCACGATCCGCGAGATCGCGACGGGTGCGCAGTAGACGCCCTCGTTGGCGACGGCGGCGAACGCGGCCGCCATGTTCAGCGGTGCGATCTCGTTGGTGCCGAGAACGTCGCTCACGTAGGAGGTGAGCGGCTGGCCGTCAGCCCGCGCGACGCCGAACGCCTCGGCCGTCTTGCGGATCTCGCACTGGTCGAGCCGCTGCGCCATGCCGAGGTAGGCGTTGTTGACCGACGAGGCGGTGGCGCTCAGCACGGTGGTCGTGCCGGGGTTCGAGCCACCGTCGTTCTTCGGCGTGTAGGTGCCCGTGCCCGAGCCGAGGCAGGAGTCCTTGAACGTCGACAGGTCCCACGCGCGCTGGTTGCCGTTGATGCGGTCGTTCAACGCGTTGCCCTGCTTCAGCCACTCGGCGAGCGTGAAGATCTTGTAGGTCGAGCCCACCTGGAAGCCGGTCGACCCGCCGTCGACGAACGCGGTTCCGTAGTTCACCGCGGTGCTCTCGGGGGTGGCGGCACCCGGGTCGGCGTTGTACTCCTTGTTCTGCGCCATCGCGAGGATGCGGCCGGTGCCCGGCTCGACGGTCACCAGCGAGGCGCCGAGGTCGAGCACGTTGCTCGAGCGCGGAACGTGCGCGTCGAGCTTCGCGTGGGCGGCCGTCTGCAGGTCGACGTCGAGCGTGGTGAAGATGTCGTATCCGCCGCGGCTGAGGCTCTTCGGCGCGCCGGACTCGTCGGTTCCGAGCAGGGCGTTGTTCGCAATCACCCGGCCGACGTAGTCGCAGAAGAAGCCGGCGCCGATGCTGTTGGCGGTCGAGCATCCGGTCGACACGGGCGTGATCTGCGGCGTCACGGGCGTCGCGAGCGCCTCCTCGTACTGCGCCTGGGTGATGGTGTTGGCCTTCAGCATCGAGGGGAGGATGTCGAGGTCGCGCCGCGC
>NZ_PSTT01000018.1 GCF_002931235.1 Subtercola sp. Z020 | reverse complement strand
GGGGGAGGGAGCGGGAGCGGGAGCGGGAGCGGGAGCGGGAGCGGGGTCAGCGGGCAGCGAGCGCGCGGTCGGTGCTCACCGGCTGCGGCTGGGCGGCGCGGAGAACGACGGTAGCCCCGGCCTCCGCGGCCGCCTCTCGGCGCCACGCGACCGCCGCCAGAGCGGCGGCATCCTGCTGCCAACCGTCGTCGACCCCGATCGTGACGACGGGGTCGAAGAGCGCGCCGTTCGCACGGAACGCACGGTGGGCCGAGCGGATCAGTGCCGCGCCCCAGAGTTCAGGATGCGGCTGGGCCTCATCGACGATCAGGCAGCGGAGCTCGACGGGGTGAACGGCGCCAACGGGCCCCCACCAGACGGCACGGGCGAGGGGCGGAGCCGCCGGGTCGTCGTCGACGAACGCCAGCCAGGTCCACTCTCGGCGGAGGCTGCCCGCCGCGATGCCGCGGCCGAACTGCTCGGCGCCGACCCACTCGATGGGGTCGCGGGTTGAGATGCGCAGCAACGACTGGTCGTCGGAGCGCTGGGATACACGGAACACGATGAAACCTTCTTCTGGGGAGTGATGAGCCGGTGTAGCTCTCTCCCGAAGGTGTGACGCGACCTGTGAAGTCAGTTCACAGAGGCGGCGGCCGGGAGAAGAGCCGAGGTGTGGGTTGCGCGGGCGGGGAATGCGGCGCTGACCGTGAATGCTTCGGTACGGCTGTAGCGCAACGCACGAGCATCATCTGCTGGGTTCTTCATCTGGCTCACCTCCTGGTGTTCTTCTATCCGTGCGCAGCTGACCGCTGCGGTTGCCAACATTAGCGAGGCCGCCGTGACGAGCGCAACACCGAATCCGTATATTCCCGAAGAGGCATAGAAAAAGCGGGCCGGCCTCCGAAGAGGCCGACCCGCTGAATCCTGCGGTTCTGGCGGACTTAGAAGTCCATGCCACCCGACGGGTCGCCCACCGGAGCGGGGTTGCGCTCGGGCTTGTCGGCGACGACGACCTCGGTCGTCAGGAACAGACCGGCGATGGATGCGGCGTTCTGCAGGGCAGAGCGCGTCACCTTCACCGGGTCGTTGATGCCGGCGAGGAGCATGTCGACGTACTCGCCGGTCGCGGCGTTGAGGCCGTGACCGGTGGGCAGGTTGCGCACCTTCTCGGCGACGACACCGGGCTCGAGGCCCGCGTTGACGGCTATCTGCTTGAGCGGAGCGTCGATCGCGACCTTCACGATGTTCGCACCGGTCGCCTCGTCTCCGGCCAGCTCGAGCTTCTCGAAGGCGGTCTTGCCGGCCTGGATGAGGGCGACGCCACCACCGGCGACAATGCCCTCTTCGACGGCAGCCTTGGCGTTCCGCACAGCATCTTCGATGCGGTGCTTGCGCTCCTTGAGCTCGACCTCGGTCGCGGCTCCGGCCTTGATGACGGCGACGCCACCAGCGAGCTTCGCGAGACGCTCCTGGAGCTTCTCGCGGTCGTAGTCGCTGTCGGTGTTCTCGATCTCGTTGCGGATCTGCTGCACGCGACCGGCGATCATCTCGCTGTCACCCGCACCCTCGACGATGGTCGTCTCGTCTTTGGTGATGACGACCTTGCGGGCACGGCCCAGCAGGTCGAGCGTCACGTTCTCGAGCTTGAGGCCGACCTCTTCGGAGATGACCTGGCCACCGGTGAGGATGGCGATGTCCTGCAGCTGGGCCTTGCGACGGTCGCCGAAGCCGGGAGCCTTGACGGCGACGGACTTGAAGATGCCGCGGATCTTGTTGACGACGAGGGTGGCGAGAGCTTCGCCGTCGACGTCTTCAGCGATGATGAGCAGCTGCTTGTTGGCCTGGATGACCTTGTCGACGATCGGCAGCAGGTCTTTGATCTGCGAGACCTTCGAGTTGACGATCAGCACGTAGGGGTCTTCGAAGACGGCTTCCTGGCGGTCGGGGTCGGTGACGAAGTACTGCGACAGGTAACCCTTGTCGAAGCGCATGCCCTCGGTGAGCTCCAGAACGGTGCCGAACGTGTTCGACTCCTCGACGGTGACGACACCTTCTTTACCGACCTTGTCGATGGCCTCGGCGATGAGAGCGCCGATCTCCGAGTCGCCGGCCGAGATCGAGGCGGTGGCCGCGATCTCTTCCTTCGTCTCGATCTCCTTGGCGTTGGCCACGAGCTCGGCGATGACGGCTGCAACAGCCTTCTCGATGCCCTTCTTCAGGCTGATCGGGTCGGCGCCGGCCGCGACGTTGCGCAGACCTTCGCGAACCAGGGCCTGGGCCAGAACGGTCGCGGTGGTCGTTCCGTCACCGGCGACGTCATCGGTCTTCTTGGCGACCTCTTTGACCAGCTCTGCGCCGATCTTCTCGTACGGGTCGTCGAGCTCGATCTCCTTGGCGATGGAGACACCGTCGTTCGTGATGGTGGGGGCGCCCCACTTCTTCTCGAGGACGACGTTGCGGCCGCGCGGGCCGAGCGTCACCTTGACGGCGTCAGCCAAAATGTTGAGTCCACGCTCGAGGCCGCGTCTGGCCTCTTCGTCGAAAGCAATAATCTTTGCCATGTGTGTTTCTCGTCCCTCCCGGGCGTCATGAAAGATTCATAAAGGTTTAGCACTCAGACTGCACGAGTGCTAAACCAATACTGGCACTCGGTAGGTGAGAGTGCAAGTGACGCCCGGGAGGAGCGAGGGTGGCGCCGAGGCGCGGGGGCTAGGCCAGCCGCACCGATTCCGCCTGGGGCCCCTTCGAGCCCGTTCCCACCTCGAAGATGACCTGCTGGCCCTCTTCGAGCACTTTGTAGCCGCCCATGTCGATGGCCGAGTAGTGCACGAAGACGTCCTGGCCCCCGCCCTCCACTGTGATGAAGCCGTAGCCCTTTTCAGCGTTGAACCACTTGACGGTTCCGTTCGCCATTTGTTACTCCCATTGCTGTGTTGCTGACCACCATTTCGAGTGAAATGATCCGTTTTCCCAGTAAAACGGTGCGGCCGAAGCAAAGGGCGTCTCGTGACCACAACTCAACAAGGATTAAACATTCCCGAAATATGGGGGCTCCTGCTCAGGATGTCGCGGCCTGCGATCAGGCGGCGGGGTCTTTGTAGTCCGTTCCGAGCACGACGGTGAGGGTGTCGCCCTCGAACTGGGTCGACACCGCGGTCGCCACCCCTCCGAGAGTGGCGGCGAGGCCCTTGGCAGCGCCCTCCTGGCTCGCATCGACGTAGTACACCGTGGTCACCGTGACGTCGCTGGAGCTCGCGTTCGCCTCGACTCCCACCGACCATCCACCGTCCGTCGCCTGGCCGCCCGCTCGGGTGGCGAGACCCTCGATGGTGGTGCCGTTCAGGATGGTCACCGAGAGCGCCGGATCGACCGTGGGCGCGACCGTCGGAGTGGGCGTCTCACTCGGCCCGGGGTCGACCGACGACGCGGCGCCGCCGCCCGCGCTTCCCGTGCCGAGCTGCAGGCCGTTGTTCACCACGAAGAGGCCCAGGACTCCGAGCCCGACGAGCACGCCGGTGGCGAGCGCCGCCCAGGCGAACGTCACCCATCCCCGACCCCGCGGCCGGGGCCCTCTGTGCACGCCGCGACGCGCGAGGTCGTCGGGGAGGTCGTCGAAGGAGTCGAGGTGTTCTGAAGCCATGGGTGGAGGGAGACCGTTCCTATTCGCCGGGCGGGAGGAGACGGGCGGAACGGGCCGCCGTACGGGTGTCTCTCACGCGCTGGAGTCGTCTGATGAGCATCGGGTCGAAGACCAGGGCGGCCGGCGAGTCGAGCAGCGACGCCAGCACCTGGTAGTACCGGGCGGCTGAGAGGCCGAACTCCTCACGGATCGCCTGCTCCTTGGCGCCGGCGTGCTTCCACCAGGTGCGCTCGAACTCGAGAACGCGCCGGTCGCGCTCGCCCAGCCCGTCGGCCGGAGAGGTGCTCGGGCCCGACGGGAGGCGGCGCTTTGCGTCGGCCATCCGTCACCCTCCTCCGCCGGCCCCCTGTGGGCCGCCGATTCGGCTCATTCTAGGGTGCGTCACCTTGGGGCGAGGTGTGCCGCACGGTACATCGACAGGTGCAGGATGCCCGCCTCGCTGAACTCGTCGCCGAACGCTTCGAAGCCGAACTTGGCGTAGAGGCCGGCGATGTATCTCTGCGCATGCAGCAGCAGCGCCTCGTGACCGTACCGGTCGAGCACGGCGGCGATGAGTCGCTGAGCGAGCCCCTCCCCCCGCCGGTCGGCTGCCACCACGACCCGCCCGATCAGCCGGTGGGCGTCGAGGTGCTCGGCGACCTCGTCTTCGATGACCCGCAGGTAGGCGACGACGCGGTCGCCCTCGGCCAGCCAGTAGTGCACGGTCGTGGGTTCGAGATCCCGACCGTCGAGCTCGGACTCGTCGACCTTCTGTTCGACGTAGAACACATCGGTGCGCAGCTTCAGAAAGGCATACAGCTCGGTCGTCGAGAGTTCGCCGAAGGTCTTCTGCATGATGGAATTGTCAGACACCCGCCCGAGTTTACTGTGAGGATGGATGGCGCTCCGGTGCCCGGCGCGCTTCAGGCGCCGCCGCCGCCCGGCGTGAACCCCGCCTGTCAGGAAGAGGAATCCGATGAGCTACGAAGTGAACAAGTCCGACGACGAGTGGCGCCGCACCCTCGGGGCCGAAGAGTACGCCGTGCTCCGCCAGGCTGCGACCGAGCGCCCGTGGACGGGTGAGCTGCTCGACGAGAAGCGCGAAGGCGTCTACACGTGCAAGGCGTGCGGCCAGGAGCTGTTCCGCAGCGACACCAAGTTCGACTCGCACTGCGGCTGGCCGAGCTTCTACGCACCCAAAGACAGCGACGCCGTCGAACTGATCGAAGACCGGAGCCTCGGCATGGTGCGCACCGAGGTGCGCTGCTCCAACTGCGGTTCGCACCTCGGGCACCTCTTCGACGATGCCCCGCAGACGCCCACCGGCGACCGTTTCTGCATGAACTCGGTCTCGCTCTCGTTCGACACCGACAGCTCCGCGTCGTAGGTGTCCGCGCTCGAGAGCATGCTGCACCGACGCTCGCACTCGAAGGTCGGCGCGAACGCTCCCAGCCACACCGAGCTGCTGCGCCTGGTCGAAGCCGCCGGCACTGTCGCCGACCACAGCTCGATGCGCCCGTGGCGGCTCATCGAGCTGCGCGGTGACGCCCGCGACAGGCTGGGCGAAGCCCTGGCAGCGGCCGATGGTAAGGGCGACGTCGCGAAGATGGTCGGCAAGGCCCGGCGGGCTCCGCTGCTCATCGCGATCGTCGGGGTGTACCGGCCGAGCGCGAAGGTGCCGCACTGGGAGCAGGAGGCCGTGGCATCCGGAGTCGCACACGCACTCTCGCTGCTGCTCGACGAAGCCGGCTGGGGCGTCATCTGGCGCACCGGAGCGCAGACCCGCCACGACACGGTCAGAGAGGCGCACGGGCTGGCAGCGAACGAGCAGCTGCTCGGCTGGCTCTACGTCGGCGACGTTCCGCCCGGTGACCGCCAGCCGCGTCGCAAGCTGATCGACCCGGCAGAGCACCTCAGCGCGTTCTGACCTTCAGCGCGCTCTGAGCCTCAGCGCATGCAGAGCAGAGCGGTCAGCCGCGTCGGCGCTCGTGCAGCCCGAGAGGGTTGACCGGGTCGGGACCGAGCCGCCGCGACTGCTCCAGCAGTTCTCGCACATGGAAGCCCATGTAGGCGGAAGCCCGGGCCAGCGTCGTCTCTGAGGAGACCCACACCCGCAGGCCACGCTCGTCGCAGCCGTAGGTGTACACGCCGTAGAGCTGGCGATCGCCCTCGGCGTACCGAAGGATCCACCCGAGGCAGCGACCGTCGTGCGCCATGAACCAGACGTCGTCACTCCAGGGCGTCGGGGAGTAGACGACGTGGGGCTGGGTCTCGTCGATCGTCGGGCCGATGGGGGCGCTCACAACGACAGGTTAATCGTTCCGACTGGCAAAGTCCTGCAGACAGACAGGGCGTTGCCGAATCTTTACATTCCGTTCAGACAGAAGCTGGCCCGCGGGCCGGGCAGGCCCGGATCAGCGGCCGTACGCCGAGGCGGCGGGGCACATGAACTCGTTCTTGGCGGCGGCGAGACCCACCTTGTTCATGTGGTTGACGACCGTTCCGTAGGCCTGGAAGAGCGTGGTCTCGGTGTACAGGATCGTGTGCGTCTCGCAGTACTCGCGGGCGATGGCCTGAGCCTGCTTGAGGGCCGGCCTCGGCATGTTCGGGAAGAGGTGGTGCTCGACCTGGTAGTTCAGGCCGCCCATGAAGAAGTTGATGAACCAGCCGCCCGAGATGTTCCGCGAGGTGAGCACCTGGCGGCGCAGGAAGTCGACCTTGGAGTCGCGCGGCAGCACGGGCATGCCGACGTGGTTCGGCGCGAACGACGAGCCCATGTAGAGGCCGAAGACGGCGAGCTGCACACCGACGAAGGCGAAGGCCATGCCGAGCGGGAGCGCGAGGAAGACGATCGCGAGGTACGCGCCGATGCGGGAGACCAGCATCACGATCTCGAGGGTGCGCTGGTCGACCGTGCCGCGACCGAAGACGGTGCGAAAGCCGTGCAGGTGCAGATTCAGGCCTTCGAAGATGAGGATCGGGAAGAAGATGTAGCCCTGGCGCTTCGTCAGGAAGCGCGAGATGCCCTTCGTCGCCGCGGCGTCGTCTTCGGTGAACGAGACGAAGTCCTTGTCGATGTCGGGGTCTTTGCCGATGATGTTCGGGTTCGCGTGGTGGCGGGAGTGCTTCGTCATCCACCAGCTGTAGCTGATGCCGACGAACAGGTTCGCCAGCGCCCGGCCGACGATGTCGTTCGCCCGGCCCGACTCGAACACCTGGCGGTGCGAGGCCTCATGGGCGAGAAAGGCGAACTGGGTGAGGATGAGGCCGAGCGCGGCGGCCATCAGCAGCTGGAACCAAGAGTCGCCGAGAAGCACGAAGCCGGTGACGACGCCGCCGAGGGCGACGACGAGAAGACCGAACATCAGGCCGTAGAACCCGGTGCGACGACGCAGCAGGCCGGCGTCGCGAACGGTGCGGAGCAGCGCGGAGTACTCGGTCGTCGGGTTCGTGCGGTTGCCACCCGGCTTGGTGCGGGTGAACGACACCGTCGGCTGGGACGACGCGGCGGGGGCTGCGGGTGCTGCTGTGCTCACGGAGAGCCTCATTTCGAGGTTTCGAGTGAGTGGTCACATGCAGGCGACCCGACCACTCGACGGTGATGTGGCGACCGTGGTCCGGGGCAACCTGTTCTGAGAGTACAGACAGCAGCCGGTTCCACCGCATCGGCTTACACAGGAAGGGTGGATGCTCAGCACTTTCCCACTCTCATCGGGCACGCACGGCGGCTGAGCCCCGGCGCAGCGCCCGGTGCAGCCCGGTGCAGCCCCGGTGCAGCCCGGTGCAGCGGCAGCAGCGGTCGCGCTATCACCAGGCGATGCGGTCGAACTCCCTCTGCAGGCGCTCGGCCTTGGCCGGGTTCAGCGACCGCGCCCACGTGAGCCGGCCGAGCAGATGGGCGCGAAAGTCGTCGTGGCCGGCGCGGTTCTCGCTCGCCGGCCCTCGCTCGGCGCAGTTGTGCAGAATCGCCTTCAGCCGGTCGAACTCGGCCCTCGGCAGCGCGGTGTGCTCGTTCACGACGATTCCGGTGACGCGCTGGCTGGTCGCGGCGGGCCGCACCCGGGTCTTCCGTAGGTTCACGGTGTGGTTCTCCTCCTCGACGATGCGGCGCACGGCGACGACGAACGCGTCTGCCCGGCGACGGAGGTCGGTGCCGCCGCTGAAGGTGAGGTCGTCGGCGTAGCGGGTGTAGCGGGCGCCCGCTGCGCCCGCGTAGCCTGCGAGCCTCGAATCGAGGCGGCGCAGGGCGAGGTTCGCGAGTGCGGGCGAGCTGGGGCCGCCCTGCGGCAGATGGGCGGCGGCGAGCGCGCGACGGAGGGCCGCCCGCTCGTCGGGGTCGCCACCGGGCGGCATGGCAGTGATGACGCGCGGCGGCACGCGGTTCGTCGCGATACCGGTGAGGGCGAGGGCGACGCGTTCGCCCGCACCGGCCTGGCGGAGCGCTCCAAAGATGCGGCCGGCGGTCACCGTGGCGAAGAACGTGGTGAGGTCGAGGGTGACGACCACCGCGGCTCCGGTGTGCAACCGGGCCGCCGTGACCGCGCTGCGACCCGGCACGAAGCCGTGCGCGGCGTCGTTCAACGGCAGAAGCGCGAAAACGTCGTGCAGCAGGGTCCGCTGGGCGGAGCGCATGCGGGCCGACGGCACCTCGAGCAGGCGCGGAACGCGACCCGGCCGGGCACGCCACTCGTAGCGGTAGTGGTGCAGCGGCCCGGGGCTGGCCCGGCGGTTCCAGGCGCCGACATCGGCCAGCCAGTCGAGCTCCCCGGGCGTCACGCCGAGCAGCTCCGCGAGGTCGGCGAGGGTGCGGAGCCCGGCCAGCCCCCGCGGCGGCGCGGCCGGGGTGAGTGCCGCGGGGCCTGTGGCAGTCGCTAGCGCCGCCGGGCCTGCGGCAGTCGCGAGCGCCGCAGGGGCGGTGCCGTGGCGTGGGTCGCGCGGGTTCGAAGCGGCGACGAGCGGGATGCCGTCGACCGCCGCCGACGGAGGCGACAGCGCAGGCGACAGCCGGGGCGGTCCGTCGGCCGCGACAGGGTAGCTGACGATGGTGAGGGGGCGCCCGACCTCGGTGGCGTGCTCGAGCGCCGCGGTGAACGAGGCGGTACGCCGGATGACAGCGGCCAGCTCCCGCGGCGACCCCTCGGGCGCCTGTCGGTAGACGGCGAGCAGCTCCCGCACGAGACGCGGCAACCACCGGTGCCGCACACCGAACACCGTGGCCGCGCGGGCGATCATCCGTTCGCCCGCCCACTCCCCCTCGGCGAGCAGGGCCAGGGCGAGAGCGGTCGCGACGGTGTCTGGGGTCGAGACCGGGCGGCGGGCCAGCACGCCCGAGCCCGGAGAGACCGGGGCGGCTCGGGCACTCGAAGGGCTCGGCACGCCGGCTGCGGCGAGCGAGGCGGGCGTTGGGG
>NZ_PSTT01000131.1 GCF_002931235.1 Subtercola sp. Z020 | reverse complement strand
GGGCGGCGCGCTACGCCGGGGTCGGGGCGCCAGGGGGCACCGCGCTACGCGGGGTCGGCCGCCCCGAGGTGCGAGGCGCCGCGCGAGCGCTCCTGCTGCGCGCGGAGTGCCGCGTCGTAGCCCTCCGCCCAGTCCTCGGCCACCGGGATACCGAGCCGCCCGGCCTCTTCGACACTCAGCTCCCGCGGGAAGCCGTTGGTGTCGGACAGCCGGAAGATGTCCTCCCCGGTCAGCGTCGAACCGGCGAAGCCCCCGATCATCCGCAAGCCCGCTTCGAGCGTGCGCCGGAACGACTTCTCCTCGCGCAGCAGCACCTCGACGATCTCGTCACGCGCCGCGCGGATCTCGGGGTAGTCGTTCTGGTAGAGGTCGGCGATCTGACCCACCACCTCTTCGAAGAAGGTGTCGCGCAGGTCGATCGTGTACGCCGTGCGGATCGCCCGCCGCAGCAGCCGCCGCATGACGTAGCCCTGCTCCTTGTTCGAGGGCCGCACCCCGTCGACCGCGAGGAACACCGCCCCGCGCAGATGGTCGGCGATGATGCGGAGCGGCACCGGGTTCTCGTCGTACGACGCTCCCGAGAGGGTCGTCAGGGTCTGGATGATCGGCCACAGCAGACTGATGCGGTACACGTCGGGCGTGTCGAGGGCCGCGGCCGCGATGCGCTCCAACCCTCCGCCGAAGTCGACGTTCCGCTGGGCGAGCGGAGTGAACGAGCCGTCGAGCTCGCGGCGGTACTGCATGAAGACCTGGTTGCCGATCTCCATGAACTGCCCGCTGTCGCTCGCCGGATGCGCCTTGCCGAACGACGCGTCGTGGTGCTCGGGGCCGAAATCGTAGAACACCTCGCTGTCGGGGCCGCAGGGGTCGCCGAGCGGCGTGCCGAGCAGGCTGCCGCCACGGCTCCACCAGTTCTCGCCGGAGTCGTAGAAGAAGATCTTCTCGCCGGGCAGCACACCCCGGGCGTCGCCGTCGGCCTGGCTGCCCACGACCGCGATGCCGGCCTCGATGCCACGTTCGCGGAACACCTCCTGCCAGATCGCCGCCGCCTCGTCGTCGCGCGGGATGCCGTACTCGTCGTCGCCGATGAAGCAGCTGACGGCCAGCTTCTGCGGGTCGAGCCCGACGACATCCACCAGGAAGGCGAAGAACGCGCGGATCTGGTGCTCTTTGAAGTAGTCGCCGAGGCTCCAGTTGCCGAGCATCTCGAAGAACGTCGTGTGCCTGTTGTCGCCGACCTCCTCGATGTCCTGCGCGCGGAGGCACGGCTGGCTGTCGGTCAGTCGGATGCCGTCGGGGTGGTGCTCGCCGAGGAGGTACGGCAGCAGCGCCTGCATCCCGCTGCCGGTGAAGAGTGTGCTGCCGTCGCCCCGCGGTACGAGGTTCGCGCGCTCGATCTGCACGTGCCCGCGCTCGCGCTGGTACTGCAGGTAGGCGGTGCGGATCTCGTGCGCGTCCAAAGGGTCCCCCGTGTGAGTGTGCCGAATACTGTTCTGGAGCCTACTGGTGCACCGTGTGCTCGATGCTCATGGTGAGGATGACGCGGTCGGCGGAGTCGGGCGGCGGGGCCTGGTCGGGGTTGCCGTAGCGCTTGCCGAGCACGACGTAAAAGTCGCCCGCTGGGTCGGGTTCCACCCCGATCAGCCGCCCGCGCACCTCGAGGTAGCGGAACGGGTTCTCGGGGTCGAAGACGGCGAGGCTCATCGACGGGTTCTGCATCAGGTTGCGGTACTTCGCGCGCGTCGTGGTGTGGGTGAAACGCAGTGTCTGCGTCTCGGCATCGAACAGGTACCACATCGGGCTCACCTGCACGGTGACGTCGGGGCGGATCGTGCCGAGCGACCCGTAGAAGGGCTCCTCGAGCAGCCGAACGTAGTCGGCGGGAATCTCAGCTGTCATGCCTCCCAGCTTGGCAGAGGCCGCCGACATCCGCCCAGGCTCTTCAGGCCGCCCCGGCGCTCCAGCCGAGCAGTGGGCCGAGGCGCGTCGCGATGTCGGTCAGGATCTGCACGTAGTCGTCGTGTTCGAACGAGAACGGCAGGGCGAAGACCACTTCGTCGACCGCTTGGTAGCCCGCATGCGAGAGCAGGGCATCCGCGATCTGCTCGGAGCTGCCGACGATGTCGGGGGCGAACAGGATGCGCCCCGGCCCCTGCGGCGTGAGCGTTCGTTCGTAGCGGCTCGCGGCGTACGCGTGGTACTTCGCGGCCTGCGCGGCGCTCGCGCTGTCGGTCGGAATGACGACGAGCCCCTGCGAGGCGCGCGCCGCCTCGCCGTGCGGGTGCTTCGTTCGGAACAGGTCGATCTGGGCGCGCTGGATGCGGGCGAAGTCGTCGTCTTCTTCGGCCCGCACGACGCTGCTCGAGAGCAGGTTCAGACCGTGCTCGCCCGCCCATGCGGCGGAGGCGAGGCTGGCCGCGCCGTACCAGACGCGCTCGGCGAGGCCGGCTGAGAAGGGCTGGATGCGTGGTGAGTACGCTTCGATGCCCTCGGTTCCGGTGAACGTGCTGACCGCCTCCCCTCGGAGGTTCGCCAGCAGCCGCAGGGCTCTCTCGTGCCCGAACTCCTCCGCGTCGGCCGAGTCGGGGTAGAGGTGCTCGCGGATCGCGTCGAAGTGGGTCGGCACACCCACGCTGATGCCCGGGTTCATTCGACCGCGGCTCAGAACATCCACCGTCGCCAGGTCTTCCGCCAGGCGGAAGGGGTTCTCGAAGCCGAGCGGAATCACGGCCGTGCCCAGCTCGATGCGCCGCGTTCGCTGCGACGCGGCCGCCAGCACGGCGACGGGGGAGGAGATGCCGTACTGCAGGTGGCGGTCGCGGAGCCACGCGCTGTCGAAACCGAGCCGCTCGCCGAGTTCGATGATCTGCAGCGTGCTCTCGTGGCCGCCGAACGGGTCGTGCTCGTCGAAGAATCCGATGGTGAGAAACCCGAGGGAGCGGAGGGGGCGGTCGAGGGGCGCGCTGCTGGTCATGGTTCCAGTATGCGGCGGCGAGCGGCGCGCAGGGCGGGTGGCGCGTGTCGGGCGGCGGCGTGTGCGTGGGATGATCGGCAGATGACTGGCCGACTGATGCTGCTCGACACCGCCTCGCTCTACTTCCGTGCCTTCCACGGGGTGCCCGACACGGTTCGCTCGCCCGACGGGTCGCCCGTCAACGCCGTGCGCGGCCTGCTCGACATGATCGCGAAACTCGTCGCCGACTTCTCGCCCACGTCGCTCGTCGCCTGCTGGGACGACGCCTGGCGCCCCTCCTGGCGGGTCGACCTCATCCCGAGCTACAAGGAGCATCGGGTCGCCCGCGTCGTGCCGGGCGGTCTCGACGTCGAAGAGGTCCCTCCTCTGCTCACGCAACAGATTCCCCTGATCAGGGAGGTTCTCGAGGCGTTCGGCATCGTGGTCCTGGGTGCTCCCGACATGGAGGCCGACGACGTGATCGGCACGCTCGCGACCCATGCCGACGGCCCCGTCGATGTCGTCACCGGCGATCGTGACCTCTTCCAGCTGGTGGATGATCAGGCCCCCGTGCGCGTGATCTACACCGCGCGCGGGATGAGCCGGCTCGAGCTCGTGACCGCCGACGTTCTCACCACGAAGTACGGCATCACGCCGTCGCAGTACGTGGACTTCGCGGTGATGCGCGGCGACCCCTCCGACGGCCTGCCCGGTGTGGCCGGCATCGGCGAGAAGACGGCGGCGACCCTGCTCGCGGAGCACGGCGACCTCGCCGGCATCCTGGCGGCGGCCGGCGCCTCGCCCTCCCCCCTCTCGGCCTCCGTGCGCGCGAAGCTGACCGCCGCCGCCGACTACCTCGTGGTGGCGCCGCGCGTGGTCGAGGTTGTGCGCGACCTCGCGGTGGCGGTGCCGCCCGCCGCCGGCCCTGGCGCCGCCGCGACCTCGCCCGGTGCCGCCGCCGCGCATCCCGCTGCTGCACCCGACGCCCGCCTGGGCGCTCTCTCGCCCGAACGCTTGGAGGCAGTGCACGCCCTCGCCGGGAAGTGGGGCCTCGGCGGTTCCGCCGACCGCGCCATCCGCGCCCTGGCCGCCGCCGGCTGACGCCGCGGACGCGGCCGAACCTGTGCTGCCGCGGCACGTGTCGTAACCGAGGAGCTCAGCCAATGTGCGGCTCCTTACGGGCATATGTCGCCGCAGCTTCTCGGTTACGACGCCGACAGCCGTCACGAACTCCGGTGCGGTGCGGTGCGGATCGGCGGACTCCGGCGCGGTGGCGGGCAGCGCGGCGCTGGGCGGGGCGGCGGTCAGATGCGGGCGCGGGGGGTGACGGTGACGGTGGTCCAGCCGAGGAGGGAACCGTCGCCGGCGTAGACCGCGAGGGGGTGCGCGCCGGGGGCGTAGCCCGCGGGGATGCGGACGGTGACGCGGCCGCCGGCGACGGCGGCGGCGGTCGTGAGGGTGAGCTGCGGGGCGTAGCCGACCACGGTGACCGGGCGGCCGTCGTGCCCGGGGACGTTCACCTGCACGAGGGACCCGGCCGGCGCAGGGGAGGGGGTGACAGAGACGTCGGCGAAAGCGCTGCGGTTGCCGTCCGTCAGCCCTCCGACCGGGAGCACGGCGGTCGGCTTGACCGTGATCGGGAGGTCGATGGCGGTTCCCGTTCCGGGCACCGTCACCGTCAGCGCGCCGGGGCCTGCGTCGCCGTCGCCGGGGAGTGTGGCCGTGATGGTCGCGCGCCCCACCTCGTCGGTGGTGTCGACGATGGTCGGGTCGATGGAGGCGTGGCCGATCACGGCCCCTCGATAGCTGAGCTCCACGGTCGTCGCCGCCTTCTCCCCGCCGCTGAAGAGGAGCGACGAGAGCGCGACGGTGAAGGAGTCGCCGGGAGTGAGGCCGCCGGCGACACCCGGGCTGAAGTGGGCGCCGACGGCCCTCTGCGCGAGGTCGGGCCCGGCGGCCGGGTTGTGCTTCAGATACTCCACCATGGAGTCGAGGTCGATCCGGCCCGTGTCGGCCCGGTTGGTGCCGGCCGCGAACGTGCTGAAGTTGTCACCGCCGTCGGCGAGGTACTTGTTCGCGACCACGCGATAGGTCGCGGCGGAATTGAGCGGCAAACCGTCGAGGGTCATTCGCGAGATGCGGGAACCGGCCGGAGCCGACGGGTCGTAGCTGTACTCGAACCCGCGGGAGACCCCGAGCTTCAGGAACGGTCGGCCGGTGCCGGTCGGCTGCCACTGCTGCTCGAGCACGCGGGCCACTTGCGCGCCGGTCAGATCGAGCGCGATCAGCGTGCTGGCGAACGGCTGCACGTTGTTCGCCTCGCGATAGGTCACATTGCCGTCGGGGTCGCCGGGCCCGCTGGAGGCGTAGCCGAGGTTCACCCGCAGTCCGCCCGGGTTCATGAAGGCGATCTGCGCACCGACGCCCCGTGTCGAGTCCAGCTGCGCGTCGGCAACGAGGTTGCCCAGTGTCGATTCGCCTCCACGGTTGTCGCTGCCGTCGTTCTGCCGCGCCTTGTTGAGGTCGGCGGAGATGCTTCCGACGCTGACGGCGCCGCGTACGGCCGCCACCGCCTCCGCGGCTGCGACGATGCCGGCGACCGCCGCATCCGGTGCGTACCGCGGGCTGGTGTCGGGATTCGTGAGCGGAACGAGCTCGGCCGAGAGGGAATGCGGTTGGTGGGTGACGCTGTCGACCGCCAGAGACAGATGGCCGATGGTCTCGCCGTACTCGCCGGCCTGCACGATGGGTCGTTGCAGCCCGGCCGGCCATCCGGCGACCGGCACGCTGTGGGCGTAACTCTGATGGGTGTGACCCGAGACGATGGCGTCGATGTTGCCGTCTGCTTCGCTGACGATGCGGCCGAACGTCGACGAATCCGTCGAGCTCGCGATGTTCGCGGTGGCCGCTCCCTCGTGCACGAGAAGCACGATCACGTCTGCTTCACCGTTCGTCGTGTCGCCGTCGGAGAGCCGGTCGGCGACCGCATTCACCTCGGGCACGATGCTGCGGACCTCGAGGCCCGGCAGGGCGTCGACGGCCACGAGTGACGGCAGCGTCTCGGTGACGGCGCCGATGAACCCGATCCGCACGCCGTCGACGACCGACACCGAGTACTGGTCATAGGCGGGCCGACCGGTCGCCGAGTCGTAGAGGTTCGAGGCGAGGTAGGGGAACGCTGCGGCCGCGCGCACCCGGCCGTCGACATCCGCCCGGCCGTGGTCGAACTCGTGGTTGCCGAGGGCCGAGGCGGTCAGCTTCATGCTGTTCAGCGCGTCGATGGTCGGTTTGTCCTGCTGGATGAACGAGGTGAAGGTGGACGCGCCGATGTTGTCGCCCGCCGAGATGAGCCGAGTGTTCGGGTTGCTCGCCGTGAAGCTGTTCACGGCCCCGGCGAGCACCGCAGCACCCGCGATGATCCCGTCTTTGGCGAGCCGGCCGTGGAAGTCGTTGATGCTGAGCAGATCGATGTTCACCGTCGACGCTGCCTGCGCGGCCGGCGCGGACGATGCCTCCCAACCGGCGCACCCTGCGAGGCAGAGGGCGCCGGCAAGGGTGAGGGCGAGCGTTCGTTTCATCGGGTGGCTCCTGTCGTGCGGGGTGAGGGCACCGGCGAGGGGATCGTCGGCGGCGTGTGGGTCGGCAATGCCAGGCCGACGACGAGTGGGTCGTGATCCGATGACCGGTACGGCTCCTTCGGGTTCACGAGGTCGATGACATTGGCGTTGGCGGCCGAATACTGGCGCGCCGGCGCCTCGACAGAATTGACGTTCCAGATGTCGGTGCCGCTGACGATCGTCGCTGCCGATCGCGACGCGAAGACGTGGTCGATCGAACCCGACTCGCCGTTGTAGCTGTACGAAGCCTTGCCGGTCGCTGCCCCGAGGTCGGTGTAGCCGCCGGCGGTGATGACCGTGGCCGGGTCTTCGTGTGCAAGCGCGTTGAAGTCGCCGACGAGGAAGACGCTGTCGGTTCCCGCGGCGCGGGCGGTGGCGGCGGCGAATGTCAGAAGCGCCTGTGCCTGACGGGTTCGGTCGCCGTTGTAGGCGCCCTGGCCGGTGTCGAGATTGTCTCCTGTCGCGTCGGTCGGCGTCTTCGACTTGAAGTGGTTCGAGACCACGAGGAAGGTCTCGTCAGAGGTGCCGTAGACCGGCCGGAAGGCCTGGGCATCCGGTTCCCGGGCATTGTCGAAGGCGGGCGAGCCGATCAGGATCGTCGTCTGCCCGACAGGTTCGGCGATGGATGCCCGGTAGATGAACCCCGTTCTGATCAGATCTTCGTCTGCGGTCGACGGCACGGCGGTGGGGGAGGGGACGAACTGCCAGTCCGACCCGTGCTCTGCCGCGTTCAGGGCGTCGACCAGCACGCCGAGCGCGTGGTCGCGCGGCAGCCCGAGTTTCGCGGAGTTCTCGATCTCCTCCAGCGAGACGACGTCGGCGCCGAGGGCGAGGATCGCCCGCACGATCTTCGACTGCTGCTGCTCGAAGTGGGCTCGGGTGGCCGCGCCCCGCACACCGCAGCCGGGTGCGTCGCTGTTGTTCACGGTGACGGGGTTGCCCGCCCGGTCGGAGTAGTACGTGCATCCCATTCGGCTGTCGCCCGTCGTCGGGAAGTAGTTCAGCACGTTGAAGGTGCCGAGCTGGATGCTGCCGCCCACCGGGGCGGGTGCGCTGGTGCGGGTCGCGCTGAAGTGCACGGGGGACGTCGTCGATTCGTTGGCACCCGTGACCTCGGCGGTCGGCTGGAACCGCCAGGCGGCATTGCGATAGTCGAGCACGACGGGCTTCGCGAAGGTGACGGCCGACCCCACCCGCACCGGCGCCGACAGGTAGGGCAGGGGCTTCGACGTGCTGGCCGGGGAGGTGAAGTTGGTGCTGGCGCCGTCGTCGAGCCACATCGCGCGGGCGCGGTTGGATGCGACGGTGGCGGCGTGTTCGGGGCTGCCGACCGCTCCGACGCTGGTGGGTGCAGGGAGGGGCGAGGTGCCGGTCGCCAGCTCTATCTGCCCGAATTGGGCGGAGGACTGCAGCCCGGTAACGGTGTAGTCGCCGAGCGGCTGCACGAGCATCCCTTCGATCCGTTCGCGGGCGTCGTCGCTGGCGGGGAAGGCGATACGGGCGGGCTGCGGCGGCGCGACGGCCGTGCGGTCGAGCGGGATGATCGCCGCAGCGTTCGGAGGGGACAGTTCGGTGAGCCCCTGGTACTCCGAGACCGTGCCCGAGAGCTGCACGTAGTCGCCGATGGTGACCTTCGCCGGTGTCGACCCGGTGAAGACGAAGAGCCCGTCGGAGGCGGTGTGCGCGGCCGGATCGAGGTCGCCGCCGCTGCCCGCGGACTGCACGAAGAACCCGTTCAGGCCGCCGGTCGGGTAGGCGGCCGTGACGAAACCGGTGGTGGTGACGACGGTGCCTGCGAGGGGGCTGGCGGCGCCGGTTCCCTGGATGGCGGCGATCGTGAGGGGAGCAGCGTGGGCGACGCTCATCGGCGTCGCGAGGGCTGCGACGACGGCTGCCGTCACTGCGACGGCCGCGAAGACACCGGCGCCGGAGGGGTGACGGGAGGTGCGCAAACGGAGGTGGGCCGCGGCCCGATGACGCGCATCCACCGGGCGGCGGGGTTTCGAGACGGACAAGGGCGACCTTCTTCCAGACGGACCATTCGACGATCGACCCGCCGGCTGTGACACCGGCGGCCCCCGGCCGAATGACTCCGCGAGGAATCAGTGAGATGAACATAACTCAGTTAATTCACCGCCGCAAGAGCATGTCGGCGGCTCGGTCTAACATGCGTCGTGACGAGGCAGAGCGTGCGAAAGGAGAGGAACGTGCCCGAGAACATCGAGGCGTGGTGGGCCAGGCGACGGCGCTCCAAAGGGCGTGACGTGCCCTACGAGATCGGGTCGTACCGGAGCGACTGGGAGCGGTTCCCGGTGCTCATTCGCCAGTACCACCCCGATCTGAACCGCAACATCACGCTCACGCAGATACCGCCCGCCGCCGACGTCTACCTCACCTGGCAGTGCGACATGGGGCACGTCTTCGTGGCGACCCCCGAGGAGCAGCGCTACCGGCCGGGCACGGTTCGCCGCCGCTCCTCGTGGTGCCCCGACTGCCTTGCGCTGGCGGCGCCGAAGCGGGTGGTCGCCCGGGCGTCTCCCGCCGCCACATCTGCTCCGGCCCCCGCGTCGTCTCCGTCTGCCGCGCCGTCTCCGGCGGGCGCCGCCGCGGATTCGCCGCGGTCCAGTGGCCGGCTCCGGGCACCCGGCGCCACGCGTGCTCGGCCGCTCCCAGTGCCGACGGCGGCACCTGCCGCGCGAGCGGCAGCACCGCGCACGGCCACCACGCTGCAGAAGGCGGCCGGGGAGGCGTTCCACAGCGGGCGCGCACCCCGCCCGGCGTCGGCCGCTGAAGGCGAGCTGCGGATGCTGCTTGCCGACCGCCTCGACCTCGACCTCCGCGCCGCCAACGCCGTCGCCGTGCGGCGCCCGTTCTTCGCCCACCGGGAGGTCTGGCCCGACATCGTGCTGCCCGAGCTGCGGGTCGCGATCGAGTACGACACGATCGGCAAGTTCGGGCTCGAACACGTTGGCACCCGTGAGGCGACAGACCGCCGCAAAGACCGACTGCTGCGCGAGGCTGGCTGGGAGGTCATCCGCGTGCGCTGCGGCAAGCTGCAGCCGCTCGGCGAGTTCGACCTCGTCGCGGGCGGCGTCACGCGCGGCCTGGTCGAGCGCATCGTCGACCGCCTCCGCGACATCCGCGGCGACCTCTTCGTGAACGCCTACCTCCGCGCACACGCGCCCGCCTCGGGTCCTTCGCCGCCGGGCGAGAAGCCGAGCGGCCCGCCCGCGTAGGGTGAGTGGATGATCGAGCCGACGACCGCGTACGCCCTTCTCCTCCGCGGCGCCAACCCGGCCAGCCGCGGAGTGCAGGTCGCCCTGCCGCGCGACGCCGACGGCGAGCCCGAGCGCATCCTGCGCTTCCAGGGCGAGGCGTGGGCGCTGATGACGCAGACCCCGGCCCCCGACGGCCACTACGAGTACGGCAA
>NZ_PSTT01000011.1 GCF_002931235.1 Subtercola sp. Z020 | reverse complement strand
CCGGCACGCGACGCCTCACATGTGCACGGCGCAGACGGCCTGGGCGGCATCGATCTGCCGCAGAGCATCCGGTCGGCCGTTCAGATGGGCGCCGTCGAGATGCTGCGCACCCAGCTGCTGGCGAGCCCCGAGCCCGTCACGATCATCGCGCTGGCGCCGCAGACGAACCTCGCGCTGCTGCTGAGGTCGCATCCGGAGGTCGCCGAGAAGATCGAGCGGGTGCTCTTCATGGGCGGGTCGGCGAGCGTCGGCAACGCGACCCCGACGGCCGAGTTCAACGTCTGGCACGACCCCGAGGCGGCAGCGATCGTGCTCGATTCCGGCATCCGGAGCTTCATGTACGGGCTCGACGTGTTCAACCAGGTGGCGGTTCCGATCGAGCGCACCGAGTTGCTGCAGGCGAGTGGATCGCGCGCCGGGCGCGTGGCCGGCTCGCTGCTGGCGCACCGGATCGGCATGGGGCCGGGCCGCGAGCCGGTCTACACCGGGCTGATCGGCGACGCCGGGGCGGTGTGCGCGCTGGTCGATCCGGGCGCGCTCCGCGTCGAACGCCTGCCGGTGTTCGTCGAGCTCGCCGGGGCGAGCCGCGGGCAGACGGTCGTCGACCGGCGTCGCTTCCCGGGCGAAGACGCGGTGCACGGGCTGCACGCGGCTGTCGGGGTCACGGATGTCGCGCTCGATGTGGACGTGGAGCGGTACGTCGAGCTGTTCCTCGACACGATCGCGCTGCTCGACTGATCGCGCTGCCAGCCTTATCGCGCTGCCAGCCGTATCGCGCGGCCAGCCTTAGCGCGCTGCCAGCCTCATCGCCGCCGCTCGACTGACGCCGGCAGCAGCAGCGATCAGGCCAGGCGGCCGACCGAGGCCAGCGCCGCGCGGAGGAGCGCACCGCGGCCGCCCTCCATCTCCGCGTGGATCGCGTCGCTCGTGGCCTCCTGCGGCGTCATCCAGGTGAGCTCGAGGGCGTCCTGGCGGGGATCGCAGGTACCCGTCACCGGAATCACGTAGGCGAGTGAGACGGCGTGCTGCCGATCATCCGTGAAGGCACTCACGCCCGGAAGCGGGAAGTATTCGGCCACGGAGAAGGGAATGGGGCTGGTCGGCAGCTGCGGGAACGCCATCGGCCCGAGGTCCTTCTCGAGGTGGCGGAAGAGTGCGTCGCGCAGGGTCTCGCCGTACATCACGCGACCCGAGACGATGGTGCGCGTCATGTTGCCGCTCGGCGACACGCGCAGCAGCACGCCCACCTCGGTGACCTGGCCGAGCCCGTCGACCCGAACCGGAACCGCTTCGACGTAGAGCAGCGGCAGGCGCCGCCTGATCTCGTCAAGCTCCTGGTCACTCAACCAGCCGGGGTTCGGGTCAGGGGTGCGAACGCTCATGCTTCATTCTCACCCATTGCGCACCGGTTGCCGGTCACCGGCGCCCGAACGGGGCGAGTGTCAGTGGTATCGGCGAGGATGGAGAGGTGAAGAAGAAAGACTCCCCCACCACCGCCCCCGCCGGGGCGGCATCCGACGTGCTCGCGCGGTTCTCGCCGGCCACGCGGGAGTGGTTCTCGGGCGCGTTCTCCGCGCCGACAGAGGCGCAGGTGGGGGCATGGCAGGCGGTCTCGGAGGGGGCGCACGCGCTGGTGGTGGCGCCGACCGGGTCGGGCAAGACGCTGGCGGCGTTCCTCTGGGCGATCGACCGGCTGATCGCGGCGCCGCGCACTGCTCCGGATGCCGGGGTTCGAACTGCGGCGGCTCGAAGTGCTACGACTCGAACTGCTACGGCTCGGACTGGTACGGCGCGGACTGGTACGGCTCTGGATGCCGCGGGCGACGCCCCCGTCGGCACGAGGGTGCTCTACATCTCTCCGCTCAAGGCACTCGCGGTCGACGTGGAACGGAACCTCCGCGCCCCGCTCGTCGGCGTCACGCAGACGGCGAAGCGGCTCGGCACCGTTCCCCCCACCGTCACGGTGGGGGTGCGCTCGGGCGACACGACGGCGACCGATCGCCGAGCGATGATCAAGAACCCGCCCGACATCCTGATCACGACGCCGGAGTCGCTCTTCCTGATGCTGACGTCGGCCGCCCGCGAGACGCTGGCGTCGGTCGAGACGGTCATCATCGACGAGGTGCACGCGGTGGCGGCGACCAAGCGCGGCGCGCACCTCGCCGTGAGCCTCGAGCGGCTCGATGCGCTGCTCGAGAAGCCCGCGCAGCGCATCGGGCTGTCGGCCACCGTGCGCCCGCCCGAAGAGGTGGCGCGCTTCCTCGCGGGGGGCGTTCCGGTGACGATCGTGGCGCCGGTGTCGACGAAGAAGTTCGACCTGCGCGTGGTGGTGCCAGTCGAAGACATGAGCGACCTCGGGGCCGCCCCGGCGCTCGAGGGTTCGGCGGCCGCGGCGACACCGCAGCAGGGGTCGATCTGGCCGCACGTCGAAGAGAGCATTGTCGACCGCGTGCTGCAGCACCGGTCGTCGATCGTGTTCGCGAACTCGAGGAGGCTGGCCGAGCGGCTGACGGCGCGGCTGAACGAGATCTTCGCCGAGCGCGAAGGTCTCGAGGTCGACGACGACGGCTTCGTTCCGCGCAGCCAGGCGAGTCCGCCGGCGCAGGTGCTGGCGAGTGGCCAGACGCAGGGCGCACTTCCGCTGCTCGCACGCGCGCACCACGGCTCGGTGAGCAAGGAGCAGCGCGCGATCATCGAAGACGATCTGAAGAGCGGGCGGCTGCGCTGCGTGGTCGCGACGTCGAGCCTCGAGCTCGGCATCGACATGGGCGCGGTCGACCTGGTGGTGCAGGTGGAGTCCCCGCCGTCGGTCGCGAGCGGGCTGCAGCGGGTCGGGCGGGCCGGTCACCAGGTCGGCGAGGTGTCGCGCGGCGTCATCTATCCCAAGCACCGGGCCGACCTCATCCACTCGGCCGTCGCCGCCGACCGCATGACGAAGGGTCTCATCGAGACGCTCGCGGTGCCGAAGAATCCCCTCGACATCCTCGCGCAGCAGACCGTGGCCGCCTGCGCGCTCGAGTCGATCGACGTCGAGGAGTGGTTCGACCAGCTGAAGCGCAGCGCCCCGTTCAACGCGCTGCCGCGGTCGGCGTACGAGGCGACGCTCGACCTGCTCGCGGGGCGGTACCCCTCCGACGAATTTGCCGAACTGCGACCGCGCATCATCTGGGATCGCGACGCCGGTACGATCACCGGGCGACCGGGCGCGCAGCGGCTTGCCGTGACAAGTGGCGGAACGATCCCCGACCGCGGCCTGTTCGGCGTGTTCATGGTCGGCGAGAAGGCGTCGCGGGTGGGCGAGCTCGACGAGGAGATGGTCTACGAGTCGCGGGTCGGCGACGTGTTCGCGCTCGGGGCGACGAGCTGGCGCATCCAGGAGATCACTCACGACCAGGTGCGGGTGACTCCCGCATTCGGCGAGCCGGGCCGGCTGCCGTTCTGGCGGGGCGACGGGCTGGGGCGACCGGCGGAGCTCGGGCGCGCGATCGGTGCGTTCACGCGAGCGGTCGGTGGGTCATCCGAAGCCCGTGCTCTGGAGATGGCGAGAGACGCCGGGCTCGACGAGAACGCGGCGGTCAACCTCGTGACGTTCATCTCCGAGCAGCGCGAGGCCACCGGCCATGTGCCGAGCGACCAGGCCCTCATCGTGGAGCGGTTCAGAGACGAACTCGGCGATTGGCGCGTCATTCTGCACTCGCCCTACGGGATGCAGGTGCATTCGCCCTGGGCGCTGGCGATCGGCGCGCGCATCCGCGAGCGGTTCGGCGTCGACGGCGGTGTCGTGGCGAGCGACGACGGCATCGTGGTGCGGCTGCCCGACACCGAGAGCGAGCCGCCGGGCGCCGACCTGTTCGTGTTCGACGCCGACGAGCTCGAGATCCTGGTGACGACCGAGGTGGGCGGTTCGGCCCTGTTCGCGTCGCGCTTCAGGGAGAGCGCGGCGCGGGCGCTGCTGCTGCCGCGCAAGAACCCGGGCCAGCGGTCGCCGCTCTGGCAGCAGCGGCAGCGTTCGGCGGCGCTGCTCGAGGTGGCGCGTCGGTACCCGACGTTCCCGATCATTCTCGAGACAGTGCGCGAGTGCCTGCAGGATGTCTACGACCTGCCCTCCCTGAAGGCGCTGGCCGGCGAGATCGAGAGCCGTCGCATTCGCATCATCGAGACCGAGACGCCGGAACCGTCGCCGTTCGCCCGTTCGCTGCTGTTCGGGTACGTCGCCTCGTTCGTCTACGAGGGCGACAGCCCGCTGGCCGAGCGGCGGGCCGCGGCCCTGTCGCTCGACCCGACACTGCTGGCCGAGCTGCTCGGGCGGGCAGAGCTCCGCGAGCTGCTCGACCCCGGCGTGATCGAGCAGACGGAACGGGAACTGCAGCGGGTCGCGGCGAATCGCCGGGCCACCGGGGCCGAGGGCGTCGCCGACCTGGTGCGGATGCTCGGCCCGCTCAGCATCGACGAACTCGCCGAGCGGCTGACCGACGCCGAATCGGCGGCGGCACACGTCGATGCGCTGCTCGACGCCCGGCGGGTGCTGGCCGTGAGCATCGCGGGTGAGGCGCGGTTCGCGGCCATCGAAGACGCGAGCCGGCTGCGGGATGCGCTCGGAGTGCCGATCCCGTTCGGGGTTCCGGATGCGTTCATCGAGCCGGTCGAAGATCCGCTCGGCGACCTCGTCGGGCGCTATGCACGTACGCACGGCCCGTTCACGGCGCCCGAGGTCGGCGTGCGTTACGGGCTCGGTTCGGCAGTGGTGCACGAGACGCTGAAGCGGCTGGAGTCGGCGCGGCGGGTGGTCGAGGGCGAATTCCGGCCGACCGGGGTGCCGGGGGCTGGGGTGGGTGCTGGCGCTGTTGGTACTGGTGACTCTGGCGCTGGTTCTGACTTCGGCGCTGGCTCGGGCGCTGGTTCTGACCTCGGCGCTGGTTCTGGCGGGGCGGGTGGTGCGGCTGACAGGGCTGGCGGCGGCGGACAGATCATCCCGCTCGTGCCCGAGTTCTCGCGGTTCGCACACGCGGCCGCGGCGAGCGAGTGGTGCGACACCGAGGTGCTGCGGAGGCTGCGGAGCCGGTCGCTCGCGGCGCTCCGGCACGAGGTCGAGCCGGTCGATGCGGCGGCGTTTGGGCGCTTCCTCCCGATCTGGCAGCACGTCGGCGGCACCCTGCGCGGGGTCGACGGGGTGCTCACGGTGATCGAACAGCTGGCCGGCGTGCCCGTGCCGGCGTCGGCATGGGAGACGCTCGTTCTTCCCTCGCGGGTGCGCGACTACAGCCCGGCGATGCTCGACGAGCTGACGGCGGCGGGCGAGATCGTCTGGTCGGGCAGTGGGGCGCTGGCCGGCAGCGACGGCTGGGTGTCGCTGCACCTGGCCGACACGGTGCGGGTCACCCTTCCCGAGCAGCAGGAGTTGCAGCCGAGCGACCTGCAGGCCGCGATCCTGAAGACGCTGCGGGGTGGAGGGGCGTACTTCTTCCGCAATCTGTCGGACGCGGTCGCCGACGAGCTGGGCAGCGCGGCCGAGAAAGCGCGGATCGAAGCGGAGGAGGCGGCCGAAGAGGCACGAGCGGCAGCGGTGGAGGCGGTTCGCCCGCGGAATCCGCGGCGCACACCCAAGTCGGGTATCGGCTCGGGCGGATTCGGAACCGGCGCGGGTGCTGGCGCGGGCGCGGATGCTGGCGACGGCGAAGCGAGCGACACTAGCACCAGCGGTTCGGCGTCAGCGTCTGCGTCTCGCGCAGCCGTGCATCCGGTGCCCGTCGCCGTGCCCGCATCGACCACGCCCGGGTTCTTCACCGACGAACAGCTCGTCACCGCCCTGTGGGACCTGGTCTGGTCGGGGCGGGTCACGAACGACACGCTGGCGCCGCTTCGCACGCTGACGGGCGGGGGTGGTTCCGCCCACGCGACCAAGCGCTCTGCACCGCGGGCCCGGATGTATCGCGGCCGGGCATACACACGGCCGACGATGGCGACCCGCGTCGGTCCACCGACCGCCGGCGGGCGGTGGTCGCTGCTGCCGCGGGCGGAGTCCGACGGCACACTGCGGGCGCACGCGACAGCCGAGTTCCTGCTCGACCGGTACGGCGTCGTGACGCGCGGATCGGTGATGAGCGAGCACCAGCCGGGCGGCTTCGCGCTGTCGTACCGCGTTCTCAGCCAGTTCGAGGAGACCGGGCGGTGCCGCCGCGGTTACTTCATCGAGGGGCTGGGCGCGGCGCAGTTCGCCACCGGCGGCACGGTCGACCGGCTGCGCGCGTTCTCCGCAGATGTGCTGCGGGACCAGCGCGGCGGCGAGGCCCCCGGGCGGGATGGCGCGGGCGGGTCTGGTGGCTCTGGTGGCTCTGGCGGCTCTGGTGGCTCTGGCGGCTCTGGCGGCTCTGGCGGGATGCTCGGGCACGACCCGCGCAGTTCACGGAGCGATGCGGCCGACGCGCGCGGTGGAGACACCCGCAGCACGGGCACGGGCACGCGTGGCAGCAGGAAAGCCCGCGAGACGGAGCGCACCCGCGCCCTCACCCTCGCGGCGACGGATCCGGCCAACCCGTACGGCGCCGCTCTCCCCTGGCCGCAGGGCGAGGGGCACCGCCCGGGACGGAAGGCGGGCGCCCTCGTGGTCATGGTCGACGGGGAGCTCGTGCTCTACGTCGAACGCGGCGGCAAGACCGTGCTGGCCTTCACCGACGGCGAAGAAGTGCTGGTCGAGGCCGCTGATGCACTCGCGGCCGCGGTCGTGTCTGGCCGGGTCGACAAGCTGACGATCGAGAAGATCAACGGCGAGTTCTCGGTGGGTACGCTGGTCGGTCGGCTGCTCGAGATCTCCGGTTTCAGCAACACTCCGCGCGGGCTGAGGTTGCGGAGTGCTTAGCCGCGACGCATCCGGCGCGGCATCCGAAGCGAGGAGAGACCATGCCTGAGGGCGACACCGTGTTCCGAACCGCCGAGCACCTGAACGCGGTACTCGCGGGCACCGTCTTGACGGGCTGCGACATCCGGGTGCCGAAGTTCGCCACGGTCGACCTCACCGGTGAGACGGTGCACGGAGTTGTGAGCCGCGGCAAACATCTTCTGATGCGAATCGGGGAGATGAGCATCCATTCGCACCTGAAGATGGAAGGAACCTGGCACGTCTACAAGGAGGGCACCCGCTGGCGGAAGCCGGCGTGGAAGGCGCGCGCGATCCTGAAGAACGCGGAGTGGACGGCGGTCGGCTTCGAACTGGGGCTCGTCGAGGTGCTGCCCACCGACCGCGAAGACGAGGCGGTCGGGTACCTCGGGCCCGATCTGCTCGGCCCCGACTGGGATGCGGCCGAGGCCGAGCGGCGGCTGGCGAGCGACCCGGAGCGGGAGATCGACGTGGCGTTGCTCGACCAGCGGAACCTCGCCGGGCTCGGCAACGTGTACGCGAACGAGCTCTGCTTTCTGCGCGGAGTGCTGCCCATGCGGCCGGTCGGTGACGTTCCGAAGCTCGATGCGGTCGTGGGGCTGGCCTCCCGGCTGATCCTCGCGAACCGCGACCGGGTCGAGCGCACGACCACCGGCGACCTGCGCCCGGGTAAGCAGGTATGGGTCTACAACCGTGCGGGGCAGCCGTGCCGGCGGTGCGGGACCCGAATCGAGACCGGCAAGCTGGGCGCGACCGAGTTGTCGCTGCGAGACACCTACTGGTGCCCGCGCTGCCAGACCTGACCGCTTCCCCACCGCTTAGAGTTGGCGTGTGATCGAAGACATCAAGAAGCGGGCTCTGCACCGTACGCGCATTCTCGAGGGTCAGCTGCGTGGGCTCGAGAAGGCGATCGAGAACGAGGACTACTGCATCGACATCATCACGCAGTCGCTGGCCATTCAGAAGTCCCTCGGCTCGCTGAACAAGCTGATGGTCGAGAACCACCTCAAGACCCACGTCTCCGAGATGTTCGACGAGGGCGGCGAGGCGCGGCAGCAGGCGATCGACGAGCTGGTGCGCATCTTCGAGTTGAGCCGCAACCGGGGCGAGTAGGGGCGGGAGGGCCGCAGTTGTCGCGCTTCAGGAGGGCCGAGCATCCAGAGCCGCCACCTGCCGCTTCAGCGCGATCATGCGGTACGACGTGTCGCAGAGTTCGGCGACGAGCTGCCAGTCGACAGCGTCCGGCTCGTCAGGCAAGTCGAATGCCAGCCAGCCCTTCGAGCCGAAGTAGCGGGGTTCGAAGAAGCCGCGCTGCTGGAGTTCGGCGCGGCGCTCCTCGGCGTCGGGCTTGAACCAGAGCGACGCGCGGGTGTCGCGACCCTGGCCGGCGATCGCGAAGATGCGCTGCGAGACGCGGAAGTTCGGGCGCCCCCAGGTCAGCTCTTCGTGGGTCTCGGGGAAGGCGAGGCAGATGTCGCGGAGTCGTGCGACGATCGGATCGTCAGGCTCGAACTGCACTGGATGCTCGGACGAGAACGGCATGACCCCACGGTAGTGCGGGGTCGCGAGGGCCGCCAGAGGTCGCGGGTGGCGCTGGGGCTGGCGCGAGCGCGCAGAGCGCGACCGGGCGGGCAGCAGTGTCGGAGGCGGCTGGTAGATTCTTCTGAGCCACCAGCCACCAGCCACCCGCCACCCGCACCAGACCCCCGTGAGGACGACCGTGACCGACTCCCCCCGCCGCGCCGCCGTGAACGACGCCGTGGTCGTCTGGTCGGTTCCCGCCGACGAGGTCGCCGCGCGCCTGGCGACGAGCCCGCTCGTCATCATCATGCACGGCTACGGGTCGCACGAGAACGATCTGATCTCGCTCGCGCCCCTGCTGCCCGAGGGCACGATCGCGGCATCGCTCCGTGCGCCGCTGCTGGCACCGCATCCGGTGGTCAACGGCTTCGCCTGGTTCACGATCGGGCAGCCCGGCAACCCGCGCATCAGTGCACTCGACGACGCGGCCGCCTCGGTGCTGGAGTGGCTCGACCGCATCGAAGCGCTCCACGGCACGCCGCCGTCGATCGCCACACTCGGTTTCTCACAGGGCGGGGCGATGGCGATCCACCTGCTGCGCACGGCGCCCGAGCGCTTCGCGGCGGCCGTCAATCTGTCGGGATTCGTGGTGTCGGGGCAGGCGCACGGCGACCGGACCATGGCCGAGACGCGCCCGCCGGTGTTCTGGGGGCGGGATGTCGCTGACCCGATCATCACCGACGCCGCCATCGCGCGTACCGAGGAGTGGCTGCCGTCGCACTCGACGCTGACCGCGAACCTGTACCCGGGCATCCAGCACGGAGTGTCGCAGCAGGAGATCTCCGACGCGTCGGAGTTCCTCGGTGCGGCGTTCGCGGGAGCGGCCTCCTCCCCGGCGGTCTGATGGCGGCGAGAGCCGGGGGCGGCGGGCCGACGACGGCCGCGACCGTGGCGCTCGCTGCGGCAGGGGTTCCGTTCATACCGCACGTCTACCACCACGCCGCGACGGCCACCGACTACGGCGCCGAGGCTGCCGCCGCGCTGGGCATCGAACCGGAGCAGGTGTTCAAGACCCTGATGGTCGATACCGACAAAGGGCTGGCGATCGGCATCGTCTCAGTCGATTCGAAGCTCGATCTGAAAGCACTCGCCGGCGCGGTCGGCGCCAAACGAGGTGTGATGGCCGAGCCCGCGGTGGCCGAGCGGAAGAGCGGGTACGTGGTGGGCGGCATCAGTCCGTTCGGGCAGAAGACGCCGTTGCCGACGGTTCTGGATGATCTGGCCCTCCTCTTCGACACCATCTTCGTCTCGGGCGGGCGCCGCGGCTTCGACATCGAGGTGAGCCCGGCAGACCTCGTCGCGGTGACGCGGGGTACGGTCGCGACCATCCGCCGCGAGTAGGTTTGCCTCGGCGGCACCGCCTCGGTCGACAGAGGAGATGCAGGCGGGCCAGGACTGGATCAGGTTGCGGCCGTGACCGGTCAGGTCATCCCATATCGGGTCCTGCGGAATGGGCCTCGAGGCGGAGGTTGCGCTGCCGCGCCCTTCGGGCTTGCCGACGAAGGCGTAGTGCGGATGCGCAGGTGCCTCCTCGATGGTTGAACTCGCCAGCGGGTCTTGCTTTCGGGATGGTCGGCACGATGGCCGGGTTGACGTGACGTGCGGGGGCGCGCGCAGGGCGCGGGTGCGAATGCGGGTGCGGATGCGGGTGCGGGTGCGGGTGCGGGTGCGCTCACGGTCACCCGGTGTCGGTGTTGGTGTCGGTGTCGGCCTGCGGATCGTGCTTGGGTGGGTGGTGTTTTTGGGGTCGCTGGGGATCGGTTGGTCGTTCCGTAGCGTGGGGTGGGTTGGGCGGACTTGGTGGG
>NZ_PSTT01000109.1 GCF_002931235.1 Subtercola sp. Z020 | reverse complement strand
GGCGGGGCGGCCTGGGGTGGGCGGCCGGGCCGGGGTGGCGTTCGACCCGTCGGTCACGGTGTCGCCCCGAGAGAACCGGGCGCCGTGTCGGGTGTCGGCGAGGCGGAGTCCTCCGACGACCGCGGGGGCGTCACCGCCGCACGGAGCGGGGCCGACGCGAATTCGCGCACCCCCTCCTCGAACGAGATGCTCGGCGCCCAGCCGAGTTCGGCGCGCAGGCGCTCGCTCGACGCGGTGATGTGGCGCACGTCGCCGAGCCGGAACTCGCCGGTCACGACCGGGGGCAGCCCGCCCGAGAAGCGGCTCAGCGCTTCGGCGAGGTCGCCGATCGTGTGCACCGTTCCGCTGCCGACGTTGTAGGCGCGGAAAAGCGCGGGCTCGGCGCTCGCCGTGCGTTCGATGGCGGCGAGGTTCGCCGACGCGACGTCGGCGACGTGCACGAAGTCGCGGCGCTGGCGCCCGTCTTCGAAGACCCGCGGCGCCTCACCGCGTTCGATCGCCGAGCGAAAGAGCGACGCGACGCCCGCGTACGGCGTGTTCTGCGGCATCCCAGGCCCGTACACGTTGTGGTAGCGGAGCGCGACCACCCGGCCGCCGGTGCTGCGCGCCCAGGAGGCGGCGAGGTACTCCTGCGAGAGCTTGCTGGAGGCGTACACGTTCCGCGGGTCGAGGGGGTCGTCTTCGGAGATGAGCGCGGGTTGCAGCTCCTCGCCGGTCGAGGGGTCGAGCGGCTCGAAGCGCCCGGCCTCCAGGTCGCCCACCCGCCGCGCCGGCGGCCGCACGCTGACGCCCTCGCCCTGCTCGTCCCCGGTACCGCCCTGCACGATCGGGGTGGGGGCTCCGGATGCCCGGCGGTACGCGCCCTCGCCGTAGACCACCATCGACGAGGCCAGCACGAGTCGCCCGACGTTCGCGCGGGTCATCTCGGCCAGGAGGATCGCCGTTCCCAGTTCGTTGCTCGCCACATAGTCCGGCGCATCGAGGAAGTCGACGCCGAGCCCGACCTTGGCGGCCTGGTGGCAGACCACGCTGACGCCGACGAGCGCTGCGGCGACGGTGCTGCGGTCGGTGACGTCGCCCCGCACGAACTCGACGCGCGTGTCGCGGCCGGAGGTGGTGCCGGCCGCGGTGGCGGGGCGGGCGGCGGTGCCGGCGCCCGGGGTGGGAGCGGGGATGCCGTCGGCGGCAGAAGTCGTCGCGTGCACGTCGGCGCGCAGGGAATCGAGCACGCGCACGCGCCAGCCCTGGTCGAGGGCGGCGGTGACGATGGCCGAGCCGATGAATCCCGCGCCGCCGGTGACCAGCAGGAGGCCGGGGGCTTCGCTGGGCGTGGTTGCGGCTGGCGTGGTTGCGCTGGGCGTGGTTGCGGCTGGCGTGGTTGCGCTGGGCGTGGTTGCGGCGGGCGGGGTTGCGGCGCCGGGGCGAGTGGGGTCAGAGGGCATCGTCGGCCGCCACGTTTCCGGAGGGCTGCGCGGGCAGGGGGTACTCGAGCACGCGCTGCACCTCTCCGGCGGGGATGAGTTCGCGGGGCTCGTAGTCGAGCGGGATGGCGCGAACGATCTGCTCGATGGCCCTGATGATGCGCGGCTGCGCCTCACGCAGGCGGCGGAACACCAGCTCGGCGCTGACCGCGTCTTCGCCTGCGGGGGAGGTGGGCGCCGCCGCATCGACCGCCGCGGCAGCGGTCGGCGCCGCAGCCGGGTCTGCCGGGCTGTCACCGGCGGAGGCGGGGGCCGCCAGCCCGGCGTCGGCGTCGGTGACGAAGCTGAGGTTGACAGTGCCGATGTTCAGTTCGGCGGCGAGGGTGACCTCGGGCACGAGCGTCATGTTGACGGTGTGGGCGCCCGCGGCGCGGAACCACTGCGACTCGGCTCGCGTGGAGAACCGCGGGCCCTGGATCACGACGACCGTGCCTGTGGAGGAGAAGACCTCTCCCGCGCGGGTGAGCGCGTTCGCGGCGAGGCTGTGGAGGCTCGGGCAGAACGGGTCGGCGGCGGCGAGGTGCTGCACGCTGCCGCGGTCGAAGAAGGTGTCGGGTCGGCCCCAGGTGCGGTCGATGAACTGGTCGGTCAGTACGAGCGTTCCGGGGGGAACGTCGGGGCTCACCCCGCCGACCGCCGCCGAGGAGATGATGGCGCGAACGCCGAGCGACTTGAGGGCCCAGATGTTGGCGCGGTAGTTGATGAGGTGCGGTGCGACGGAGTGGTCGGCCCCATGCCGGGTGAGGAACGCCACGGTGCGACCGCCGATGCTGCCGACGGTGATCGGGCTGGAGGTGGCTCCGAACGGAGTGGGAACGGTCAGGCTGACCACTGTGTTCGGGCTGCTGGCCTCGTCGGCGAAGAGCCGGTAGAGCCCGGATCCGCCGATCACACCGATCAGGGGCTGCTCGGCCAGCTGAGCCTGCCCCGAGCCGCCTGTCGTCGAGGACTCTGGAGAGGTGGGCTCGGGCTGAGTGGGCTCGGGCTGGGTGGGCTCGGGCTGGGTGGCGTCGGGCTGCATCGGGTCAGGCATGGTTCACGGTAACAGCCTCGACGAACGCGGGGAGTCCCTCGATCTCGTTGAAGGTGTACACGTGGGCTCCGGCGAGGTGGTCGCGCGCGTCGGCATCCGCGAGCTCCGGTTGCGCCTCGACAGCGCGAAGGAAACCCGCAGCATCGAACCGGGCGGCGTCGAACCGGGCGGCATCGAAACCGGCACCGTCGAAACCGGCACCGTCGAAACCAGCAGCGTCGAAACCGGCACCGTCAGCCCCGGTGCGCCCGAGCAGCTCCTTCGACCGGCCCACGCCGAGCCGGTCGCTGAGCGTCTCGAGGCGCGCGAGGCCGATCGGGCCGGGTACGCCCACCCAGAGCTCCGCCTCCACCCCGATCCGCCGCAGCATCGCGGCGTAGCGAGCCACCGCCTGCGGCGAATAACAGAGCTGCGTCACGATGGTGTCGATGTACGGCGCGCGTTCCCGCAGGTGCTGCAGGAGGTGGTCGTCGCTGAAGTGCGGGTGGCCCTCCGGGTAGCCGGCGATGCCGATCGAGAGCTCCGGAGCGATGTCGGCGAGGTCGCGGATCAGCTCGAGACTCGTGCTGTACGCACCCGTGCCGCCCCCGGAACCCGGTGCGGCGTCGCCCGAGACCGTGAACACCTCGGTGATGCCGGCCCCGAGCATCCGGCGCACCATATCTTCGAGCGCCGCACGGTCGGCGATGCCGCGGGCCGGAAGGTGCGGCACGACCCGGAACCCGAGCCCCGCCAGCTCGACGGCCGAGCGCAGGGTGCGTTCCACGCCATGCTGCGGCAGCGACGTGACCGTCAGGGTGACCCCGGTGGGCGCGGGGAAGGCGCGCAGCAGGCGGTCGGCCAGCGAAGCGCCGGTGGGGGAAGCGTGGTTCTCGTCGCCCGGGATGACCTCGAAGCGCAGCCGGGTCAGCACCGTCTCACCGGGCTGAGGCGCTGCACGCTGCATTCCGGCACACTACGCCGCGCACGCTGCATTCCTGCACGCCGGCTCACCCCCGCGACGAAGACAGCGAAGGACTGTGCGCCACAGTGCCGGGCTCGGGCAGGAAGAAGAGGCCGCTTCCGCTGTTCGCCGAGTCCATGAGCAGGTCGATCCACGCCCGGTTGATGGCCGGCACGCGGCTGCCGAAGTAGCGGTAGTAGAGCGTGCTGGAGGGGTCGAGCCAGATCGAGCTCCGGCCGCTGCCGACGTCGGCGGAGTCGTTCCACGAGAACACGAAGCTCTCACGGCGCCGCAGCTTCGCGGTGATCACGATCTGCAGGTGTTGCAGCGCCCGGTCGTCGAAGCTGACCTCGATACTCGGATTTCCGTAGAGCAGTAAGCCCACGTGCCGACGCGCCTAGAGGTCTTGGGGGTCGGGATCTGCTGCCGCTCCACCCGAAGCCGTGTCTTCGTCGGTCTCCGCGTTGTGGTTCTCCTGGGTGTCGGCATCCGTCGATTCCGACTCGTCGCGCTTGTCGCTCATGACTCAAAAATACGCGGTCGGTGGATGCTCGGGAGCGCGTTCCGGGGGACTTGTGTCTTTTCGGGATCCAATCTACAATTTCGGGCTCAGCAGCCGCCGAACCCGCTCAGCACACCCCGCTCAGCACTCCACCACGTTCAGCGCGAGCCCTCCGCGCGACGTCTCCTTGTACTTGTCCTTCATGTCGGCGCCGGTCTCGCGCATCGTCTTGATCGCCGCATCCAGGGACACATGGTGCTCGCCGTCGGTGCGCACCGCCATGCGGGCCGCGGTGATCGCCTTGACGGCGCCGACGGCATTCCGTTCGATGCACGGGATCTGCACCAGCCCGCCGACCGGGTCGCAGGTGAGCCCGAGGTTGTGCTCGATGCCGATCTCCGCCGCCATCTCGACCTGCTTCGCCGAGCCGCCGAGCACCTCGGCGAGCCCGGCTGCCGCCATCGAGCAGGCCGATCCCACCTCGCCCTGGCAGCCCACCTCGGCGCCCGAGATCGACGCGTTCTCCTTGAACAGGATGCCGACAGCCGTCGCCGCGAGCAGAAAACGCACCACGTCGTCATCGTCGGCGCCGGGCACGAAGCGGGTGTAGTAGGCCAGCACGGCGGGGATGATGCCCGCCGCACCGTTCGTCGGCGCCGTGACGATGCGCCCGCCCGACGCATTCTCCTCGTTCACCGCAAGCGCGTAGAGGGTGACCCACTCCATCGCCCGCAGCGGATCGTCGAGATCGACGTTCTGCTCGAGCTGCGCCCGCTGGGCGGCCGCGCGTCGCCGCACCTTCAGCCCGCCGGGCAGGGTTCCGGTGGCCGCGCAGCCACGCTCGATGGTCTGCTGCATCACCGCCCAGATGTGCAGCAGGCCCTCCCGCACCTCGGCCTCGCTGCGCCGCACCAGCTCGTTCTGCAGAACCAGGTCGCTGATGCGGAGGCCCGTGCGTTCGCAGAGGTCGACCAGCTGGGCGCCGCTCGTGAAGGGATAGGGCACGGGGGTCGGGTCGTGTACGAGAATGGTGCGGCCCGCCTCATCCTGATCGAGCACGAAGCCACCGCCCACCGAGAAGTACTCGCGCTGGTCGACCAGCGTTCCCTCGGCGTCGAACGCGGCGAACCGCATCCCGTTGCTGTGGAAGGCGAGGCGCTCGCGGCGATGCATCACGATGTCGTTCCGCCAGTCGAAGGCGACAGGATGCTCGCCGGCGAGGGTGAGCGACCCGTCGGCCGACGAGCGCTCGACCTGCACATCGGCGGTCAGCGGGTCGACGAGGTGCGGCTGCTCCCCGCTGAGGCCGAGCATGACCGCCTTGATCGTGCCGTGACCGTGCCCGGTGGCGCCGAGGGAGCCGAAGAGGTCGACACGCACGCGCGCCACCGTCCGGAGCCGGGCATCCTGCTGCAGCCTCGCGATGAAGAGGTACGCCGCCCGCATCGGGCCGACCGTGTGCGAACTCGACGGGCCGATGCCGATGGAGAAGAGGTCGAAGGCGCTGAGAGTCATAGCCGGCCAGTGTACGCGCCGGCCCGGCGTCGTCGGCCGGTGCGGCGGCGCTCGCGCGCGTATCGTGTGCGCATGGCGCGAATCCTGCTGATCTCCGACACGCATCTGCCGAAACGGGCGCGCGACCTGCCCGCCGAGCTCTGGTCGGCGGTGGATGCCGCAGACGTGGTGTTCCACGCGGGCGACTGGGTCGACCTGGCCACCTACGAGCGTCTCGCGGCCCGCGTCGAGGCGTCGGGCGGTGAGCTCGTCGGCGTCTGGGGCAACAACGACCCGCCGGAGCTCCGCGCCGTGCTGCCGGAGGTGGCGCGGGTGGATGTCGCGGGCCTCCGTTTCGCGATGACCCACGAGACCGGCTCCGCCGCCGGTCGCGAGCGGCGCGCCGACCTGGCCTTCCCGAGGGGCGCTGTCGCGCCCGGCGCTGTTGGTGTTGCTGGCGCGGTGGGCGCTGCTGTCGCGCCGGGCGCTGCTGGCGCGGCTGGCGCTGCTGTTGCGACTGGCGCCGACGTGCTCGTCTTCGGGCACAGCCACATCCCGTGGGACACCACCACCCCCGCCGGTCTCCGCCTGCTGAACCCCGGCTCGCCCACCGACCGCCGCCGCCAGCCGCACTGCACCTACCTCACCGCCCACGCCGCCGCGGGCGCCCTCACCGACGTCACGCTGCACCGCCTCCCGCAGCGGTAGAGTGAGGTAACCTCACCTCCAGCCGATTGGTCTCCCGTGCGCACCTTCTACGTCGACGAGAGCAAGGTGGGCGGGTATTCGCTGATCGCGGTCTGTGTTCGGGGCGACTCTGCCCCGGCGCTGAGAAAAGCGCTCGCCGCACTGCGGCTCAATGGGCAGAGCCGCCTGCACATGGTGAAGGAAAGCGACCGACGGCGCAGACAGATCCTCTCGACCCTCCTGTCGCTCGGGGTCTCTGCGACGGTCTATACAGCGAAGGGGCTCGCGGACGGGCCCGCACGCGAGCGATGCCTGCGGCACGTCGTCGAGGATCTCCTGCGGGCCGAACCGCCTGTTCCCGGCTCATTCTGGAGCGGGACGAAACGATGGTCGGGTTGGATCGTCGCACCGTGTTCGCAGAGCGGGCACGGTATGGAGCGGAGAGCCGCCTCACATATGTGCACGAGAAGGCGTCGCACGAACCCCTGCTGTGTCTGCCGGACGCCATCGGATGGGCACATCTTCGGGGCGGTGAGTGGAAGAGGCGCGCCGCTGCCCTGGTCGCCGCCGTGCATGAAGTGTGATGGCACGGAGTCGACTCGGAGGGGACGGGTCCACCGAAACGCGAAACTCGGCTAGTCCACCGTCCGGAGGGCTGCCGAGCTCACTTTGCCGCGCTAGTGCACGACACGCTGAAACTCTATCACTTTCTGCAGCCGACAGGGAGAGACCAGCCCGTTGCGCTGACAGTTTCTCAGGCTACAATCGGGCGCAATGGGCGGGCGAGACGGCGCCCTCGAGCGGGAGCGACGATGACAGACAGGGCGACGAGCACGGTCGGCGACACGGCTGCGGGAGCGGCAACCAGCCCTGCGGCGGCGGGCGGCTCGGCGGCGGCCGGCACCGGAGCGCAGCAGCCGTTCGATGTCGAGCTGGCGGCGTTCGGCCGGCTGGCGTCGGCGATCCTCGGCAACCTGCAGAAGGTCATCAACGGCAAGGAGGAGATCGCCACCCTCTCGCTGATCGTTCTGCTCGCCGAGGGCCACCTGCTCGTCGAAGACGTGCCGGGCGTCGGCAAGACCACGCTGGCCAAGGCGCTGGCGCGCTCGGTCGGCTGCAGCGTCAGCCGCATCCAGTTCACCCCCGACCTGCTGCCCTCCGACGTGACCGGCGTCTCGATCTACAACCAGCACGAGCGCGAGTTCGAGTTCAAGCCCGGGGCCATCTTCGCCAACATCGTCATCGCCGACGAAATCAACCGAGCGTCGCCGAAGACGCAGTCCGCTCTCCTCGAGTGCATGGAGGAGCGGCAGGTCTCCATCGACGGCACCACCTACTTTCTCGAGCCGCCGTTCAGCGTCGTCGCGACGCAGAACCCGATCGAGATGGAGGGCACCTACGCCCTCCCCGAGGCCCAGCGCGACCGGTTCATGGTGCGGGTGTCGATGGGGTATCCGGATGCCCGTGCCGAGCTCGCGATGCTGCACAACCGTGAGCAGCAGAGCCCGCTCGACGCCCTCGACGCGGTGGTCACGCGGCAGCAGCTGCAGGGCATGATCGAGACCGCGCGCTCGGTGTTCGTCTCGCCCGCGGTGGAACAGTACGCGGTCAACATCGCCCAGGCCACCCGTCGCGACCCCGACATCCGGCTCGGTGTCAGCCCGCGCGCGACCCTGCATCTGGTGCGCGCGGCCAAGGTCGCGGCCGCCCTCGACGGCCGGGAGTTCGTGCTGCCCGACGACGTCGACGCCCTCGTCATTCCCGTTCTGGCGCACCGGCTGCTGCTGACGCGCCGATCGCTCTCCGACAACCGGGTCGGCGGTGCCCCCGCGCCCGGTGCGGGCGGCGGCGTCGGCAGCGGCGGCATCGGTTCGGCCGCATCCGCCGGCAACGCCGCCACGGCCGGCCACGCGGGGGGAACGCACCGCGTCGTCGACGACGTGCTGCGCCGCATCGTCGCGAACACCCCCGTGCCGCTGGTAGCGGCGAGGGCCTAGCAGCGTGACAGCAGGCCAGCGCGTGGTCGCCTTCGTGCGCGACAGGATGCCTCGGCCGACGCTCCGGGGCTGGGGCTTCCTCGTGGCCGGCGTGGCGCTGCTCGTGGTCATGGAGGTCCTGCAGCGCAGGGACTTCGCGTTCCTTGCCCTGGTCGTGCTCGCCCTGCCGGTGCTGGGCGCGGTCGGCGTGTCGCTCTACCGCGTGCCGCTCGAGGTGGAGCGGCGGTTCACCCCCGAGCTCGCCTTCGCCGGCACGGAGGTCGAGGTCGAACTCCTCGTCACCAACACCGGCCTGTTCCCGTCGCCCGAGGCCGTGTGGTTCGACGCGGTCGCGGGCCCTCTGGCCGCCAGCCCGAGGGCAGACCTGCCGAAGTTCTCCCGGGGCCGCACCGACCGGCTGCACTACACCCTCGAGGCGCGGCACCGCGGGGTGCATGTGGTCGGCCCGCTCACGCTGCTGATCTCCGACCCCTTCGGCATGGTGGTGCGCCGCACGCCGGTCGGCGGCGTCGACGTGCTGACCGTGACGCCCTCGACGGTGCCCTTGCCGCGGGGCGCCGTGCGCCTGGCGTCGGGTTCGGGCTCCGCGCCCTCCTCCCGGCAGGTGGGCGGAGCGGGCGAGCAGGATGTGATCTCCCGCAAGTACCAGACCGGAGACTCGATGCGGCGCGTGAACTGGCCGGCATCCGCCCGATTCGGCGAGCTGATGGTGCGACAGGATGACCAGCAGAACGACCAGCACGCCGTCGTCATCCTCGACTGCGCGGCGGCGGGGTACGCGGCCGGCCGCCGGCAGTTCTCGGCGTCGTTCGGATCTGCTGGGCCGTTCGGATTCTCGGCGCCGTTCGAGTGGGCCGTCTCGATGAGCACCTCGATTGCGCTGCATCTGCTCGGCGAGGGGTTCCAGGTGCGCCTGATCGACTCGATCGGCGCCCGTTTCTCGCCGTCGTCTCCCGAGGAGCTGCTGCTGCACGCCGCGCGCACGACGGTGCTCGAGTCTGCCGGGAGCGGTGCTGCCGGGAGCAGCTCTGCCGGGAGCCGCACGGGCGCGGGCGACGGAGCCGACCCCGACGGATCGGTGCACGCAGGCGCCGCGCACGCTGATCCTCTGCACACCGACGCGGGCATCGACTACCGGCTGGCCCTCAGCCGCACCGAGTCGGCGGGAGGCGACCTGCCCCCGGTCTTCGCTGTCATCGGTCGGCTCGCGGATGCCTCGCTGCACTCCCTGGCCGGCGCCGCACGCTTCTCCTCCGGTGCGGTCGCGATCATCGTCGTGCCTCCGGGCGCTGCCGAGGCATCCTGGGCCGTCGCCGAGCGCGAGGTTCTCGAGTCCGCCGGCTGGACGGCGCAGATCATCACCTCCGACGACGCACCCTCCGCGGCGTGGGGAACCGTCGACGGCGAGAGGCTCGCACTGTGACCGGCACCAGGCAGGCCCCCCGATCCCCGCGGCGCACCGCCCGGACTGCACGCCCCGGCGCCCCGGGCCGGTTGCGGCCGGGCGCCGGTGACGGCACCGGCTGGCCCCGGGCATCCCGCTCGGCCGGCGACGAGGCCCCTGGGTCGTTCGACGGGGTGTTCGACGGCGTGTTCGGCGGTTCGGCCGGCACCTCGACGTCACGCGCCGTGAACCGTGACGCAGCCCGTGAGTCGACTCGTGACGCCGCCCGCCCCACCGAACCGCGGCGCCTCGCGCAGGCCGCGCTCTCACCGCTGGTCTTCCTGCTGATCATGCTGCCGGTCGGCGGTCTTGCTCCGCTGCTCTCGGGGTCGGGCTGGTGGTGGAGCACCGCTCTCGTCGTCGGCTTCACGCTCGGCGCAGCCCTGCTCGTGCGTCTGCTGCCCGTGCCGATCTTCGTTCCGCCGATCGCTGCCCTGCTGGCCTGGGCCGGCGCGGTGACGGCGCTGTTCGCCCCCGGCGACGCGGTGTTCGGGCTGGTGCCGACCGTCGGTACGCTCGACACCATCCGCCAGGGCCTCGCGGATGCGGGGGAGTCGATCGCCGTTCAGAGCGTGCCCGCCGACCCCGTGCAACCGATCCTGCTGCTCCTCGCCCTCACGGTGGGGTTGCTCGCCGTGCTCGCCGACGCGCTGGTCTTCGGGCTGCGGATGCCCGCGCTCGTCGGTCTCGTTCCCGCCGCGATTCTCACCGTGCCCTACACCGTGCGGCAGCAGAGCTTCGACCTCGTGCTGTTCGGCGTTCTCGCGGCGACCTACCTGCTGTTGCTCTTCGCAGCGGCCCGCGCCGGTGTCGGGTTGCGGCTCAGGGAGTCGACCGGCATCCGTTCGGGCCGGAACGGAGGGCGCGCCCTGCTCTCGGCGGGCCTCGCGATTCTGCTCGCCTGCTTCCTGCCCGGTGTGACGCCGGGCCTCACCCCGGAGTCGTTCCGCGCCCCGCTCTCGGCGCAGCTGCCGTCGATCTACTCCAGCGGCATCGACCCGTCGATCCAGCTGAGCCAGGATCTGCGGCGCACCAACCCGATCCTCTCGCTGACCTACACGACCACCTCCCCGACCGGGCTCTACCTGAAGCTCGTCAACCTCTCGGACTTCACGAACGGTCCCTGGCAGCCGGAGGGTCTCGACGGCGCGCTGCCGCTCGACACGGGCTTCGACACGCCCGACGGGCTCGCGGCCGACGTGGCCACCCAGCCGGTCACCACCGACGTGCAGGTGACCGGGTTGCGGAGCGACTGGCTGCCCGTGCCCTACCCCGAGTCCGCCGTCTCAGGGCTGCAGGGCGACTGGACCGTCAGCCCCGGCAGCCTCACGGTGACCGGCGTCGACACGAACACCACCGGGCAGGACTACTCGGTGACGAGCCTGGCCGTTCAGCCGACGGCGGCGCAACTCGCCGACGCCGGAGCGAGCGTTCCGGCGGCGCTGCAGGGCTACCTCGCCCTGCCGCGCGGCATCTCGCCGATCATCCGCAACACCGCCCAGCAGATCACTGGAGGTGAGGCGAACGCCTACGACAAGGCTGTCGCCCTGCAGGGGTACTTCACGGGCGGGCAGTTCGAGTATTCGGTGACCGCGCCGGTGGAGGGGCACTACGACGGCGGCAACTTCGCTGCGGTCGCCACGTTCCTGTCGGCGAAGAGCGGGTACTGCATCCACTTCGCCTCGGCGATGGCGGTCATGGCCCGAACGCTCGGCATCCCCTCGCGGGTGGCGATCGGCTACCACCCGGGCGGGTCGGGTTCGATCGCCGATGAGGGCCAGACCACGTTCCAGGTCTACAGCGACCAGCTGCACGCCTGGCCCGAGCTCTGGTTCGACGGCATCGGCTGGCTCGCCTTCGAGCCGACGCCGGGCCTCGGTCTGACGCCGCCCGACTACACGTTGCCGAACTACGAGAGTGCGGCCGCGGCGACGCCGCTCCGCGACAGCGCCGGCTCGTCGGCCGCTCCGACCACGCCGCGGGCCGCGCCGAACCTCGACAGCGGAGCCGTGACGCAGAGCCCGCAGGTGCAGGCCGCCGAGCAGGGCCGCCTCTGGCTGATCATCGCCGGAGTCGTGGTGCTGCTCGCCCTGGCCGGCATCGCCCCCGCCCTGTGGCGGCGAATCCGTCGCCGGCGCCGGCTGGCAGCGATGCTGGTCGGCCGGATGCCCGCCTCGACGGGCTGGCGGGAGGTCGCCGACTCGGCGCGGGACTACCGGTTCGAGCTCCGGCCGGGCGAGACGGCGCGCGGGTTCGCAGCCCGCCTCGGAGCGCTCTACCACATGCCCGCGGAGCCGGTCGATCGGCTGCTGCGTGCGGTCGAGCGGGAGCAGTTCGCGCCGGATCTGGGGGCGGCCCCGGTCGCGGCGGCAGCGGCTGGATCGGCTGCGGGTGGGTCGGCAGCGGCTGGATCGGCAGAGGCGGAACGCCGGAGGGCCCTCGTCGCCGACGTTCGGTCGATCATCCACGCGATCAGCGCCCAGGCGAGCACGGCCGACGACCGTCGGGCGCTCTTCGTGCCGCTGTCGCTGCTCAGCCGGTCAGCGCGCTGACCCGCTGCTGCAACCCCATCGCGTCGACGGGCGAGCGCACCTTCGCGTCGTTGTCGAAGTAGACATACACGTCACGGGGCCCGCCGTCGGGTGCGCCGCTGCCGTTCATCCAGCCGACCACCTCGCCCGCCCACCGATCGAGCGCCTCGTCGGTGTACCCGCTGACGTAGAGCTCGTCGGCGCCGTGCAGGCGGGCATAGACGAAGTCGGCGGTCACGACGTCGCGGAACATCGGCCAGCGCCCGGCCGTGTCGGCGACCACCATCGCGACTCCGTGTCGGGCCAGGATCTCGTGACACGCAGGGTCGTCGAAGCTCGAATGGCGCACCTCGAGGGCGTGCCGCAGCGGGCGGGCGGGGCGTGGCTCGAGCCACGACCGGCCCTCCATCCGCTCGTCGCGGTCGGCCGCCAGCCGGAGCGCCTCGTCTGTCGTCGCCGGGAGCTGCGCCAGGAAGGCGTCGAGCGTCTGCGCGTCGAAGGTCACCTTCTCGGGAAGCTGCCAGAGCAGCGGGCCGAGCTTCTCCTCGAGTGCGAGCACTCCGGAGGCGAAGAAGTTGGCGAGGGCCGTGTGCGCGTTCTTCAGCTTCAGCAGGTGGGTGATGTAGCGGCCGCCCTTGACCGAGAAGACGAACTCGTCGGGGGTGCTGGCCTTCCACGCCTCGAAGCTCGACGGCTTCTGCAGGGCGTAGAACGACCCGTTCAGCTCGATCGAGCCGAGCCGGCTGCTGGCGTACTCGAGCTCCCTGGCCTGCGTCAGGCCCTTCGGGTAGAACGTGCCGCGCCAGGGCGCGTACCGCCAGCCCGAGATGCCGATGTGGGCAGTCGTGCTCACAGCAGGCTCGACGTCACCAGCCCGCCGGAGTGCTCGCCGGCGAGTTCGTCGACGTTCTCGGCGGGCAGCCCGGCCGCCTCCCTGCTCAGCACCGACGGCGCCGTGGTGAGCGCGTCGGCTGCCCGCACGAGCGCGAGGTGGCTGAGCGCCTGCGGGGTGTTGCCCGCCTGCCGTCTGCCTGTGATGTCGTACTCCTCGCTGAGCAGGCCGACGTCGTTCCGCAGCAGCAGCAGAGCATCCATCAGCCGCCTGCCGTCTTCGAGACGGCCGCTTCGCGCATACTGTTCGACCAGCCAGAACGAGCAGGCGAGAAAGGGATACTCGCCCGCCGGCAGCCCGTCGACGCCCGTCTCGGTGCGGTACCGCATCAGCAGGCCTTCGTGCAGCAGCTCCTTCTCGATCTGCGCGACGGTTCCGAGCATGCGCGGGTCGTCGGCCTCGCAGTAGCCGACCTGGGCGAGCTGCAACAGGGAGGCGTCGACAGCGGTGCCGCCGAAGACCTGAGTGTAGCAGCCGAGCTCGGCGTTGAAGCCCTTCTCCTCGATCTCGTCTCGCACCTGGTCGCGGAGCTTCCGCCACGTGTCTACCGGCCCGCGGAGCCCGAACTGCTCGACGCCGCGCACTCCGCGATCGAGCGCCGCCCAGACCATGACGCGGGAGTGGGTGAAGAACTGGTCCCGCCCGCGGATCTCCCAGATGCCGGAGTCGGGTCGGTCGAGGTTCTGCTCGACCACCGAGAGCAGGGCGCGCTGCAGTGCCCAGGCATCCTGGCTCGCTTCGCCGGTGCGCACGCGCGACCGGTGCAGGGCGACCATCACCTCGCCGATCACGTCGGCCTGGTACTGGTCGACCGCGCCGTTGCCGATCCGCACGGGGGCCGCGCCGTTGTAGCCCGGCAGGGAGGGCAGCTCCTGCTCGGGCAGCCAGCGCTCGCCGGCGAGCCCGTACATGATCTGCACGTCGTTCGGGTCGCCGGCGATCGCCCGCAGCAGCCAGCCACGCCAGTCGGCGGCCTCGGTGTGGAAACCGTGGTCGAGCAGCACGGTGAGCGTCAGCGAGGCATCCCGCAGCCAGACGTACCGGTAGTCCCAGTTGCGCTGGCCGCCGAACGCCTCGGGCAGCGAGGTCGTCGCCGCGGCGACGATGCCGCCGGTGTCTTCGTGGGTGAGCGCCCTCAGCACGAGCAGCGAGCGCATCACCGCTCCGTGGTAGGGGCCGTCGTCGGTGCTGTTCGAGCCCCAGTTCTCCCACCAGTCGAGGGTGTCGGCGAGGGAGCGGTCGACATCCTGCGGAAGGGGGGTCGGGCGGTGCGAGGGGTACCACGTCATCACCGTGTCGACGGTCTCGCCTTCGGCCACGGTGTACTCGCGAACGTGGGCGTGGCCCTTGGGGTGCAGTTCGGCGCCGCGCACGACGAGGGCGTCGGGGCCGGCAACAGCGACGAGGTCGACGTGGGCAGCGGAAGCCACGCCGTCGGGATCGCCCGCCACGGTCGGAGTCGGAATCTGCCGCACCCACGGCATGGCCGTGGCGTAGCCGAACCGGATGCGCAGGTCGACCGTCATGTCGACCGACCCCGAGATGCCGGTGACCCGGCGCACGAGATCGGCCCGGCGGTCGCCGTGCGGCATGAAGTCGGTGACCTCCACCACGCCGGTCGACGTGGTCCACACGGTCGTCAGCACGAAGGTGTTGCCGACGTAGGCGCGGTGCGAGCGCGCGGTGCTGTCGGTGGGCGCGATCTTCCAGCGGCCGTGGCTCTCGTCGCCGAGCAGCGCCCCGAAGGTCGAGGGGGAGTCGTAGCGCGGCAGGCACAACCAGTCGATGCTGCCGTCGTTCCCGACCAGAGCTGCGGTGTGACAGTCGCTGATCAGTGCGTAGTTCTCGATCGGGAGGGCCATGTGACTATCTTGCCTGACCGCTTAGTCTTGAACGGTGAGCCCGGAGACAATCATCAGCGACGACCTGCTGCAGGTCATCCGCTCGCGGGCCGCCGGGTACGACGCGCGCAATGCGTTCTTCGCCGACGACCTCGCCGACCTGCAGGAAGCCGGCTACCTGCGGATGTTCGTGCCGACGGAGTTCGGCGGTCTCGGTTTCGGCCTCGAACGGGTCGCCCGCGAACAGCTCCGGCTCGCGACAGCGGCGCCGGCGACCGCTCTCGGCATCAACATGCACCTCGTCTGGACCGGTGTGGCGAAGGCCCTGCTCGATCGCGGCGACGACTCGCTGTCGTTCGTGCTGACGGAGGCGGCCGCGGGGGAGATCTTCGCGTTCGGCAACAGCGAGGCGGGCAACGACCTCGTGCTGTTCGGCTCCACCACCCGCGCCGAGCCCGATGAAGACGGCGGCTACCGCTACTTCGGGCGCAAGGTCTTCACCTCGCTCTCGCCGGCCTGGAGCCGCCTCGGCGTGTTCGGCCTCGACGACACCGACCCCGGGCATCCCACTCTGGTGCACGGCTTCATCGAGCGGGGCGCCGGCGGGTTCAGCACCCTCGATGACTGGGACACGCTCGGCATGCGCGCCACGCAGAGCCGCACGACGGTTCTCGACGGTGCTCGTGCGCGACCCGACCGCGTTGTGCGCAGGCTGCCCGCGGGCCCGAGCGCCGACCACTTCGTCTTCGCCATCTTCGCGAACTTCGAGATTCTGATCGCCGCGGTCTACACCGGCATCGGCGAGCGGGCGTTGCAGCTCGCCGTCGAGGCCGCCCACCGCCGCACCTCCCTGAAGAACGGCGGCCGGCCGTACGCGCACGACCCCGACATCCGTTACCGGGTGGCCGAGGCCGCGATCGCCCAGGACGGTCTGCAGCCGCAGCTCGACACGCTCGCCCGGGCCGTCGACGAGCTCGCCGATCTCGGCTCGACCTGGTTCCCCCGGCTGGTCGGCCTGAAGCTCCGGGCGACGGAGAACGCGCGGTTCGTCGTCGACCAGGCCCTGCGGGTGTCGGGCGGCTCGGCGCTGTCGAACTCGAGTGAACTCGGCCGCCTGTACCGCGATGTGGTCGCGGGCATGTTCCATCCCTCTGACCCCGAGTCGGCGCATTCGACGGTCGCAAACGCCTGGTTAGGACCGCTCCCATGAACCCGTTCGGCAGCATCCTCACGCTCGACGGCGTCACCCCGACCGTTCACGACGAGGCGTGGATCGCGCCCACCGCGCTGCTGATCGGCGATGTTTCGGTCGCCTCGTCGGCCAGCGTCTTCTACGGGGCCGTGGTGCGCGGCGACACCGCACCGATCGCGCTCGGCGAGGGCAGCAACCTCCAGGACAACGTCGTGGTGCACGCCGATCCCGGGTCTCCGGTGTCGATCGGAGCCGACGTGAGCGTCGGCCACGGTGCGGTGCTGCACGGGTGCACGGTCGGCGACCGCACGCTCATCGGCATGAACGCGACCGTGCTGAACAGAGCGCAGATCGGCGACGAGTGCCTGATCGCTGCCGGTGCGCTCGTTCTCGAGGGCACGGTCGTTCCGTCGGGGTCGCTGGTGGCGGGGATGCCGGGCAGGGTGCGTCGGGCACTGACCGATGAGGAGCGGGCGGCCGTGTACGACAACGCTCTGCGGTACCGCGAGACGGCGGCGCGGCACCGGCGCGCCACGGGCGGAGCGTGATCCGGCGGGGGCTGCCGCGGCGCGGTGTGCTGCGGCGCGGTGTGCGGAGGAGTGTTTTCGCTGCCGGTGTCGCGGTTCTCGGGGTCGGGATGCTCGGTGCGTGTTCGACGGGCGGAGGCCCTGGGGCTGACTCTCAGGTCGCGGGCAGTGCTGTTGCGTCGGCCGCCGCTGTTGCGTCTGCGAGTGCCGCTCCGACCGCCAGTTCTGCTCCGACTGCCCGTGCTGCTCCGACCGCCGGTGCCGCTCCGACCGCCGGCTCTACCGCCTCGGCCGGCCCCGCGGGCGCTGCCCCGGCCTTCGTGCCCGCGACCCCTGCGGAGCTCGACACGGTATATGCCGCGACACGCATGCAGTCCCTCTCGCTGAGCGACAAGATCGCGACCCTGTTCATGGTGCAGGTGCCGGGCACCGATCCGGCGCCGATGGAGCAGTACCTGGCCGCTCATCGCCCCGGAGGGTTCCTGCTGCTCGGCAACAATGTTCCGGCCTCTGCGGATGCCCTGCGGGTGCAGCTCGCCGGCGTCACGTCGACACCCGGGCTCACACCACTCATCTCCATCGACGAAGAGGGCGGAGACGTCACGCGCCTCTCCGAAGACACGTTCCCCGGCGCCGACCGGCTGAAATCGATGCCCGTCGACGAGACGACCGCATCGTTCACCCAGCGTGCCGCTCTACTGCAGTCGGCCGGCGTCTCGGTCAACTTCGGAACGGTCGCCGATGTCACCGCAGACCCGGGCTCGTTCATCTTCGACCGGGTGCTCGGCACCGACGCGGCGTCGGCATCCGCCCGGGTCGCGGCATCCGTCACCGCCGAGAACGGTTCGGTGTTCAGTACGCTTAAGCACTTCCCGGGTCACGGCGAGACGAACGCCGACTCGCACACGAGCATCCCGACCACCGACCTGCCGTTCGACCAGTGGCAGGTGCGAGACGCGCCGTCGTTCGCCGCAGGCGTCGACGCCGGTGCCCCGCTCGTGATGTTCGGTCATCTGGTCTACTCCGGGGTCGACTCCGCGCCGGCCTCGCTCTCGCCCCGCTGGCACGACATTCTGCGGAACGATCTGGGCTTCACCGGGGTGGCCGTCACCGACGACATGCTGATGCTCGAGGCGTCGGGCCTGCCCGACTACGCCGACCGCTCGGCGAACGCGGTGCGGGCGGTGTCGGCGGGCAACGACATTCTGTTGTACAACAGTGCGATAGACATGGCGCCGTCGGTCGCCGCCATCGCGGCTGCCGTGCAGTCGGGGCAGATCAGCGAGGCCCAGCTCGACCGGTCGGTCGTGCGGGTGCTCACGCTGCAGCGCGAACAGTGGGAACGCACCCACCCCGCGCCGTAGCGCGAACAATGGGAACGCACCCACCCCGCGCCGTAGCGAGAGACGACGACCAGCGCAGCCACGACCGACGACGACCAGCGCAGCCACGACGAAAGACGAAGGGGAAGACGGGATGTGCGGCAGGTTCGCGATGAACAAGGAGACCGATGACCTCATTCTGGAGTTCATCGCGCGCGGGGGGAGCGCAGAAGACTGGCGACCGAGGTACAGTGTCGCGCCGACGGACGAGGCCCCGATCATCCGAGAGCGCGTGGAGAGAGCCGACGACGCCGCAGCCGACGATCGCGCCGGTGCGGACGCGCCTGGGGGCGTCGAGCGGGGCGTCGAGCGGAGCCTCGAGCTCGCGAAATGGGGGCTGAAACCGGCCTGGTCGAAGCCGGGCGGGCCCGCCCCGATCAATGCGCGGCTCGAGTCGGTGGCGACGAACGGAATGTTCCGCAGCGCCTTCGCCTCCCATCGCTGCATCGTGCCGATGACCGGGTACTACGAATGGCAGCAGCAGAGCGACGGCAAGCAGCCCTACTTCATCCACGCCGATGTCGAGGTGCTCGCCGCTGCCGGTCTCTACAGCGTGCGCAAGGAGAACGACGACTGGCACGTGACCTTCACGATCATCACCCGTGAGGCGCGGGATGCGTCGGGAGAGGTGCACGATCGTATGCCCGTATTCCTGCAGCCCGACCTGTGGACGCAGTGGCTCGACCCCGACCGTGTGACGGCTCCGGATGCCCTGCTGCACCTGCTCGATCGCAGCTCGACCTCGGTGGCCCGTTCCATCACCACCTACCCGGTGGCGCGCACGGTCAACAATTCGCGCACCCTCGACCCGGCCGATGCGACGCTGATCGAACCCGTCGACCTGGCAGGCTGAGCGTCAGGCGCGGTTCGACGCAGCGGCCTCCAGCGCCGGAAGGGCGTTCAGCAGCCGACCGATCTCATCGTCGCTCTGGTCGGCGAGCAGCTGCAGCACGCGGTTGGTGCGCGACAGCTTCGCCGCGGCGACGGCCTCCACACCCGACTCCGACGCGCGGAGGAGAAAGGAACGACCGTCGGCCGGGTCGGGTTCGCGCTCGACGAGCCCCCGGTTCTCGAGGTCGGCCACGATGCGGGTCATCGTCGGCGCGGCCACGTTCTCGAGGCGCGCGAGGTCGCTCGGGCGGAGGGGGCCGGCGTTCTTCACGCTCGAGAGCGCGGAGAGCACGCCGTTGCTCAACTCGTCTCCGACCGGACGGATGCGGCGGTTCAGCCTGCTGATGGCCAGCGTCAGGCGTTCGGCAACGTCGTGGCGGTCGATGCTGGATTCGTCTGGCATTCCTCGACTTTACACCGGGGAGCTGGAGGCCCCCGACAGCTCCTGCGGGCTTTCGGCGGGGGATTCGTCGGCGTGCACGTACTTCGAACCGCGGGTGATCGACATGACCGCGGCCACCACCGACATTGCCGCAGCCACGACGAAGACGAGCACGAGCCCGTCGTGGAACGGATCCGACAGCAGCTCGGGAAAGAAGGTCTTCCCGGTCAGCATGGCGACGTTCTGGCTCGAAAGCGAGCTCAGGATGCCCGACGGCCCCAGCAGGTTCTCGATCGGGTTGTAGCCGAGGAATGCGGCGAACAGGCTGCCGACCGGGGGAGTCTGGCCGACCTGGGCCGCGACATCCGCAGGCACGCCGTTCTGGCTGAGGCCGGCGGTCATCGCACTCGGCAGCGACGACGCCAGCCCCGCGATCATCAGGGAGAAGAACACGCCGATCGACAGCGAGCTGCCCGCATTGAGGGCGGCTCCGGCCATCCCGGAGGCCGAGCCCCGCTGGTTCGCCGGCACGCTGTTCATGATCGCGGTGCGGTTCGGTGAACTGAACAGGCCCGATCCGATACCGCTGAGGCCGGTGATCAGCGCGAACTCCCAGTACTCGAAGTTGACGGGGATGAGCAGCAGGGCGATGAACGTCGCTGCGTTCAGGAGCAAGCCGATCGTCGCGAAGGCGCGGGCGCCGAAGCGGTCGGAGAGGGCGCCGGAGAGCGGCCCGGCGATGAGGAAGCCGATGGTGATCGGCAGGAGGTAGATGCCCGCCCAGAGCGGAGTGTCTTCGTACGAGTAGCCGTGTAGCGGCAGCCAGATGCCCTGCAACCAGATGATCAGCATGAACTGCAGGCCGCCGCGGCCGATCGCTGCGAGGAGACCCGCGAAGATGCCGCTGGAGAACGCCCGGATTGCGAACAGGTGCATGTTGAACATCGGGTTCGGCACCCGCAGTTCGATCAGAACGAAGACCACCAGCAAGGCGAGGCCCCCGATGATCGCGGCCAGCACCCACGGGTTCAGCCAGCCCATCGTCTGGTCTCCGTAGGGCTGGATGCCGTAGGTGATTCCGGCGAGCACGGCCGTCAGCCCGACCGCGAAGGTGATGTTGCCGGGCCAGTCGACCGAGCTCTTCGCCGAGGTGCCGACCTCGTGCAGCGACTTGTACGACCAGATCGTGCCGATGATGCCGATCGGCACACTCACGAAGAAGACGGCGCGCCAGTCGACGACGGCGAGCAGTCCACCGACGATCAGGCCGATGAAGCTGCCGGCGATGGCGGCGACCTGGTTGATGCCGAGGGCGAACCCCCGCTTGTTCACCGGGAAGGCGTCGGTGAGGATTGCGGTCGAGTTCGCGAACAGCATCGCGCCGCCGACGCCCTGGACCACGCGCCAGACGATGAGCCACAGGGCTCCGGCGCCGGCGGTGAACGGGTCGAGGGCCAGGGCGATCGACCCCACCGTGAACACGATGAAGCCGATGTTGTAGATCTTCACCCGGCCGAAGATGTCGCCCAGCCGCCCGAAGGTCACCACGAAGACCGCTGTGACGAGCATGTATCCCATCAGGATCCACAGCAGGTAACTCACGTTGCCGGGTTCGAGCGGGTTCAGGCCGATGCCGGTGAAGATCGCCGGCAGCGAGATGATCACGATCGAGGAGTTGATCGTCGCCATCAGCACACCGAGAGTGGTGTTGCTGAGCGCGACCCACCGGTATCGCGGGTGGTCTTTGGTGAAGAGTGCGGTGCGAGAGGCCACAGGATGCTCCGAAGTCGGTCAGTGGCTAGTTGCTTTAGCCTAACTAACTATACGTCTCTCGGGCCGGCCGGAGCCACGGCCGGAGCCACGGCCGGAGCCACGGCCGCGACTGACCCGGATGGCGCCCGCACCCAGGGCCACGATGACCAGGCCGATCAGGATGACGTAGAACGAGACGGAGAGGTAGCCGTTCGGCGACGTGGCGGGGTTCAGAAAGGGGTACGGATACCACGGTGCGCCGGTCGCGGCGTCGATGGCCAGGGGCCCGCGCACCAGGGAGTACAGCACCCAGACGATCGGGAAGGCCACGATCGCCCACAGCTTCTTCCACTCCAGCGGAACGCGACCGGGCGCGAACAGCCAGTCGAGAAGCAGGTAGAGAGGCGCGATGACGTGCAGGATCTCGTTCGACCAGGCGAGCGTCTGGCCCTGCGGCAGAGCGATGCCCCGCAAGAGGAGGTTGTAGACGATTCCGGTGGTGACCATGTAGGTGACCACGGCGGCACGCACGGTCGTGAAGAGCACCGGGTCGGGGTGCACGCGACGGGCGACCAGCACGACCCCGGCGAGAAGCACGACGACACTGGCGGCGTTCGAGTCGATCGTGAAGAAGCTGAAGAAGTTGACGGCCACGAACCCGACGGAGGCCGGGTCGGCCGCCGCCGCGTTCCCCGCCGAGTGGATGAGCTGCCCGATGATCGCGGCGGCGATCGCCACGGCCACGACCGTTCGGAGCACGCTGAAGAGGAGCCTCATGGCCACAGCTTAGAGCGCAGTCACGCCGCTGTCGCGAACGACCCCTCTGCCTGCGACGACGGACGGATCACGCCGTCGTCGGGAACCACCGAATCGTGCGCGACATGCGTCGAATCAGCGATCACCGCGCGGTCACCGATGCGGGTGTGGCTGCCGATCTTCGCGCCCCGGCCGATGCGCGAATCCATGCCGACGTGCACGTTCGCACCGATGAAGACGCCTGCGCCCACGAGGGCGCCCTTGTCGATCCAACTGCCTGCTCCGATCCATGCGCCCTGGCCGACCTGCGCATCGGGTTCGACGTAGGCCGACGACTCGATGTAGGCGGTCGGGTGCACGGTGGCGGTCGCGGAGATGAAGCCTCGCCCATTCAGGTGGTGCTTGTACCGCGCGAGCTCGCCGAACTCGTTCTCGATCTCCACATACACTTTGCTCAACGCTGTCTCCCTGCCCTGCTTGTATCTTTGATACATGCAACACCGCAGATGGGTAGTCGATTCCCTACAGCCTGCAAATCAGCTGGATGTTTCGGAGGGCGACGGGTCGGGTGCTGCGGTGGCTGGCGCTGCTGTTGCTGCCGGTGTCGCTGCTGCCGGTGTCGCTGTCGCCGCTCTTGCTGCTGTCGCTGCCGGCCGGGGGCGGCGGGCGGCCAGCCGGATGATCGCCAGCACCGCGAGGGCGATGACCCCGAGCGTGACGAGCCACGGCACGAGTACGCCGAACGCGACGAGTGCGGCCGACAGGGCGGTCACGAGCGAACTCCAGCCGGTGCCGAGCCCGCTCCAGAAGTCGCCCGGCGTCGCGACCGCGACCGCCTCGGTGCGGGCGATGCTCACGGTGATCGACGAGTACTGAACGGTGTCGGCGATCGCGTTCTTCTGCGCGGTGAGGCCGTCGAGGTCGGCCTGACGTTCAGAGAGGGTCGATTCCAGCGCGATGAGATCGGTGGTGTCGCTCGCCTTCGCCATCAGGTCGAGTAGCCGGTTCACCGAGGTCTGCAACGCGGTGATGCGTGCGTTCACGTCGCTGACCTGGGCGGTGACATCAGTCGCCGTGATGGCCACGGAGTCGACGGTGGCCAGCGTCTTCAGCCCGTCGACGGCCTCATCGACTCTGGCACTCGGGATGCGCAGCACGAGATCGGCGCGGGCCTGGCCCGACGACTGCTCTGTACGGTTGTCGACGTGGCCGCCGAGCCCGGTTGCGAGGGCGACCGCCCGGTCAGCTGTGCCCACCGGGTCGTCGGCCCGCAGCGCGATGGTTCCCGTCGTCACGACCTGCGCGTCGGGGAGGAGGGGCGCGGCATCGCGGCCTGCACCCGGCGCTCCCGCTGCGAGCGATCCACCGCTGTCGGAGGCACCCGGCTCGTCGGGCACGACCTCGCTGGTGCCCGATGAGCCGCCGGATGTGCCGGAGCCGCCGGATGGGCCCGAGGCGTTCGACGACGAGCTGCCGAAGGCCGAGCATCCGGCCAGCAGCAGCGTCGAGGCGAGCACGCCGATGACGAGGATTTTTCGTTTCATGCGGCAACTGTAGAGAGAAGACGCTGAGAACAAGCCCCACGGGACAACATGGTTACGGGGTTGTTATGCGCCCTAGGCTGAAGGAATGCATTCACGTGAACTCGGCCGTACCCACCGCACCGTCTCAGAGATCGGACTCGGAACCTGGCAGCTCGGTGCAGACTGGGGTGACGTGCGCGAAGCGGATGCCCTGGCTGTGCTCGATGCGGCGGTCGACTCCGGCGTGACCCTCTTCGACACGGCCGACGTGTACGGCGACGGGCGCAGCGAGCAGACGATCGGCTCGTACCTGTCTGCCAATCCCGGGCATTCGATCACGGTGGCGACGAAGATGGGTCGCCGCGAGGCCCAGGTCGCCTCGAACTACGTGCTCGACAACTTTCGCCTGTGGACGGATCGCTCGCGCCAGAACCTGGGCGTCGAGACTCTCGACCTCGTGCAGCTGCACTGCCCGCCCACCGAGGTGTTCAGCGACGACGCTGTCTACGATGCGCTCGACACTCTGGTCTCCGAAGAGCGCATCGCGGCCTACGGATTCAGCGTCGAGACGACGGAACAGGCGCTGACGGCGATCGCGCGGCCCGGCACTGCGACGATCCAGATCATCCTGAACGCCTTCCGCCTCAAGCCGCTCGACGAGGTGCTGCCGGCCGCGCGCGAAGCCGGTGTGGGAATCATCGCGCGGGTGCCGCTCGCGTCGGGGCTCCTGAGCGGCAAGTACACGGCGGAGACGACCTTCGACGCGAACGATCACCGCACCTACAACCGCGACGGCAGCGCCTTCGACGTCGGGGAGACGTTCTCGGGCGTCGACTTCGAGACCGGGGTCGAGGCCGCCCGCGCCTTCGCCGAACTCGTTCCGCAAGGGGTGGCGCCAGCGACGGCCGCCCTGGCGTGGGTGGCGCAGCAGCCGGGGGTGAGCACGGTCATCCCCGGTGCCCGCAATCCCGGCCAGGCCGTCGCCAACGCGTCAGCCGGCTCGGTGCCTCCGCTCGGAACGGCCTTCGACGAGGGGGTTCACCGCATCTACGACCGCTACTTCCGGGGCAGCATCCACTCCCGCTGGTGAGCGTGCGGGGCTCCGGCGGCCGTCTCGATTCTCAGCCGACGTCGTCGGGGTCGCGCCCGGTGCGCTCGCCGCTCTCGAGCGTGGCGATCAGGGCCAGATCGTCGTCGTCGAGCGAGAAGTCGAAGATGTCGATGTTGCTGGCGATGCGCGACGGAGTGATCGACTTCGGAATCACCACGTTGCCGAGCTGAACATGCCACCGGATGACGACCTGCGCGGCGGAGACGCCGTGCCTGGCTGCGATCTCGTCGAGAACCGGGTTGTCGAGAACCCGGCCGCGGGCGAGCGGCGACCAGGCCTCGGTCGCGATTCCGTGCGCAGCGTGGTACGCGCGCAGCTCCGCCTGCGGCAGCCACGGGTGCAGTTCGACCTGGTTCACGCTCGGCACGATGCTCGTCTCGGCCGCGAGCCGGTCGAGGTGGTGGGTGTGGAAGTTGGAGACACCGATCGAGCGGGCCAGACCATCGGCCTGGATCTTCTCCAGGGCACGCCACGTCTCGACGTAGCGGTTCTGCTTCGGTGCCGGCCAGTGGATGAGGAACAGGTCGACGTACTCCAGCTGGAGTCGCTGCAGGCTCTCATCGAACGAGCGCCGCGCTTCGTCGTAGCCGTGCCGGTCCTGGAACACCTTCGTGGTGACGAAGATCTCTGCGCGGGGCACCGCCGCACGTTTCACCGCTTCGCCGACACCGGTCTCGTTGTCGTAGAGGGTGGCCGTGTCGATGTGCCGGTAGCCGCTCTGCAGGGCGGAGGCGATGGCATCCACCGCCTCCGAATCGGAGACCTTGTAGACGCCCAGGCCGACCTGGGGGATGCTGTGGCCGTCATTGAGCGGGATGAGCGGAGCGGTTGTCATGGCTCCATTCTCCCGCGTTCGACCGTCTCTGCTCAGCCCGAGACCGTGGCGAACGGTTCGGTGTCGGCGATCGGGCTCGCATCCCTGCCGCGGAGGTCGGGGTGCCAGCTGCGCAGAACGAGCGGAACGAGGAAGCCGACGAGGGCGAGGCCCGCTGCCACGAGGAAGGCGCCGGTCGGCCCCTGGGCGTCGATCAGGAAGCCCGCGAGAGCCGACCCGACCGCCGCGCCGATGAGCTGCCCTGTGCCGACCCAGCCGTAGGCCTCCGCGGTCTCGCTGAATCGAACGCTCGACGACACGATCGAGAACATCACCGCGAGGGCGGGGGCGATTCCCACACCGGCGAGAAAGAGGAACACCGACAGCCACCAGACATTCAGCGAGATGGCGGCGATCGCCGTGCCGATGAAGACCACGAGCATCCGCTGGGCGAGCGCCCATGGGCCGATTCCGACGTGCCCGAGTGCGAGGCCGCCGACGAGCGAGCCCACAGCGAAGATCGCCAGCACGATGCCGGCTTCGGCGCCGCCGTGCCCGAAGGAGGCGACCACCCCGGCCTCGATCGCAGCGCAGGCCGCCACGAGGAGGAAGCCGACGATGGTCGCCAGCAGCACGGGGGGCTTCGTCAAGACGGCGCCGAGACGCTTACGGCTGCGCGGGATGCGTACACGGCCGAGCTCGGGGCTCGAGAGGAACCAGGCTCCGCCGCCGATCAGGAACGCGACCGCGAGCAGGATGCCCTCGATCGTGCCGACCTGTGTCGCGGTGAAGGTGGTGATGACCGGGCCGACGACCCAGATGATCTCCTGGGCAGACGCGTCGAGGGAGAAGAGCGGCGTGAGCTGCTTCGAGTTCACCATCTTCGGGTAGATGGTGCGCACGGCGGGTTGGATGGGCGGCATGGTGAGGCCGGCCACGAGGGCCACGCCCATCGTCACCGGGATGGTCATCGGCACCAGGGCGATGACGGAGACGGCGAACGCGCAGATCACGATGGTGCCGGTGATGACGGGGCGCATGCCCCAGCGGCCCATCAGCCGGCTGGTCAGGGGCCCGGCGATGGCCTGCCCGATCGACAGTGCGGCAAGCACGAGGCCGGCGGCGCCGTACGAGCCGTGCACGCGCTCGATGTGCAGCAGGAAGGCGAGCGAGAGCATACCGAAGGGGAAGCGGGCCACCAACTGGGCGGCCATGATCCGCCCGACGCCCCGGGTCTTCAGAAGATTCGCGTAACTACTCACAAGAGATCAAGTGTACCGGTTGGACGGTACAAACCTTCCTGTCGTCTCCGAACGGTCACCCTTCGGCAACCGACTGTTCCGGTCAGCTCGCCAGCAGCTTCTGCAGTCGCTGCAGCGAGACGGGTTCGGCGGTGCCGAGCGACTGCGCGAACAGGCTGATGCGCAGCTCTTCGATCATCCACCGCGCCCGGATGAGCAACGGGCTCAGCGCCGTCGCCGCATCCGGTGGCAGGGGCAGCAGCCCTCCCGAGGCCTCGTATCGTGCCGTCGCATTCTGTACCTCCGTCATCCAGGCCCGGTCCCGTGCCGGTGCGTCAGGCAACTTTTGCATGCGCTGCTCAAGGCCTGTCAAGTACCGTGGATAATTCCGCAGTTGAGCGATGCCTGTGGAGGAGATGAAGCCGGGGAACAGCAGTGCGCCGAGCTGCGCCCGCGCGTCGGAGAGCGCCGGCAGCAGGGACACGCTGGTGACGGCCTTCAGAGCCCGCTCCGCATCCCGCGCCTTCGTGAGCGAGGCAGCGACGGTGGCGACGGTCTGGTACATCGCGTCGATCAGCCCCGACGACAGTCTGTCCCGAACGGCGTCGAACTCCGGCTTCGTGCGCACGAGGCCATCCGGGTGCAGGGCGCGAAGCGCGTCGTCGGCGCACGCCTTCAGGCAGTCGTCGAACAGCGCCTGGATGCTCGGGTAGGGGCTGGTCGCCAGAATGAGCTTCTCGTTCTGGCTCAGGTGGTCGCGAACGTAGGAGACGGGGGAGGCGACGTTCAGGAGGAGGAGTCGGCGGATGCCCGCGGGCGTCACCCTGTCGGCTTCCTGCTGGGTGCTCATCAGTTTCACCGCAACGGAGGTCTTCTCCTCCACAATCGCGGGATACGCGCGAATCACACTGTTCTGGAGTCTCGTGTCCACGAAGGTCGGCAGTTCCGTAATGTCCCATGTCGTGAGGCCGCTCCGCTCGATCGAGTGGGCGCTCGAACGGGATGCTCGGGCGACGCTGTCGCGCGCAGCCGACTGGAACCGGGCCTGCAGTGCAGGCAGGTCCTTCGACGACGCGACAGTGGCACCCTTCTCGTCGACGACGCGGAAGGTGACAGAAAGGTGAGACGGAATGCGACTCCGGTCGAAATCAGAGACAGCAACGGGAACGTACGCCAGCCGCGACATGGTCTGTGCGAGGGAGGAGAGAAAGGCCAGATCGCCTGCCGACCCCCGGGCGCCCGATCCCCGGGCGCCCGATCCCTGGGTGCCCGATCCCGGGGTGCCCGGCGTCGCCTCGTCGGGCAGCGCCGTGAGGAGCTTCGCCGCCCAGTCGGTGGCGGGTACGAAGTTGCGGCGAATGGCCTTCGGCAGCGAACGGATCAGTGCGGTCACCAGTTCTTCGCGAAAACCCGGAACCTGCGCTTCGAACCCGGCGGCGTCGAGCCTCGGCAGCAGCGCCAGCGGAACGGTGACGGTCACACCGTCGTCGTCGGAACCCGGCTCGAACCGATACGCGAGGGCGAGCTGCTGGTCGCCCTGCTGCCAGATCGCCGGGAACTTCGACTCGTCGATCTCCGGCGCACCCTCGGGCAGAAGCGATTCGACGGTCATCGTGAGCAGATCGGGGGAGTCGTAGCGGGTCTTCTTCCACCAGCCGTCGAAGCTCCGTGCGGTGTTCACGTCGCGTGGAACCCGCTTGTCGTAGAACTCGAAGACCGCTTCGTCGTCGAGCAGCAGGTCGCGCCGGCGACTGCGCTCCTCGATCTCGGCGAGCTCGTCGCGAAAGCGCCGGTTGTCGAGGTCGAAGGCGTGGTGCGACTCCCACTCGCCGTCGACGAGCGCGTGGCGGATGAAGAGTTCGCGTGCGTAGGCCGGGTCGACGCGCGAGAACTGCACACGGCGCCGCGGGATGATCGGCACCCCGTAGAGCGTGACCCGTTCGTAGGCGACGACGGCGCCCTGCTTCTTCTCCCAGTGCGGCTCGGAGTAGCTCCGCTTGCAGAGGTCGCCCGCGAGCTGCTCGGCCCACGCCGGATCGATCGAGGCGTTCATGCGGGCGAACAGCCGGCTCGTCTCGACGAGCTCGGCGCTCATGACGGCGTTCGGCTGCTTCTTCGACAGGGCAGACCCGGGGAAGAGGCTGAATCGGGTCTGTCGCGCGCCGACATAGTCCTTCTTGGCGACGTCTTTCAGACCGATGTGTGAGAGGAGACCGGAGAGTATCGATCGGTGGATTCCGTCAGGGTCGACAGACGGATCGCCGATCACCAGGTTCAGGGGCTTGCTGAGCTGCCGCAACTGCCGAAAGACATCCTGCCATTCGCGCACACGCAGGTAGTTGAGGTGCTCGGCCTTGCAGAGCCGACGGAAGGCGCTCGACGAGAGTTCCCGTTGACGTTCCTCCAGGTAGTTCCACAAATTCAACAGCGTGAGGAAGTCGCTCGTGGGGTCGGTGAACCGCGCGTGGAACTCGTCTGCCCGCTGGCGCTTCTCCAGCGGGCGTTCACGCGGATCCTGCACGGTCAGCCCCGCGACGATCGCCATCACTTCGCGGCTCGAGCCATGATTCTTCGACTCGATGACCATGCGGGCGAAACGTGGCTCGATGGGCATGCGGGAGAGATCGCGCCCGACGCGGCTGAGTGTGGGCACAGCCGATGTGCCGGGCTTGCCCGGGGCCGAGCCGGGTGTGTTGATCGCACCCAGCTCGCTCAGCAGGTCGAGCCCGTCTTTGATGCCGCGCGAATCCGGGGCCTGGAGGAAGGGGAAGGAGGCGATGTCGCCGAGGCCCAGTGAGATCATCTGCAGGATGACGGCGGCGAGGTTGGTGCGGAGGATCTCGGGTTCGGTGAACTCCGGGCGCGCGAGGTAGTCCTGCTCGGAGTAGAGGCGGATGCAGATGCCGTCACTGGTGCGGCCGCTTCGCCCGGCACGCTGGTTCGCGGAGGCCTGCGAGATCGCCTCGATCGGAAGGCGCTGCACCTTCGACCGCACGCTGTAACGGCTGATGCGGGCGGTTCCGGTGTCGATGACGTACTTGATCCCCGGAACGGTGAGGCTCGTCTCTGCCACGTTCGTCGCCAGAACGATCCGGCGCCGGATGCCCGGGGTGCTCGTTCGCTGGAACACCTTGTGCTGGTCTGCCGCCGACAGCCGCCCGTAGAGCGGCAGTACCTCGGTGGCGGAGCCGAGCGAGCCCGACCGACCGGAGTTCAGCCGGCCGCGGATCGACTCTTCGGCGTCGCGGATCTCGTTCTCGCCCGAGAAGAACACCAGCACGTCGCCGTCGCCCTCGCGGGCGAGCTCGTCGAGGGCGTCGTTGACGGCGTCGAGGGGATCGCGGTCGGCGGTGGCGTCGTCGACGTCGTCAAAGGTCTCACCGTCGGCGACCAGCGGGCGGTAGCGAACCTCCACCGGGAACGTTCGACCGGAGACCTCGATGATGGGTGCGCCGCCGAAGTGCCGCGAGAAGCTCTCGGGGTCGATGGTGGCGGAGGTGACGATGACCTTGAGGTCGGGGCGCTGGGGCAGCAGCTCCCTGAGGTAGCCGAGCAGGAAGTCGATGGTGAGGCTGCGCTCGTGAGCCTCGTCGATGATGATCGTGTCGTACTTCTTGAGCAGCCGGTCCCGGTGGATCTCGTTCAGCAGAATGCCGTCGGTCATCAGCTTGATGCGGGTGTTCGGCCCGACCCGATCGGTGAAGCGCACCTGGTAGCCGACGAGGTCGCCCACCTCCTGGCCGAGCTCTTCGGCGATGCGCTCGGCGATCGTGCGGGCAGCGATGCGCCGGGGCTGGGTGTGGCCGATGCTGGTGCGACCGAGCTCGAGGCAGATCTTGGGAATCTGCGTCGTCTTGCCCGATCCCGTCTCGCCGGCGATGATGACGACCTGGTTGGCTTCGATCGTCGCCGCGATCTCCTCCCGGAGCTTGCTGACGGGGAGCTCGGGCGGAAAGTGGATCGACTCGGGAATCATTGGCCTTCCAGTCTACAAGCGCCGAACCCGGCTCGGGCAGGGGTGAGCGCGGCGGCCGGCCGCCACACCGGTGCTCGTTCTGTCGCCGCGTACGCTGGGATCATGGCCAACCGACTCGGCGACGCGATCAGCCCGTACCTCCGTTCGCACAGTGACAACCCGGTGGACTGGTTCCCCTGGGGGGAGGAGGCGTTCGCCGAAGCCGAGCGCCGGGACGTGCCGGTGCTCGTCTCCATCGGGTACTCCACGTGCCACTGGTGCCACGTCATGGCGAGGGAGAGCTTCAGCGATCCGGCGCTCGCGGCCGAGCTCAACAGGGGCTTCGTGACGATCAAGGTCGACAGGGAGGAGCATCCCGAGGTCGACTCCGTGTACCTCGCGGCCGCGGGAGCGTTCACGCAGAACCTCGGCTGGCCGCTCAACGTGTTCGTCACACCGCAGGGCCGGGCGTTCTTCGCCGGCACCTACTCCCCGCCGGTGGCGGTGCAGGGGAACCCGTCGTTCCGGCAGGTTCTGGGAGCGGTCGAAGAGGCGTGGACGACGCGACGGGCCGATGTCGAGAGCACGGCCGCCCAGCTCCTGGCCGCGCTGGTCGCGGCGGGCGAGGGTGCCGCCGACGAGGGTGACGCGGCAGCAGGTGACGCTGCCGCTTCGGGGGAGGCGCCGCGCGAAGCGGCCGACCGTGACCGCGACCTCGACGACGGGGTGCCCACGGCCGCCCAGCTGGCCCAGGTCGTGTTCGAACTCGACGCCTACGAAGACACCGTGCACGGGGGGTTCGGCACGGCGCCGAAGTTCCCCGTCGCACCCGTGCTGCAGTTCTTGCAGGCGATGGATGCGCCTGTCGCCGATCGCGCCCTGCAGGCCATGGCGGCTTCCGATCTGCGGGACCCCGTCGAAGGCGGCTTCTTCCGCTACGCCACGCGGCAGGACTGGAGCGACCCGCACTACGAGCGCATGCTGTACGACAACGCCCTGCTGCTCGACGCCTACACGACGGCGGCCGAGCGACACCCCGGCGCAGAATGGGCCCGCTCGACGGCCGAGGGCATCGCGTCGTACCTCGTCGAGCAGATGCAGCAGCCCGCCGGCGGTTTCGCGTCGGCCCAGGATTCCGAGAGCACTGTCGCGGGCGAGCGCACGGAGGGCGGGTACTACGCGCTCACGGCGGAGGCGCGCCGCGCCGAGGTGCCGCCGGCATTCGACCTGAAGATCCTGACCGGCTGGAACGGGCTGGCCATCGGAGCCCTCACCCACGCGGGGACCGCCTTCGGCGAGCAGAGTCTGGTCGAGGCGGCCCGGCGGAGCGCCGACTACCTGCTCGAGAACCATCTGCGAAGCGACGGTTCCCTTGTTCGCGCATCGCTCGAGGGCCGGGTCTCGGATGCCCGGGCCACCCTCGAGGACTACGGCATGTTCGCCACCGCGCTGCTGCAGCTCGGAGCCGCGACGGGTGACGAGCGCTACAGCAGTGAGGGAGCACGCCTGCTCGACAGCATCCTGGCGCTCGGATCGGCCGAGAACGCCGCCGAACCGTGGGGGGTTCCCGGCGGGGGCGACCCCGTGCTCGCCGCCCGCGGCCTGCTGCTCGAAGGGGATGTCTCGGAGGGTGCGTACCCGTCGGGCAACAGCGCGGCGGCCCGTGCCGCGTTCCTGCGCTATCGGGAGACCGGCGACGACCGCTACCGGCACGCCGTGCTGCGCGCGCTCGTTCCGGTTGCAGCCGATGCGCTCTTGCGGCCGATCGGCTTCGGGGCAGCTCTCGAGCTGCTGGTGCGCCTGCGCGCGGAGTCACCCACCGCCTGACACGCCAGACCCAGCTGACACGAGAGCCGTCTGACGCGAAACCAGCTGCCGCCCCAGCGCTACCCGATCGGGCGCTCCTCGGCGGCCCACTTCGCGAAGCCACCGGTCAGCACCGAGACGCGCTCGAACCCGAACGAGCGGAACAGCCACCAGAGCCGCATGGCCTCCTGGCCCGACGCCGTGTCGTAGACGACGACCGTCGTCTCGGTCGTGATGCCGAGGCCGTCGAGGGCGGTGCCGAAACGGGTGGCCGAGGGGCGCGCATACGGCTCAGCGCCCGACGGGTCGGAGAAGTCGCCGGCGAGATCGGCGTAGAGGGCGGTCGCGATGTGCAGCCGGTCGAAGTTCTGCCGCGTGGCCGAGGCATCGAGCACGACCATCGTGTCGGAGCCGAGGTGGTCGCAGAGCCACTGGGTCGACACGGCAGACGGGGCCGCCGGCAGCGCTGCGGGCGAGGCGAGGAACGAGGAGAAAGAGGAGAAAGAGGAGAAAGAGGAGGGGAAGGAGCTGGAAGCAGTCGAAGCGTTCACCCGGCTCACGCTAGTGGCGACGGGTGACATCCGGCTGAACGTCTGCAGAACGCCTCTAGCGGATCGTCTTTCGCGCCGTGATCTGGCCGGTGTCGAAGCCGAGCAGGTGGAGTCCCCCGTGAAAGCGGGCGTGCTCCACCTTGATGCAGCGGTCCATCACGACGGTCAGTCCCTTGCTCTCGCCGTGCACCGCGGCATCCTGGTTCCAGATGCCGAGCTGCACCCAGACCGTCTTCGCGCCGCTCGCGACCACGTCGTCGATCACGGCGGGGATGTCGCTCGCCTTGCGGAAGACGTCGACGATGTCGGGCACCTCCGGCAGCGACGCGAGGTCGGGGTAGGCGGGATGCCCGAGGATCTCGGTCGCGTTCGGGTTCACGAAGTACACCCGGTAGGTGCTCGACTGCAGCAGGTACGTCCCCACGAAGTAGCTCGAGCGGGCCGGGTTCGGCGAAGCGCCGACGATCGCGATCGACTTCGCGGCACGGAGGATCTTCAGGCGCCCCTTGGCATCGGGACCGACCCAGGTGCGTTCCGGTGTCGCAGGCGAGGTGAGCGTCATGAGAGACCTTCCGTTGCTTTCGACAGGGCCTGGTCGAGGTCGTAGATGATGTCGTCGGGGTCTTCGATTCCGACGCTGATGCGCACGATGCCGGGCAGCACGCCCGCTTCGAGCAGCTGCTGCTCGTTCAGCTGGGCGTGGGTGGTCGAGGCGGGGTGGATGACCAGGGTCTTCGCGTCGCCGATGTTCGCCAGGTGGCTCGCCAGGTCGACGGACTCGATGAACGTGCGCCCCGCATCCCGCCCGCCCTTCACTCCGAAGCTGAACACCGAGCCCGGCCCCTTCGGCAGGTACTTCAGGGCACGGTCGTGGTGCGGGTGCGCCGGCAGCCCGGCCCAGTTGACGAACTCGATGCGGGGGTCGGCATCCAGCCACTCGGCGACGATGCGCGCGTTGTCGACGTGCGCCTGCATGCGGAAGGGCAGGGTCTCGACGCCCTGCGCCAGGAGGAACGCCGAGTGCGGCGCGAGCACCGGGCCGATGTCGCGCAGCTGCTCGGCGCGCAGCCGGGTCAGAAACGCGTACTCCCCGAAGTTGCCCGACCACTCGAGGCCACCGTAGGTCGGCACCGGTTGACCGAACAGCGGGAACTTCTCACTGTGCCAGTCGAATAGCCCACTCTCGACCACGACGCCGCCGAGGGTCGTGCCGTGGCCGCCGAGGAATTTGGTCGCCGAGTGGATGACCACATCGGCGCCCCACTCCATGGGCCGGTTCAGGTAGGGCGTCGCGATCGTCGAGTCGATGATGAGGGGCAGGCCGTGCGCGTGTGCGACGTCGGCGAGGCCCTGGATGTCGGCGACCTCGCCCGACGGGTTCGCCACCGTCTCGGCGAAGACCAGCTTGGTCTTGTCGGTGATCGCCGCGGCGTAGTCGGCCGGGTCGGAGCTCCGCACGAAGGTCGTCTCGACGCCGAAACGGCGGAGCGTGACATCCAGTTGCGTCACCGAACCGCCATAGAGATTGGCCGACGACACGATGTGGTCGCCCGCGCCGGCGAGCGAGGCGAAGGTGATGTACTGGGCAGCCAGGCCGCTGGCCGTGGCGACGGCGCCGAGGCCGCCCTCAAGGCTCGCGACGCGCTCCTCGAAGGAGGCCACGGTCGGGTTCGAGAGCCGGCTGTAGACGTTGCCGTACTTCTGCAGGGCGAAGCGGGCCGCGGCATCCGCCGTGTCGTCGAACACGAAAGCCGAGCTCTGGTAGATCGGCAGCGCACGTGCGCCCGTCACCTCGTCGGGGATGTTCCCGGCGTGGATTGCCCGCGTTCTAAAGCCGTATTCGCGATCTGCCATGGCTTGAATCTACCGGAGCAGCAAACTGCCGGAGCACTCGCAACGAACAGAACTAAGCTGTGTGACGTCAACGTCGACTGAGAGAAGTGCTTCATGAGTACAGGTTTTGCCACGATGTCCGTCGCCTCCATTCTGGTCGAGGCCGCGAAACGAACGCCCGATCGGGTCGCCATCGTGGTGGGTGAGTCGCAGACCACCTACGCCGAGCTCTGGCAGCAGACGCGGCAGTATGCCGGTGCCCTTCGCGACAGGGGAGTGGGACCGGGAACCGCCGTCGCCATGCTCATTCCGAACGTGGCCGACTTTCCGCGCATCTACTATGCGGTGCTGTCGCTCGGCGGCGTCGTGGTGCCGATCCACGCCCTTCTGAAGGGCAAGGAGATCGAATACGTGCTGCGTGACAGCGGCGCCGAACTGCTCGTCTGCGCGGCTCCGCTGCTCGCAGAGGGCGCGAAGGGCGCTGCGCTCGCCGGTGTGCCCGTTCTGAGCGTGCTGTTGCCCGAGGCGAACCCCGAGCTGCCGCCGCGTCTCGAAGACGAGAGCCGGGCATCCGTTCCCATCGACACCTACGTGCAGCGGAACCCCTTCGACACCGCCACCATCCTCTACACCAGCGGCACGACCGGCACGCCCAAGGGCGCTGAGGGGTCGCACCTCGCGCTCGTCGAGCAGGTCAACGTGTCGCTGATGACCACCTTCGACATGGAGGAGGGCGACCGGGTGCTGGGGGCGCTTCCGCTCTTCCACACCTTCGGCCAGACCTGCACGATGAACACGGTCTTCCGCGCCGGGGCGACGCTCGTGATGGTGCCGAAGTTCGACGGCGACACCGCCCTCAAGGTCATGAACGACCAGCAGTGCACCATCTTCATGGGCGTTCCGACGATGTACATTGCGCTTCTGGATGCCGCGGGCCGCACCGAAGCGCGCCCGCCGCTGCGCTACGGCATCTCGGGCGGGGCGGCCATCCCCGTCGCCGTGATCAACCGCTTCAAGGAGCTGTTCGGCACCGAGATCCACGAGGGATACGGGCTGACGGAGACCTCGCCGGTGGCGACCTTCAACATGGTCGGTGTGCCGCCGCGCGCGGGCACGATCGGTACGCCGATCTGGGGTGTCGACGTCGAGATTGCCGACGCGGAGGTTGCCGAGACGATCGAGCTGCTGCCGACCGGTGAGCTCGGCGAGCTGGTGATCCGGGGGCACAACCTGATGAACGGATACCACAACCGGCCCGACGACACGGCGAAGGCGATGGTCGACGGCTGGTTCCGCACCGGCGACCTCGGCCGGAAGGACTCCGACGGCTACCTCACCATCGTCGATCGAACGAAGGACATGATCCTCCGGAACGGCTACAACGTGTACCCGCGCGAGGTCGAGGAGGTGCTGGCGGCGCATCCCGCCGTCTCGATGGTCGCCGTGTACGGCGTTCCGCACGAGACGCACGGGCAGGAGATCGTGGCCTCGGTCGTGTTGGCGTCGGGTGCGTCGGCGACCGTCGACGAACTGCTCGCTTTCGTGAAGGAGGATGTGGCGGCGTACAAGTACCCCCGCCACATCGACATCGTCGAGTCGCTGCCGCTCGGCCCCTCCGGCAAGGTGCTGAAGCGCGAGCTCGTCGCCGCCTACGCCGCCCGCGAGCAGGAGCCGGTCGTCGGCTGACGCGGCGCCGCCCGCTGGGCCTACCGGCAGGGCGTCAGCGGAGGAGGGACACCGCCGCCAGCGACAGGAGGGCGATCAGCAGCCAGGAGGCGAGGCCCACGAGCAGGGCGCGCCAGCCGGTGCGAGCCAGGGCGGCGAAGCGGATGTTCGAGCCGAGGCCGAACAGCGCCATGCCGAACAGGATGGTCTGCAGGGTGTCGGCGACCGACAGCACCGGGGCGGCGATGGATGCGCCGCTCGGGTCGAGCACGAAGGTGCGCACCAGCACCGCGGCCAGGAAGCCCACGATGAACAGCGGCACGATCGCGGGCCGCGCTCCGGTCGACGCCGGGCGGGTGCCGGCCTGAACGGCCCGGCTCTCGCGCCGACGCTCGACGAAACCCACGATCGCCACCATCGGAGCCAGCGTCAGCACCCGCGTGAGCTTCACCACGACGGCGACCGCCAGCGCCGCGGGCCCGGCGATCTGCGCCGTCGCGACGACCTGGCCCACATCGTGCACGCTCAGCCCGACCCACAGCCCGAAGTCGGCATCGTCGAGCCCGAGCGGGAAGCGGAGCGCCGGGAGGATGAAGATCGCGAGGGTTCCGCAGAGCGTCACGAGCGCGACCGGCGTGGCCTGGTCTTCGTCTTTGCTGCGGGTCACCGCGCCCATCGCTCCGATCGCCGAGGCGCCGCAGATCGAGAAACCGGCGGCGATCAGAATGGGCTGGGTTCCGGGCAGGCGCAGCAGCTTCCCGAGTCCGAGGGTCGCCGCGAAGGTGATGCCGACGACGAGAACGATCACGAGGATGGTCGGCCAGCCGAGCCCGGCGATGTCCACCAGCGAGAGCTTCAGCCCGAGCAGCACGATGCCGATGCGGAGGAGGCGCCGCGCAGCCACCGCGATACCGGGCTTCAGGATGCTGTCGAGCAGTCGTTGCGTCGCGGGAATCTGGCCCACGATCATCCCGAGCCCCACCGCAGCGGTCAGCAGCGGGATCGCCGGCACCGCGAGGTGCAGCAGGAAGGCGACCAGCGTGGCGGCACCGGCGACCACGAGGCCCGGCAGCCACCGCGGGCCGCGCAGGGAACGCCCGCCTACCGCCACGACGGCAACCAGTAGTGCAACGTCAGCAGCCAGCCCGGGATCGGCTGCGCCGTCCACACCGGCCAGAAGAACACCGACACCGCGATCGCGAGTACGAGGTAGGCCGCCACGACCCAGAGCGCCGAGACGCGTTTTCGCCGGGCATCCGTTCGCCGACCGAGCGCCAGCCCGATCACGAACGTCAACCCGAGAATCATGTACGGCTCGAAGGCGATTGTGTAGAACTGGAAGATCGTGCGGTTCGTGAACAGCAGCCAGGGAAGGTATCCGCCGACCATTCCCATCAGAATGATGCCGACCTGCCACTCGCGCTTGCGAATGAGACGGTAGACGAGGAAGAAGATGGCAGCGGTCGCGGCCCACCAGATGGCCGCGTTGCCCACGGAGGTGATGTTCTCGTAGCAGGTCTGCTCGCCGCAGCCGCCCGACCCGTCGCTGATCGTGTTCACGTACATCTGCGTCGGCCGGATCATGAACAGCCAGGTGAACGGATTCGCCGCGTAGGGGTGGGGCGAGTGCTCGTTGACGTTGAAGTTGTAGACAGAAGCCTCGAAGTGCCAGAAGTTCTGGATGGTCAGCGGCACCCAGGCGAGGCCGCCGGTCCAGGGCGTACCGTCGGTCTGCGCCCAGTTGCGGTAGTAGCCGTTCGAGCTGGCGAACCAGCCCGTCCAGGTCACGAGGTAGCTGGCCAGGTAGATCGGCACGATCAGCACGAGGGAGGCCAGGCCCTGCTTCAGGATGCTCGCGCTGAGCCAGAACGGGAGGCCGGCGCGTCGGCGGGCCAGGGCATCCACCAGCACCGTGTAGAGCGCGAACGCGACCAGGAAGTAGAGGCCCGACCATTTCACGGCCGTCGCGAGACCGAGGGTGAGGGCCGCGACCATCAGCCACGGTCGCCACCAGATCGCGGGGCCCCAGAGAACCTCGTGGCCCTCGCGCTCGCTCTGTTCTATCCGCGCCGCCAGGCGTTTCAGATGCCACTCGCGATCGAGCAGGAAGGCACCGAAGCCGAGCAGCAGGAACAGCATCAGAATGCCGTCGAGAATGCCGATGCGGGCCATCACGATCGCGTGGCCGTCGATCGCGAACAGGAAGCCGGCGATCGTGCCGAGCAGTGTCGAGTGGAAGAGTTTCGTGCCGATCAGCGAGATCAGCAGCACGCCGAGAATGCCGCAGACGGCCACAGAGACGCGCCAGCCGAAGCTGTTCTCGGCGCCGAAGACCGCGAGGCCGAGGGCGATGATCCACTTGCCGAGGGGCGGATGCACGACATACCCCGGAGCGTCGAGGTACGAGTTCACGTCGCCGGCGTTGAAGGCCGGGTCGGGCGTCGCCGGCCACGAGCCCTCGTAGCCGAGGTGGAGGAGCGACCAGGCGTCTTTGACGTAGAACGTCTCGTCGAAGACCAGGCTGTGCGGGTCGCCGAGGTTCCAGAGCCGGAGGATCGCGGCCAGCAGGGTGACGGCGAGGGGGCCGCCCCAGCGCCACGCGCGCTGCCGGGCCGGGGTCGAGACGAGACCGGCCCACCACGTGTCGAGCCGACTGCCGCGCGGGCGCTCGGGCTTCGGCGGAGCGTCGCCGGCGAGCGGGTCTGGCGCGGGGGTCGCGGAGTCGGTGGCTTGGCTCACCCGCCCATGGTACTGGTGCAGACTGGAGCGCATGATCATCCTGGCCGCCACGCCCATCGGCAACCTCAAGGATGCCTCCGTGCGCCTCGTCGAGACCCTCGAGGCCGCCGAGGTCGTCGCTGCCGAAGACACCCGCGTCACGGCGAAGCTGCTGCGCGCGCTCGGCGTCGAGAACCGGCCCCGCCTCATCGCCCTGCACGACCACAATGAGCGCGAGAAGGCCCTCGAACTCGTCGAGCTCGCGCGCACGACCGACCTCGTCGTGCTGAGCGATGCCGGTATGCCGACCGTCTCGGATCCGGGGTTCCATCTCGTGCAGGCCGCGGTCGCCGGGGGAGTGGATGTCACGATCATCCCGGGCCCGTCGGCCGTCGTCTCGGCGCTCGCCGTCTCGGGCCTGCCGACCGACCGATTCACGTTCGAGGGTTTTCTGCCGCGGAAGCAGGGCGACCGGCTGCGGGTGCTGCGGGAGCTGGTGCGGGAGCGCCGCACGATGGTGTTCTTCGAGTCGCCGAACCGGCTCGAGGCTTCCCTCGCCAACATCGCGTCTGCCTTCGGCGACGACCGGCTCGTCGCGGTCTGCCGGGAGCTCACGAAGCTCTATGAAGAGGTGCGGCGGGGCACCGCGGCGTCGCTGGTCGAGTGGGCGGCGGCCGGGGTGAAGGGCGAGATCGTGCTGGTCGTCGCCGGCGCGGAGGCTCTCGAGGTCACACTCGAGGTCGGTGTGGCCCAGGTGCAGGAGCTCGTCTCCGACGGCACGCGGCTGAAAGACGCGGCCGCCGCCATCGCCGATGCCACCGGCCTCAGCAAGCGCGACCTGTACGAGGCGGCCCTCGCCGCCCGGGTGGAGGCCCGGCACGCCTTAAGATGAGGAGCATGTCCGACGGCTCCTCTTTCTACATCACCACGCCGATCTTCTATGTGAACGACGTGCCCCACATCGGGCACGCCTACACCGAGGTCGCCGCCGACGTTCTCGCGCGCTGGCACCGCCAGGCGGGCGACCCCACGTGGTTCCTCACCGGCACCGACGAGCACGGCCAGAAGATCCTCCGCACCGCCACGGCCAACGGCGTCACGCCGAAGGAGTGGGCCGACCGCCTCGTCGCCACGGCCTGGCAGCCGCTGCTGAAGACGATCGAGATCTCGAACGACGACTTCATCCGCACGACCGACGAGCGGCACGAGACCAACGTGCAGCTCTTCCTGCAGCGCCTCTTCGACGCCGGCTACATCTACACGGGCGACTACGAGGGCTTCTACTGTGTGGGCTGCGAGGAGTACAAGCAGCCCGGCGACCTGGTCGACGGCACCGGCCAGTACGAGGGCGTGCAGGTGTGCGCCATCCACTCGAAGCCGGTCGAGCTGCTGCAGGAGCGCAACTACTTCTTCCGCATGAGCGACTTCACCCAGCCGCTGCTCGACCTGTACGAGTCGAACCCGGGGTTCATCCAGCCCGAGAGTGTGCGCAACGAGATCGTCGCGTTCGTGAAGCGCGGCCTCACCGACCTCTCCATCAGCCGGCAGTCGTTCGACTGGGGCATCAAGGTCCCGTGGGACGACACGCACGTCGTCTACGTCTGGTTCGACGCGCTGCTGAACTACATCACCGCGGCCGGCTACGGCAGCGACGACGCCCGCTTCGCGGAGCTGTGGCCCGCGACCCACATCGTCGGCAAAGACATCGCGCGCTTCCACGCCGTCATCTGGCCGGCCATGCTGATGGCCGCCGGCCTCGACGTGCCGAAGCAGGTCTTCGGCCACGGCTGGCTGCTGGTGGGCGGCGAGAAGATGTCGAAGTCGAAGCTCACCGGCATCGCGCCGAACCAGATCACCGACACGTTCGGGTCTGACGCATTCCGCTACTACTTCATGAGCGCCATCAACTTCGGGCAGGACGGCTCCTTCAGTTGGGAAGACCTCTCGGCCCGCTACCAGGCCGAGCTCGCGAACGGCTTCGGCAACCTCGCCTCGCGCGTCGTCGCCATGCTCATCCGCTACTTCGACGGGCGGGTTCCGGATGCCGTGACCCTCGCCGAGGCAGACGAGAACCTTCGCGCACTCGAACACCGCGTGGTCGCCGAGGCAGACGCCGCCATCGAGCGCCTCGCCATCCACGAAGCGATCGGCGCCGTCTGGCAGCTGGTCGACGAGCTGAACGGCTACATCACCGCCCAGGAGCCGTGGAAGTTGGCGAAGAACCCCGACGACCGTCCGCGCCTCGAGGCGGTGCTCGCGACGGCCGTGCACGGTGTCGGCACCCTCGCCGTGCTGCTCTCGCCGGTCATCCCCGAGGCGACGGCGAAGCTCTGGAGCGCCCTCGGCGGCGTCGGCGAGATCGGCGAAGTGCCCATCCGTGCCGCGTTCGACTGGCAGGGCAGCGGAACCGTGACGGCCCTCGAGCCGCTCTTCCCGCGCGTCGAGACCATCGAAGGCGCGGCGTGAGCGACGCGGGCGGCGGTGCACCGTCGCGCGGCCGCGACCTGACGTATCCGCCGCCGCCGCAACCTCTCGTGGTGCCGGTGTACGACAATCACACCCACCTCGAGATCATCCCTCAGCGCTCGGCCAGCCCAGACGGAGCGCCGGGCGAGCAGCTCTCGTACCGCGAACAGCTCGACCGGGCATCCAGTGTCGGCGTCGCCGGGGTCGTGCAGGTCGGCACTGACGTCGAGACCTCGCGCTGGTCGGCGGAGCAGGCCCTCCGCGAGCCGCGGATGCTCGCCGCCGTCGCCCTGCACCCGAACGAAGCCCCCGTGCACGACCGGGCCGGCGACCTCGACGACGCACTCGCCGTGATCGCAGAGCTGGCGACCCGGCCCCGCGTGGTGGCGGTCGGCGAGACCGGGCTCGACTTCTTCCGCACCTCGGGCGACGAGGCGATCGCGGCGCAGTACCGTTCGTTCGAGGCGCACATCGAGATCGCGAAAGAGAACGACCTCGCCCTGCAGATCCACGACCGGGATGCCCACGCCGAGGTGATCGCGACCCTGAAGCGGGTCGGCGCGCCCGAGCGCACGGTGTTCCACTGCTTCTCGGGTGACGTCGAACTCGCCCGCATCTGCGCCGAGAACGGGTGGTTCATGTCGTTCGCCGGCACCGTGACGTTCAAGAACGCAGGCAAGCTGCGCGACGCGCTGGCCGTCGCGCCCCGCAACCTGCTGCTCGTCGAGACCGACGCCCCCTATCTGACGCCGACGCCGAACCGCGGCCGGCCGAACGCGCCGTACCTCATCCCGCACACGCTCCGCGCGATGGCCGAGCACCTCGGCACCGATGCGTCGATGCTCGCCGCGCAGATCACCTCGAACACCGAGCTGGTGTACGGCTCGTGGAACGCCGAGCCCGTCGTCCTGCCCGGCCGGGACGACTGATGCCGCCCCGCACAGCGCTCCCCGCCCGCCTCCCGCTCCCCACCCACGCCGGCGCCCTCTACCGCGAGATGGTCACTTCCGGGCGAGACCGACGGCCCTACCTGACCGTCTCGGCGCGAACTGTCCGTCTCGCGGGCCAAGCGGCGGGGGAGGTCCGATGACCGACGAGAAGGCAGCGCTGCTGGGGCCGGCCGAGATCCGCGACCTCGCCGACCTGCTCGACCTGACCCCGACGAAGAAGCTCGGCCAGAACTTCGTGATCGACGGCAACTCGGTGCGGCGCATCGTGCGCATCGCCGGTGTGCAGCCGGGAGAGACCGTCGTCGAGATCGGCCCGGGGCTCGGTTCGCTGACGCTCGGCATCGTCGAGATCGGCGCCGAGGTGATCGCCATCGAGATCGACAAACGGCTCGCCGAACAGCTGCCGCACACGGTCGGGATGCTGCAACCGGATGCCCGGCTGACCGTCGTGCGCGACGACGCGCTCCGCATCATGAGCCTGCCCGGCGCCCCCACCCGGCTCGTCGCGAACCTGCCCTACAACGTCTCGGTGCCGGTACTGCTGCACTTCCTCGAACATTTCTGGAGCATCCAGAGCGGTGTGGTGATGGTGCAGGCCGAAGTCGGTCACCGCATCGCCGCCGACCCCGGCTCGAAGGTCTACGGCAGCCCCAGTGTGAAGGCCGCTTGGTACGGAACCTGGCGAACGGCAGGCCAGGTGAGCCGCCAGGTGTTCTGGCCCGTGCCCAACGTCGACTCTGTGCTGGTCGCGTTCGAACGCTCGACGACGAGCCTCGCCAGCGAGGAACTGCGGCTCGCGACCTTCGAGCTGGTGGATGCCGCGTTCCAGCAGCGCCGCAAGATGCTGCGGCAGTCGCTCTCGAGCGTGTTCGGGTCGTCGGCGACGGCGGCAGAGGTCATCACGGCTGCGGGGCAAGATCCGACCGCGCGCGGAGAGGCGCTGACGGTGCACGACTTCCTCGCGATCGCGAAGGTGGCCACGCGGGTCGAGTGAGGGGGCGGGCGTCGAACGGTTCTGCCCGGCTCAGGTAAGTTAACGTCATGACCCAGAACTGGCGAGGCAAAGCGGTTCACGTCAGGGCGCCGGGGAAGATCAACGTGTTCCTGAAGGTCGGGGCCGTCATGCCCGACGGCTACCACGACGTGGCGACCGCCTACCAGGCCGTGTCGCTCTACGAAGACGTGCGTGCGACTGACGCCGACGACTTCTCCGTCAGCTTCACCGGGTCGATCGACTCCTCGAACCTGCCGACCGACGGGTCGAACCTGGCGATCCGCGCCGCGCGCATGCTCGCCCACCGCGCCGGCTTCCGCGGCGGCGTGCACCTCGAGATCTCGAAGAACGTCCCCATCGCGGGCGGCATGGGCGGCGGCTCTGCGGATGCCGCGGCCACCCTGTTGGCCTGCGACACCCTCTGGGGCACCGAACTCGGCCGTGAGGAGCTGCTCGGCCTCGCCGCGCGGCTGGGGGCGGATGTTCCGTTCGCCTTCACGGGCGGCACCGCCATCGGCACCGGGCGCGGCGACCGGCTGAGCCCGGCGCTCGCGAAGGGGCAGTTCCAGTGGGTGCTGGCGCTCGCCGACTACGGTAATGCGACCCCCGAGGTGTACACGGAGCTCGACCGCCACCGCGACCGTCACGCGCAGGACATCTTCCCGGCCCAGACCCAGCCGACGGTTGACGCCGACGTGCTGCAGGCGCTCCGCGCAGGAGATCCGCACATGCTCGCGGAGTCCCTGCACAACGATCTGCAGGCCCCGGCCCTGCACCTGGCGCCGCAGCTCGCCAGCGTGCTGGAGGTTGGCGAGGCCAACGGCGCGCTCGCCGGCATCGTGTCGGGCTCGGGCCCGACGGTCGCCTTCCTGGCGGCCGACCTCGACGGCGCCCTCGAACTGCAGATCGCGCTCTCGGCCGGCCGCCACACCGTCGTGCGGGCCACCGGCCCCGTGCACGGCGCCCGCGTCGTCGGCGACTGACCCGCCCGCTGCCCGCCGCGCGCCGCGCTGCCCGCCGCGCGCTGCGCTGCGCTGCGCGCCCTCGGACCCCTCCCACACGGACGGAGCTGAGCGCATCCGAGGCGATAGTCGCGCCGGTTCGCGTCATGTCCGTCCTGATGGGGCAGAGACGTGGTCTCCCGCACACTCCTCGGCCCGACCGGGCCCGTATTCGCCGCCGATTGGGCGAGCGGTGTCCCGGCGACACCCGGCGGCGGGTCAGGAGGGCGGCGGGATGACGGTGCTGACGGTCTTCGTATCGCCGTTCCAGTGCCGCAGCGAGATCGCGAACGCGACGCTGGGCGGTGTGACGGGCGGTGCGACGGGAGCGGCGGCGGGTGGGGTCACGGCTGCAGATGCCTCCGCGTGGGCGGCGAGCACCTCGATCGCTGAGGCGAGCTGCGCGGGGGTGAGGCGGCTGGCGAGGGTGACGTGCGGGGTCCAGTGGTCGGGGGAGGTCTGCTCAGAGAGGCCCTCGACTCCGGATGCCCGGCGGTGCACGCTCGTGTGCAGCAGTGCGAGGTCGGCGGTCACCGCGACGAGCCGCGCCAGCACGAGCCCGCGCGGCGGTCCGCCGAACACGATGAGACCACTGAGGTGGACCGGGATCGGCAACCCCAGTTCCCGCCCGTGCCCCTGCTCGAGACCCGGCGCGGGTGCCGTCTGAGGTCTCGCCGCTGTGGCGTCGGCCAGTAGGACGGCGGCTACGGCGACGGCGACGGCCGGGGCGGTGGCCGAGGCGGGAGCAGAGGGGGCGGCGGCGGCGCTGGCGGCGGCGTGGCGCGCCGCGGCTGCGGGGCGGAGGGTGGGGCTCACGGACTGCGCGGCGAGCAAGGTGATGTGCGGGGCGTTGCTCGCGCCGGTGTGGCGGGCCTGGCTGGGGAGGTCGGCATCGACCAGGGCCGTCCACTCGGCCCGGATGCGGGCATCCGTCGCCGCGTCGAGCAGCAGCTCGAGGCTCATCATGCGCGGGCCGCCGCCCTGCGCCAGCGCGCAACACCCGTCGCGCCGGGGGTGGCGATCATCGAAGCGCCGGGGGTGGTGACCGCCGCCGCCCGACGGCGCGCGCCCACCGCGCGGCGACAACCCGCACGCGCAGCCGCGCCAGCGCAGCGGCGCGCCGCCGCCCGACGGCGTGCGCCCGCCGCGCGGCGCCAGCGCGCGACCGCACCCACACCCGCGCCCGCACCAGCGCAGCGGCGCGCGGCGCCGCCGCAGGCACCCGGCACGGGCATCCCGCTCACCCCTCGAGCGCGAGCAGCGCGTGCACGGGGTAGCCCGCGACCGCCGCCCGCCCGCCGAGGTCGGCGAGCTCGATCGCGATGCCGAGCCCCGCCACCACGTAGCCGGCCCGCTCGAGCAGGCGAACCGCGGCGGCCATCGTTCCGCCGGTCGCCAGCACATCGTCGAGCACGTAGACCCGCGACCCGGCGGGCAGCGAGTCCGGCTGCAGCTGGATGGTCGCGGTGCCGTATTCGAGGTCGTAGGTCTCGCTCAGCAGCGGGCCCGGCAGCTTGCCCTCCTTGCGGATCGGGTACACCCCGATGCCCCGCGCGTGCGCCGCGGCGGCTGCGAAGAGAAAGCCCCGCGCCTCCACGCCGACCACTGCGTCGATGTCGGCGGGCATCTCGGCGAGCAGCGCCGCCGTCACCTCCCGCAGAGCCGCGCCGTCGGCCATCAGCGCCGTCAGGTCACGGAACAGGATGCCCGGCTTCGGGAAGTCGGGCGTGGTCGTCATGCGGGCAGAGATGAGCTCCGCCACACCGGTGGTTGTCACGCGACGCGGGTCAGACGACGTCGTCGCGGCGTTCGCTGCGTGTGACCTGCTCGCCGCTGACCGGGTCGACCGCGCTGCGGGTCGTCGCGGTCGACGAGCGTTTGCGAGCGATCAGCGCGATTCCGATGATGACGATCACGAAACCGGCGCCCATCAGGATGTAACCGACCGTCTTGATGTCGACCCAGCTGACCGTCACGTCGAGCGCGAAGGCGAGGATGGCGCCGACGGCGATGAGGAAGATACCGAATCCGAGACTCATGGGGGCCTGCTTTCTGCGTCAGCACCGACGCTACAGGGTGCCCTCGCCGGGCGCTCTCTGTGACCTCGGCGATTCTGTGGTCAACTTGACACAATGGCACATCTACTGGGCGCAGAGTCCCTTCACCTCGAATTCCCCACCCGCATCATCTTCGACGACGTCACCATCGGCATCAACGAGGGCGATCGCATCGGTATCGTCGGCCGGAACGGCGACGGCAAGTCCACGCTGCTCCGGATGCTCGCCGGGCGCCTCGAGCCCGATTCCGGTCGCGTCACCCGCCGCAACGGCGTCACGCTCGCCGTGCTCGACCAGTCCGACACCCTCGACGACTCCCTGACGGTCGGCCAGACCATCGTCGGCGACATCGAGGAACACGTCTGGGCCGGGGACCCGATCGTGCGCGACGTGATCGCAGGCCTGGCCAGCGACATCCCGTGGGATGCGAGCGTCGCCGACCTCTCGGGTGGCCAGCGCCGGCGCATCGCGCTCGCCCAGCTGCTGATCGGCGACCACGACATCATCTTCCTCGACGAACCGACGAACCACCTGGACGTCGAGGGCATCGCCTGGCTCGCCGGGCACCTGAAGCGCCGCTGGTCGACGAACGCGGGCGGGCTGGTGGTCGTCACCCACGACCGGTGGTTCCTCGACGAGATCTGCACCGCGACCTGGGAGGTGCATGACCGGCTGGTCGAGCCGTTCGAGGGCGGGTACGCCGCCTACATCCTGCAGCGCGTCGAGCGCGACACGATGGCGGCGACCATGGAGGCGAAGCGCCAGAACCTGATGAAGAAGGAGCTCGCGTGGCTCCGCCGCGGCGCTCCGGCCCGCACGGCGAAGCCGAAGTTCCGCATCGACGCCGCGAACGCCCTGATCGCCGACGAGCCACCCGTGCGAAACTCGGTGAGCCTCGCGTCGATGGCGATGCAGCGGCTCGGCAAAGACGTGGTCGACCTCGAGAACGTCTCTGTCGTGTACGACGGCGTCGGGGGAGCGGGCGAGAAGCGTGTGCTGCACGACGTCACCTGGCGCATCGCCCCGGGCGAGCGCACCGGCGTGCTCGGCATCAACGGCGCAGGCAAGTCCACGCTGCTGAGCCTCGTCTCCGGTTCGCTGCAGCCGACGGGCGGAACCGTCAAGCGCGGCAAGACGATCCGCGTCGCGACCCTGACCCAGCAGCTCTTCGAGCTCGACGACATTCTGAACGACCGGGTCAGCGATGTCATCGGCCGCCAGCGCAGCTCCTACGTGTCGGGCGGCAAGGAGATGACGCCGACCCAGTTGCTCGAGCGCGTCGGCTTCACGAGCGCCCAGCTCTCGACGCAGGTCAAAGACCTCTCGGGTGGGCAGAAGCGCCGCCTGCAACTGCTGCTCATCCTGCTGAGCGAACCGAACGTGCTGATTCTGGATGAGCCGACCAACGATCTCGACACCGACATGCTCGCGGCGATCGAAGACCTGCTGGACACCTATCCCGGTACGCTCCTCGTCGTCTCGCACGACAGGTACCTGCTCGAACGCGTCACCGACAACCAGTACGCCGTGATCGACGGGGGCTTCATCCACCTGCCGCGGGGCGTCGACCAGTACCTCGAAGTGCGCGCCCTGCAGCAGCGCACCGGCACGCGCGGGTCGACGTCGAGCCCGACAGAGTCGCAGGGTGCGTCGGCGAATGGATCGGGCAGTGCCGGCGGCACTCCTGCGAAGCCGAAGCTGTCGGGTGCCGACCTCCGCAACGCGCAGAAGGAGCTCGCCTCGGTCAACCGCCGGCTCGAGAAGTACGGCGCGCAGGTGAACGACATCCACGTGAAGATGGCCGCGCACGACCCGAACGACTACACGGGCCTCGGCGCTCTCTCTGCCGAGCTGGACACGGTGCAGAACACGCTGAGCGACCTCGAGCTGCGCTGGCTGGAGCTCAGCGAGCTTCTGGCCTGACGCCGGGCGGCTGGCCGGCAGGGCGGCTGGCCAGCTGGGCGGCTGGGCTTCAGCCGAAGTCGCGTGAGAGCTTTCGCAGCAGCCCGGCCAGCCGTTCCTGGTCGGGCTTCGACAGGCCGGAGAGCAGCTGCGTCTCGCTGATCACCAGCTCGTCGATGGCCCGGTCGACCCGGGCGAGCCCGTCGGCCGTCATGGTGACGAGGATGCCGCGACCGTCGTTCGGCGAGGTGCGACGCTCGACCAGGCCGCGGCTCACCAGCCGGTCGATGCGGTTCGTCATCGTTCCCGACGACACCAGGGTCTCTTCGAGCAGCGCCTTCGGGCTCAGCTGGTAGGGCGTTCCGGCCCGGCGGAGCGCGGAGAGCACATCGAACTCCCACGAATCCAGCTCGCTCGTGCCGAACGAGGTGCGACGGGCCCTGTCGAGGTGCCGGGAGAGTCGCCAGACGCGCGACAGCACCTGGAGGGGCGCGAAGTCGAGGTCGGGCCGCTCGCGCTTCCACGCGTCGACGATCGCGTCGACGGAGTCTGTGGATTCGGGATCGGGCATCCTTTCATTATCGCTGCAATCGCCCACGATCTCCTGTGGCCCGTCACGCGCGAGCGCGCGATCTGGCAGACTTGTTCACTGCACGCGGCAGACGCCACGGGCATTCCGCCTTGGTGTAACGGCAGCACGACAGCCTTTGGAGCTGTTAGGACTAGGTTCGAATCCTGGAGGCGGAGCGCTTGACGGAGACAGGGAGAGAAACATGACCGACTCCAGACTCGCGATCATCATCCTCGCCGCCGGGCAGGGTACGCGAATGAAATCCGAGACGCCGAAACTCCTCCATCACCTTGCGGGCATTCCGATCGTCAGCCACGTTCTGGGCACGGCGAGGGAGCTCGACGCCGCCCACACGATCGCCGTCGTGCGCCACGAGCGCGACCGTCTGGTCGACGTGATCACCGACCAGTTGCCTGACGGCCTGGTCGTCGACCAGGACGAGACGCCCGGCACCGGCCGTGCCGTCGAGCAGGCGGTGCAGGCCCTGCCCGCCGACTTCGACGGCGACGTTCTGGTGATGAACGGCGACACCCCCCTGCTCGACGTGCAGACGCTCTCGGGCCTCGTCGCCGAGCATCGCCGGTCGCGCGCGGCGGCGACGCTGCTCTCGGCCTACCTCGACGACCCCTCGGGGTACGGGCGCATCGTGCGGCACGATGCGGGCGACTCGACGGTCGACCGCATCGTCGAGCACCGCGACGCCACCGACAGCGAACTCGCGATCGCCGAGATCAACGCCGGCGTCTACATGTTCGGCGTCTCGCAGCTGCGCGACCTGCTGCCGCAGCTCAGCACGCACAACGCGCAGGGCGAGAAGTACCTCACCGACGTGATCGAGCTGCTGCGCCGCGCCGGCTCCGAGGTCAGCGTGCTGCCGGTGGCCGACTCCTGGCTGGTCGCGGGCATCAACGACCGCGCCCAGCTGAGCGAGGCCGCCGCGAAACTGAACGCCCTGATCATCCGCGGCTGGCAGCTCGCCGGCGTCACCGTGCACGACCCGGCGACCACGTGGATCGACCTGAAGGCGACCCTCGAACCCGATGTGACCCTGCTGCCGGGCACGCAGATCCGGGGCGCGACGACGATCGCGCGCGGCGCCGTGGTCGGCCCCGACACCACCCTCCTCGACTGCGAGGTGGGGGAGCGTGCGACGGTGAAGCGCACAGACGCCGAGCTGGCCGTGATCGGCGCCGGGGCATCCGTCGGCCCGTTCGCCTACCTGCGCCCGAACACCGTTCTCGGCGCAGACGGCAAGATCGGCACCTTCGTCGAGACGAAGAACGCCGAGATCGGCGCGGGCAGCAAGGTGCCGCACCTCTCGTACGTGGGCGACGCCACCATCGGCGAGGGCACCAACATCGGCGCGGCGACGATCTTCGCCAACTACAACGGGGTCACGAAGAGCCACACGGAGGTCGGCTCGCACGTGCGCTCCGGGTCGCACAACGTCTTCGTCGCCCCCGTTACACTGGGTGACGGAGCCTACAGCGCCGCCGGAACAGTGGTGCGCAAGAACGTTCCGGCAGGGTCACTGGCCATGAACGTCGCACCGCAGCGCAACCTCGAGGGGTGGGTCGCTGCGCATCGCGCGGGTTCAGCCGCCGACCGTGCGGCCCAGCGCGCCCAGGAAAGTTCAGGAGAATAAGTGTCCGAGATCACGTCGAACGGTGAAAAGCACCTGGTTCTCGCAACCGGCCGGGCGCATCCGAAACTCGCAGAGGCCATCGCCGCCGAGCTCGACACCGGACTGATCAGCACGACCTCGCACACCTTCGCCAACGGCGAGCTGTACGTTCGCTTCAACGGCAGCGTTCGCGGCAGCGACGTCTTCGTCATCCAGTCGCACTCGACGCCGATCAACGAGTGGCTGATGGAACAGCTCATCATGGTCGACGCTCTGAAGCGCGCCTCGGCGAAGCGCATCACCGTCGTCGCCCCGTTCTACCCCTACGCCCGGCAGGACAAGAAGCACCGCGGCCGTGAGCCGATCTCGGCCCGGCTCGTCGCCGACCTGTTCAAGGCGGCCGGGGCCGACCGCATCATGTCGGTCGACCTGCACGCCCCGCAGATCCAGGGGTTCTTCGATGGCCCCGTCGACCACCTGTTCGCCATGCCGGTGCTCATGGAGCACATCCGTAAGACGTTCGACCTCGAACAGCTCACGGTCGTGTCGCCAGACATGGGCCGCGTGCGCGTCGCCGACGTGTGGAGCGACAAGCTCGGCACTCCGCTCGCGATCATCCACAAGCGTCGCGACCCGCTGGTGCCTAACCAGGTCTCCGTGCACGAGATCGTGGGCGACGTCAAGGGCCGCTGGTGCCTGCTGGTCGACGACCTGATCGACACCGGCCGCACCATCGTCGCGGCCTCCGAGGCGCTGAAGAACGCCGGTGCGAAGGGCGTCATCGTCGCCGCGACCCACGCGGTGTTCTCCGACCCGGCCTACGACATCCTGCAGTCGGACTTCATCGACTCCGTGGTCGTCACCGACACGCTGCCGATTCCCGATGAGAAGCGCTTCCCGTCGCTGACCGTGCTGCCGATCGCGCCGCTGCTGGCGCGCGCCATCCACGAAGTCTTCGACGACGGCTCCGTCACGTCGATGTTCGACGGCGACGCCTGACCGCGCTGCCGAAATAAACGCGGTGGTCGGCCGGTTGCACTGAGCATGACGACGACAACCGACTTCCTCCCGGCCGCTGAGACCATCACGATGTTCTCCACCTCGTGGTGCGGCTACTGCAACCGCCTGAAGAAGCAGCTCGACAAAGACGGCATCGGGTACACCGAGGTCAACATCGAGGAGATCGAGGGCACAGCCGCCCTCGTCGAATCGTTGAACGGGGGCAACCAGACGGTGCCGACCGTGCTCTTCCCCGACGGGTCGAGCGCAACGAACCCTTCGGTCATCGAAGTGAAGTCCCGCCTGGGGCTCTGAGCCGATGGATCGGCCGGTCCCTGCCCGGCCGATCGTGATGAGCCCGCGATACGCCGACGTGCGGCCGATCGCCCCGCGAATCGCTAGGGGTTCAGCGAGTCCTGCGGCTGCAGCTGACGCAGGTCGGCCTGCGTGGGGTACGAGGGAATGAGCCCCAGCGCGGCTACCGGCTTGCGGTCCCCGCCGTACGCGCCGACTGAATAGCAGACCCAGCCCACCCCCGCCGGGCCGAAGAGCTCGAAGCGTACCGTCGACGAGCGGGCGCTCGGCACGCGATAGGCGACGTTGGCCGCGCAGGCGGCCCCGGCCGTGGCCTTCGCCAGGCTGTAGGTCGTCAGGATGCCCGGCAGCACCAGCGCGACGATGCCGAGCACGACGACCGCCCGCATGAGCTGCACCTTGCGCGCACTCCGCAGGGGGCGGTTGCCGTGCGGTTCGTACCCGGCGAGCTCGGGCTCGTCATCGCTGTCATGGTCGTGGCCCTGGTCGTGGTCGCGGCCGTCGCCGTAGGTCACGCGATCCATCCCGCGGTGGTGCCGGTGACCGCAGCGCCGTCGAGATCCCGTAGCTTCAGCCCGACGAACGAGGTCGCGGCGTCGCTGCTCTGCACCCGGAACGGCGGCCGATCATCCGCCAGCACGCCGACGATCACGTCGGCGACACCCTCCGGTCGCTGGGCGTTCGAGAAGGCGCCGGCGGTGCGTTCGACGTAGTGGTCGAACGCCTCCCGGTAGGGGCCGGGCTCGTCGGTCAGTGCCCCGAAGCTCTGCCGTGTCGTGTCGACGAACTGCGTCGCGACCGCCCCGGGCTCGACGACAGTGACGCGAACGCCGACCGCTGCCGCGACCGGGTGCAGGCTCTCCATCATGCCCTCGACCGCGAACTTCGCCGCGCAGTAGCTCTCGTTGAACGGCTGCCCGACGACGCCGCCCACGCTCGTGACGGTGACGAGGCTGCCGCCGGATGCCCGCAGGTGCGCCATCGCGGGCTTCGTGACGTTCAGCACGCCGAAGTAGTTGACCTCCATCACGCGGCGTGCGGCGTCGAGACTGTCTTGCTCGATCGTTCCGACGTGGCCCTGGCCGGCGTTGTTCACCACCGCGTCGAGGCGGCCCCGGGTGGCGACGATGTCGGCGACCAGCGCGGCCGCGGCGTGCGCGTCTGTGGTGTCGAGCATCCGCACCTCGACATCGTCGGCGACCCCGGCGATGTCGGCCGCTGTACGCAGTTCGGCGTCGCTGCCGGCCCGTCGAACGGTGGCGACGACGTGCCAGCCGGCGAGTGCAGCAGCCACCGCCGTGCTGAGACCGATGCCGGAGGAGGTTCCGGTGACCAGCACGACGGGGCGGGAGGAATCAGAGGCCATGCAGCAAATTATCCTCCATCTGCTCTGGCGGCGCGCTGCTAGTGCGAGCTGCCCTCCGACTCGATCTCGCTGCGGTCTCCCGACCAGAGCGTGTGGAAGGTGCCCTCTTTGTCGACGCGCTTGTAGGTGTGCGCGCCGAAGAAGTCGCGCTGCGCCTGCACGAGCGAGGCCGGCAGGCGCTTCGACGCGAGCGAGTCATAGTAGCTGAGCGCCGAGCTGAAGCCGGGAACAGGGATGCCCGACAGCGCGGCGGTCGAGACGATGCGGCGCCAGGCGGCCTCACCATTGGCCACGGCCGAGGCGAAGTACGGGTCGGCCAGCAGCGTCTTCAGGCCCGGGTTCTTGTCGTACGCCTCGACGATGCGGTTCAGGAACTGGGCACGGATGATGCAGCCGCCCCGCCAGATCTTGGCGATGTTGCCCTTGTTGATCTCCCAGCCGTACTTCTCGGCCCCGGCGATGATCGCGTCGAAACCCTGCGCGTAGGCGACGACTTTCGAGGCGTAGAGCGCAGCGTTGACGTCATCGGCGAACGAGTCGCCCACCTCGACGGGCGAGGGCCGCGAGGTGATGACGGCCTGCGCGGCCTCGCGCTGCTCCGGGTGCGACGAGACGGCGCGGGCGAACACAGCCTCGGCGATACCGCCGACAGGCACGCCCAGGTCGAGGGCGTTCTGCACCGTCCACACACCGGTGCCCTTCGACCCGGCCTGGTCGAGCACGACGTCGACGAACGGCTTGCCCGTCTCGGCGTCGACCTGCTTCAGCACCTCGGCCGTGATCTCGATCAGGTACGACTCGAGGTCGCCCGAGTTCCACTCCGTGAAGACGTCGGCGGCCTCGCGCGGCGTGAGCCCGCCGACCTTGGTCAGCAGGTCGTACGACTCGGCGATGAGCTGCATGTCGGCGTACTCGATGCCGTTGTGGATCATCTTGACGAAGTGGCCGGCGCCGCCGGTTCCCACGTGGGTGACGCAGGGCTCGCCCTCGGCGACGGCCGCGATGGACTCGAGGATCGGGCCGAGCGTCTGCCACGACTCGTTCGAACCGCCGGGCATGATCGAGGGGCCCTTCAGCGCGCCCTCCTCGCCGCCCGAGATACCGGTGCCGACGAAGTGGATGCCCGTCGCGGTCACCGCTTCTTCGCGGCGGATGGTGTCGGTGAACAGGGCGTTGCCGCCGTCGACGATGATGTCGCCCTCTTCGAAGAGATCGGCGAGCTGGGAGATGACGGCGTCGGTGCCCTTGCCGGCCTGCACCATGATGATGGCGGTACGCGGCTTGGTGAGCGAGGCGACGAAGTCCTCGATCTTCTCGCTGGCGACGAATCCGGCCTCAGGATGCTCGTCGATCAGAAGGCGCGTGCGCTCGGGCGAGCGGTTGTAGACCGCCACGGTGTTGCCCTCGCGGCTGGCCAGGTTCCGCGCCAGGTTCGAGCCCATCACGGCCAGTCCGACGACGCCGATGTTCGCTGTCGCTTCGGGTGTTTCTGCCATAGTCATCCTCCAGTTGCGTGCCCGATCCAGCGTAGTGCGTCGGGTGGAATGGCCAGCGGATGAATGTTCACACACTATGTGGGGAAACATCCCCACAAGTTCCTCCGGCGGTAGTACGATTCCCTCCGTGGGGGAATTCTCGGCGCGCTCGCACGACTCAGCCGGTGCAGAAGACCACATCGCCGTACACCGTCTGACCAGCATGTGAGAGAGGCAACACCATGACCACCACCGGAATCCGTGGCACCTTCTTCGACTTCGTCGACGACCCGTGGAAGCACGTCGGCGACGAAGAGGCATCCGCCCGCTTCGTCTCCGACGGCCTGCTCGTCGTCGAAGACGGCATCATCATCGCTTTCGGCCCCTATGCCGAAATCGTGAACGACTTCGCCGACATCGACATCACGCACATCGAGCACCGCATCATCACGCCGGGCTTCATCGACGGCCACATCCACTTTCCGCAGACGCGCGTTCTCGGCGCCTTCGGCGAGCAGCTGCTGCCCTGGCTCCAGAAGTGGGTCTTCCCCGAAGAGGCGCGGTACGCCGAGCGCTCCTACGCCAAAGACGGCGCCGTGCGCTTCTTCGACAACCTGCTCGCCTCGGGAACCACGACCGTGCAGGCGTTCACGTCGAGTGCGCCGGTCTGCACCGAAGAGCTGTTCGAAGAGGCGTCGCGTCGCAACATGCGCGTGATCGCCGGGCTCACCGGCATCGACCAGAACGCCCCCGACTACTTCGTCGACACCCCCGAGAACTTCTACGCCGACAGCAAGACCCTCATCGGCAAGTACCACAACGTCGGCCGCAACCTCTATGCGATCACGCCCCGCTTCGCGTTCGGCGCCAGCCCCGAGCTGCTCGAGAAGTGCGCCGAGCTGAAGCGCGAGCATCCGGATGCCTGGGTGCACACCCACATCTCCGAGAACCCTGCGGAGGTACGCGGCGTGGGCGCGGCCCACGAGGGCGCCGAAGACTACCTGGCCGTCTACGAGAAGTACGGCCTGGTCGGCCCGAAGTTCACCGGCGGGCACGCGGTGTGGCTGTCGAACTCGGAGTACCGTCGCCTGCACGAGGCAGAGGCCTCTGTCACGTTCTGCCCGAACTCCAACCTCTTCCTCGGCAGTGGCATGTTCCGCATCGGCAAGGCCACCGACCCCGAGCAGCGCGTGCGCATGACCTTCGGCACCGACATGGGCGGTGGCAACCGGTTCAGCATGCTCTCCGTTCTCGACGGCGCCTACAAGGTCGGGATGATCAACAACACCCTGCTCGACGGCAGCGTCGACCCCTCACTGAAAGACAGCGCGGAGGCCGAGCGCAACAAGCTCTCGGCCTACCGGGCCTTCTGGTCGATCACGCTGGGCGGTGCCGAGGGCCTCTACATCGACGACCGCGTCGGCAGCTTCGAGGTCGGGAAGGAAGCCGACTTCGTCGCCCTCGACTGGACGCAGGGCCCTCCCGGCGCCGACTGGCACTCCTCGCTCATCGCCGACGGCGGCGACCCTGTCACCGTCGACGACGCGGCGAACATGCTGTTCGGCATCATGATCGTCGGCGACGAGCGCGCCGTCGACGAGACGTGGGTGTTCGGCGAACGCGCCTACAAGAAGGGCTGAGCGTGACGACCACGGCCGAGACGACCACCAGGGGGCCAGCGGTCTCGCTGGTCGTCCAGCGCAGGGTGCTGCCCGAGAGCGACGAGGTCTACCGCTCCTGGCAGCGCAAGCTCGGCAATGTGCTCGCGACCTGGCCCGGCTTTCTCGGCCGTGACGTCATCGAGCCGTCGCCGCCCGCGCAGTTCGACTGGGTGCTCGTGCAGCGCTTCGTCGACGTCGAGGCGGCGCGCGGCTGGCTGCAGAGCGCAGAGCGTGCGGCGCTGTTCGACGAGATCCAGGCCCACTTCGTCGGCCAGGAGGAGATCCACCTCGTCACGGAAGACGAACGGAAGGTGCCGGAGGCGGCATCCATCATCGTCACCAGCACGGTCGACCCGGCCGACGAGGGCGCGTTCCTCGCCTGGCAGCGCAGAATCTCGGCGGCCGAGGCGAACTTCCCGGGGTTCCAGGGGCACAAGATCGAACGCCCCACGCCCGGTGTGCAGGAGGACTGGACGGTCATCCTGAGCTTCGACACCGACGAGCACCTGACGGCCTGGATGGAGTCGCCCCAGCGCACGAAGCTCCTGGCCGAGGGGTCGGCGTTCGCGTCGGACATGCGCGTCTCGAAGGCGCGCTACGGCTTCACCTTCTGGAGCGAGGACCGGCCCAGCAGGCTGATGATCTTCAAGGACAACCTGCTCGTGCTGCTGGTTCTCTACCCGATCGTGTTCCTGTTCGGCTATCTCGTGGCGACGCCGTTCCTCAGCGGGGTGCCGTTCTGGCTCAGCCTCTTCATCGGCAACGTCGTGAGCACCCAGCTGCTCGGCTGGCTCGTCGCGCCCTGGATCTTCCGGGTGTTCGCGTGGTGGCACAAGCCCGGCATCGGGTCGCGGCGCGAGGTGCTGGGGTACGTCGTGATCGGTGTGCTCTACGCCGCGTCGATGGCGCTGGATGCTCTGCTGATCGCCCTCGGGCCCCTCGGTGGTGGCGCTTAGGCTGGTCGTGTGACCTCTCCCTCCTTCGTTCTTCCGCCCGTCGTCGTGATGGGTGTCTCCGGTTCGGGCAAGACCACGATCGGGCTGGCGCTCGCCGCCGCTCTGGCGGTCGACTTCGTCGACGGTGACGACCTGCACACCGAGGCGAACAGGCAGAAGATGGCCGCCGGCATCCCGCTCACCGACGACGACCGGGCGCCCTGGCTGGCGTCGGTCGGGCGGGTTCTGGGCTCGGCGCCCGGTGCCGGCCCCGTCGTCGCGTGCTCTGCGCTTCGCGTCGTGTACCGGGATGCCCTGCGGCAGGCGGCTCCGGATGCCGCGTTCCTGCACCTGGCGGGCGGCGCCGACCTCCTCCGGGCGCGCATGGTGCACCGTGAGCACCACTTCATGCCGGCGGCCCTGCTCGAGTCCCAACTCGGAACGCTCGAGCCGCTGACCCCCTCGGAGAACGGTGTCGTGCTCGACACCTCGGGCGGCATCGACGAGGTCGTCATGCAGGCGATCGCGTGGCTCCGCGGTTCCCGGCCGGGCGCCGAATCCGTGTAGACTCTCAAGCTGAACTTCGGCGAGGGATGCCCGGCATCCGTTATCGACGCGGTGGAAGAGGCTCTCGGTCTTTCCTCACGCTGATGCGTTCGAGTTGAACACACCCCACACACCTCTCATATCTGAGACTTTCACGGCGAACCACTGCGGTTCGCGAGGAGAACACCATGGCTGACGACAACAAGATCATCGCGGAGACCCGCACCTCATTCGGCAAGGGAGCGGCGCGCAAGCTCCGCGCCGCCGGCAAGATCCCTGCCGTGATCTACGGCCACGGTGGCGAGCCGCAGCACGTGAGCCTCCCGGGCCATGAGGTCTTCCTGCTCATCCGCAAGTCGAACGCGCTCATCGAGCTGAACATCGACGGCGCCACCCAGCTCGCGCTGGTCAAAGACGTTCAGAAGGACCCGGTGCGCCAGATCATCGAGCACCTCGACCTGATCACCGTTCGTCAGGGCGAGCGCGTCGAGGTCGAGGTCTCCGTGCAGGTCGAGGGCGAGTCGGTCTCGGGCACGGTTGCCGACCTCGACACCTTCACCCTGCTGCTCGAGGTGCTGGCCACGAACATCCCGACCCGCGTCACCGTCAACATCGAGGGTGCGGAGGCCGGCACGCAGGTTCTCGCGAAGGACATCGAGCTGCCCGAGGGCGCCGTTCTCGTCGGCGACGAAGACCAGCTCATCGTCGCCATCTCGATCCCCGAGGAGCAGGACCTGGGCGACAGCCTGTCGGCCGGCGACGCGTCGACGAGCGACGCTCCGACGCCCGCCTAGTCGTTCCTCTCTCCTCCTTCACCTCCCTGTCATGGCAGTCGACGATCGCTGGCTCGTGGTCGGGCTCGGAAACCCCGGGCCCGAGTACGCCGGCAATCGCCACAACGTGGGGCAGATGGTGCTCGACGACCTTGCCGCCCGGTTCTCGGGTGCGTTCAAGGCCCACAAGACCAACGCGCGTGTCGCCGAGGGCCGACTGGTCCCCGGCGGCACGCGTTTCGTGCTTGCCAAGCCGAACAGCTACATGAACAACTCGGGCGGCCCGGTTGCCGGGCTGCTCTCGTACTACTCTCTCGACCCGGCACACCTGATCGTGGTGCACGACGATCTCGACATCCCGTTCGACACCCTGCGGCTGAAGGCGGGTGGCGGCCACGGCGGCCACAACGGCATCCGCGACATCATCGCGGCGACAGGCACCCCCGATTTCGCGCGGGTGCGGGTCGGTATCGGCCGCCCACCCGGCCGGCAGAGCGCGGCGGACTTCGTGCTGCGCGACTTCACGTCGACTGAGCGCCAGGTGCTGCCGAACCTGCTGGCGGATGCCGCCGACGCGGTCGAGCTCATCGCCGCCGACGGCCTGACGGCCGCCCAGCAGCGCTTCCACGCGCCGCCCCCCGCGTAGCCGCACGGGCCCTGTGACGCGGTCAACAGGCAGCTCCTCCTCGGTTGCGCAAGGGCCGGGGCGGGTGTCGGAGGGTGACCGTAGACTTGACGACGTGATACTTCAGGGCTTGATCTCGGCGCTCTCGCGCGCCTCGACGTTCGACAGCGCCCTGGCGGAGGCCGGCCGCGACGCTGATTTCTCGCTGACCGACGGGCTGCGTGCGCCGCTGCTCGCGGGGCTCCTGGCGCAGCGCGCCGAGCGCGGCCTGCCGCAGGTGCTCTTCGTCGTCACGGCGACGGGCCGAGACTCCGAGAGCCTTCGCGCAAGCCTCGACTGCCTGGCGCCGGGTGCCGACATCCTCGAGTTCCCGGCGTGGGAGACGCTGCCGCACGAGCGGCTGAGCCCGAGCGCCGAGATCGTCGGCAAACGCATCGCCGCGCTCCGGCGCCTCACCGAGTGGAGCGACCAGACCGCCGCAGCCGACGCCCAGACGAAGGGCGCGGTGCGCCCGCGTCCCCTCATCGTGGTGGCCTCCGTGCGGGCCGCGCTGCAGCCGCTGGCCGACAACCTCACGGCCATCGACCCGGTCCGCCTCACCAGGGGTGGCCGCGGCTACGACCTCGCCGAGTTGACGACCGACTTGGTCGAGCTCGCCTACTCGCGGGTCGACATGGTCACGCGGCGCGGCGAGTTCGCCGTGCGCGGCGGCATCCTCGACATCTTCCCGGCCGTCTCCGAGCACCCCGTGCGGGTCGACTTCTTCGGTGACGAGATCGAGGAGATCCGCGGGTTCTCCGTGGCCGACCAGCGGTCGCTCGAGAACCAGTTCGACGAGATCGAACTGCCGCCGAGCCGCGAGCTGCTGCTGAGCGAATCGGTGAAGCAGCGGGCGCGGGAGATGCAGCACGAGTTCCCGAGCCTCTCCGGGTTGCTCGAGAAGATCGGCCAGGGCATCCCCGTCGAGGGCATGGAGTCGCTCGCACCCGCCCTGCTCGACCGGCTCGTCACCGTGACCCACTACCTGCCCGCGGGCGCGGCGATCGCCGTCATCTCGCCCGAGCGGGTGGCCAACCGGGCCGTGAGTCTCACGGAGACGAACCGCGAGTTCCTCTCCGCAGCATGGAATGCGGCCACCGCCGGCGCCGAGGCCCCGATCGACCTGGCGTCGGGCGAGTTCATCACGCTGAGCGACCTGCGCGACGCCGCGGGCATCCACCGCCCCTGGTGGACGTTGAGTACATTCGACAGCGGTACGGCATCCGTCGACGAGCATCTGGCGGCAATCGTGGGTACGGATGCGCACTATGTGCGCATCCAGGCCGACGCCGTGCCGAGCTTCCAGGGCAACGTCGAGGGCGCGCTCGAGCACGTGGCGAGCCGGATGCGCGAGGGCTGGAGCGTCGCCGTCGTCGCGGCGGGTGCCGGCCTCGTCGAGCGGGCGGCCGACGTGCTGGCCGAGCGCGAGCTCGCGGCCCGCGTCGTCGAGCAGTACCCCGAGCATCCAGAACCCGGCATCGCCTACCTCGTGAAGGCGACCGTCGAGAGCGGCTTCGAGCTGCCCGAGATCAAGCTCGCCCTGATCAGCGAGAACGAGTTCTACGGCCGGAGCGCCGGATACGACGCCCGCCAGGTCAAGAAGCTGGCGACGCGTCGCAAGAACGTCGTCGACCCCTTGCAGCTGAAAGCCGGTGACATCGTCGTGCACCAGACGCACGGCATCGGCAGGTTCCTCGAGCTCGTGCAGCGCGAGGTGTCGAGCGGCGGGCGCAACCCGGTGAAGACAACCCGCGAATACCTGCTGATCGAGTACGCACCGTCGAAGCGCGGCTACCCGGGCGACAAGCTCTACGTGCCGACCGACCAGCTCGATCTGCTCACGCGTTATGTCGGTGGCGAGGCCCCCGGACTGTCGAAGATGGGCGGCAGCGACTGGTCTGCCGCGAAATCGAAGGCGCGCAAGGCCGTTCGCGACATCGCCGTCGAACTCGTGAAGCTCTACTCGGCGCGCATGGCGTCGAAGGGCTACGCCTTCGGGCCCGACACGCCCTGGCAGCGCGAGCTCGAGGAGGCGTTCCCGTTCGCCGAGACGCCCGACCAGCTGACGACGATCGACGAGGTCAAGGCCGACATGGAGCGGCCCATCCCGATGGACCGCCTGCTCGCCGGCGACGTCGGCTTCGGCAAGACCGAGGTCGCCGTGCGCGCCGCGTTCAAGGCGATCCAGGAGGGCAAGCAGGTCGCGATGCTCGTGCCGACCACGCTTCTCGTCCGCCAGCATCTCGAGACCTTCACCGAACGTTTCGCAGGTTTTCCCGTGCACACCCGGGCACTCTCGCGGTTCCAGACCGAGAAGGAGGCCCGGGAGACCATCAAGGGCCTCGAAGACGGCACCATCGACATGGTCATCGGTACCCACCGCATCCTCGCCGAAGCGATGACGTTCAAAGACCTCGGCCTCGTGATCATCGATGAGGAGCAGCGTTTCGGTGTCGAGCACAAAGACAAGCTGAAGAAGCTCAAGACGAACGTCGACATCCTCTCGATGAGCGCCACGCCCATCCCGCGCACCCTCGAGATGGCCGTCACGGGCATCCGCGAGATGTCGACGCTGGCGACCCCGCCCGAAGACCGGCACCCGATCCTCACCTACGTCGGGCCGAACTCCGACCGGCAGATCGCGGCCGCCATCCACCGCGAGATGCTGCGCGAGGGCCAGGTGTTCTTCGTGCACAACCGCGTCTCGTCGATCAACCGCGTCGCCGCGCACATCGCCGAGCTGGTTCCGGATGCCCGCATCGCCGTCGCCCACGGCCAGCTGCCCGAGCACGTGCTCGAACAGGTGATCGTCGACTTCTGGGAGCGCAGGTTCGACGTGCTCGTGTCGACCACGATCATCGAGACCGGGCTCGACATCCCGAACGCCAACACCCTCATCATCGACAGGGCCGACAAATACGGGCTCTCGCAGCTGCACCAGTTGAGGGGCCGGGTCGGGCGTGGGCGCGAGCGCGCGTACGCGTACTTCCTCTACGACGAGCTGAAGCCGCTGTCGGAGACCGCCCATGACCGGTTGGCGACGATCGCCGCGAACAATGAGCTCGGGTCGGGCATGCAGGTCGCGCTGAAAGACCTCGAGATCCGTGGGGCGGGCAACCTGCTCGGCGGCGAGCAGTCCGGGCACATCGCGGGCGTCGGGTTCGACCTGTACCTGCGCATGATCGGGGAGGCCGTCTCGACGTTCCGCGGCGACGTCGCCGAGGGCCAGACCGAGCTGCGGCTCGAACTGCCGGTGGATGCGCACATCCCCGAGGGCTACGTCGACAGCGAGCGGCTGCGGCTCGAGGCGTACCAGAAGCTCTCGACCGCGTCGTCTCCGAGCGCAGCCGAGGGGCAGATCGACCAGGTTCTCGAGGAGTTGACCGACCGCTACGGCGAACCGCCCGAGCAGGTCACGAACCTCATCACCGTTTCGAAGCTGCGCCGCCTCGCGCAGCGCACCGGCCTGTCGGAGGTCGTCGCGATGGGGTCGAACCTGCGCGTGGCGCCCGCTGTGCTCGCCGACTCGACCCAGGCCCGCCTGCGGCGCATGTACCCGTCGGCGAAGTACCTCGGCGCCGCGGCGGCGCTCTCCGTGCCGATGCCCGTGGTGAACGGGCAGCCGCTGCCCGACGCCGACCTCATCGCGTGGGTGGAGTCGCTGCTCGCCGCCATCTTCCCGGCGCCTGCGGCGGCCGTGCCGGCGGCGGGCGCGCCCGCCGCCGCGGAGTAGCGCCCGCGTCGCCGCGCCCGCGACGATCGTCGCGCCCCCCCGCCGCAGCCGTGCCCGCGCCTGCCGTGCGGTCGCGCCGGTGCGGTCGCGCCCGTGTGATCGCGCCCGCGACGATCGTCGCGCCCCCGCCGCAGCCGCGCCCGCGCCGTCGCGTGCGGCCGCGCCCCCGCCGCGGCCGCGCCCGGGAACTGCTTCCCCACGCGAGGCGTAACCGAGGATGAGCGGACCGATATGGCTGTGGGGGAGGCATCGGCTGCGTCATCCTCGGTTGCGCAGCGCAGCGCCGGGGCGCCGATGGGGGCCGGCGACGGGGAGGAGGGTCAGAGATTTTCGCCGCGGTAGGAGCCGACGCTCCAGGCGTTGCCCTCGGGGTCGAGGAAGGCGAACTCGCTGCCGCCGTAGCTCTGCTCGGTGAGGGGGCGGATGATCGTCCAACCGGCTGCGTCGACGCGCTCGAATACGGGGCGTGGGTCGTCGGCGCTGAGGTACGTCGTGGCCGTGCCCGGCCCGCCCGCGCTTCCCGCCCAGCCGGAGCCCGTGTCACTGCCGAGCATGATGCCGCCGCCGCCCGGCCAGAGCAGTTCGGCGTGCGCGACGTCGCGCTCGGGGTCGCCCACCGCGTCGCCGCGGTAGACGGCGTGCTCGGTGAATCCGATGGTGTCGACGAGCCAGCCGAGGGCAGCGGCCGCGTCACGGAAGCGGAGGCTCGGCCAGACTCCTGGCGCTGGTGTCGCGGTCATGGCGCCCAGTGTGCCACTCGCCGACCGACGGCGCCAGAGATGGAACTCCGGTTCACCCCAACGGCTCGGCGGGCGGCGCGGCCGCTGCCGCGGCATCCGGAGCCGTACCGTACGCCGCGGGCGTCGGCTCCGGCTTATCGGATGGCGATGCTCCCGACGCGGAGGTGCCCGACGGCGCGTCTGACGGCGATGTACCCAGGGACGATGCGACCGGGGGTGAAGTAACCGCCGACGACGAACCCGTCGACGCAGCAGCCGCTGACTTCGGCGCGGCCGCCGGCGAGTGGAGCCCGCGGCGACGTGAGCGGAGCGACGCGGCCCGCACGGCGCCGATGCTCGCGGCGATGACGAGCGCGATCGCGACCGCCTCGAGCCCGGTGAGCGGCTGGCCGAGGATGACCAGCCCGGCCAGCGCCGCGATCGCCGGCGCGAGGCTCATCAGGATGGAGAACGTGGCCGCGGGGATCCGCCGCAGCGCGAGTAGTTCGAGCGCGTAGGGGATGGTCGACGACAGCAGGGCGACTGCCAGCCCGAGGAGCAGAACCGGCGGTTGGATGATCACTGGGCCGGCCGTGAGGAGTCCGAACGGCAGGGAGATGGCCGCGCCGACGACCATGGCGATCGCGATGCCGTCGAGCCGGGGGAAGCGCTGGCCGGTGCGGGCGGAGAGAAGGATGTAGGCCGCCCAGAACACGCCGGTGCCGGCGGCGAACGCGACGCCGACCGGGTCGAGGGCGTCGGTTCCGCCCTGGCTGAGCAGGGCGACGCCGGCGAAGGCGAGCACGGCCCACAGCCACGCTGAGGCGCGGCGGCTGACGACGACCGACAGGATCAGCGGGCCGAGAACCTCGATAGTGACGGTCGTTCCGAGGGGGAGCCTGTCGAGTGCGGTGTAGAACAGCATGTTCATGCCGCCGACGGTCAGGCCGAACGCGACCACGATCATCCAGTCGCTGCGGCTGTAACCGCGGACGCGGGGGCGGCAGACGATCGCCAGAACGAGGGCGGAGAAGACGAGGCGCAGGGTGACCATGCCGAGCGGACCGACCGTGGGGAACAGGCCGATCGCGACCGAGGCGCCGATCTCCTGGCAGAGGAGTCCGGCGACGACCAGACCGACCGGCCAGAGTGCGCCGTCGCCTCGCGTCGGGGCGGTCGCGGCGGTCACGTGCTCACGTTACCCGCTCGCCCCGGCTCGCCCTGCTCGCTCCCGCCGCGCGGTCTGCTGCCGGAACATCGCTCGGCCGCTCCGGCGCGTGGGCGGTGGGTGGGCGATGGATGCGCGGCAGCTCGCCGCGCGGTCACCCACCCGGACTCCGCTCAGCCGATGTGGCGCGAATACGGGGTCGGTTTGGCTGAGGAGTGTCCGGGTGGGAGGGAGGCGGTGCGAAAGGGGTG
>NZ_PSTT01000009.1 GCF_002931235.1 Subtercola sp. Z020 | reverse complement strand
GGCGACCTCAGCGCCCCTTCGACCGTCCCTCGTGCAGGAACCGCCGGAGCGCCTCGTACCGGTACTCCTGGTAGAGGCCGTGCAGAACGGCCAGCAGCGCGGCCGTGCCGAGCCCGATCAGAATCGACGGCGTGGCCTGCTCGGTCGCCTGCACGACGAGGATGGCGACACCCGCCCCGGCGACGAGGGAGTTCACCACCGCGATGGCCGTGGCGGTCGTGAAGAACACGCCGACCCACGACGGCCGCCGACCGATCGGGAGCATCTCGTTCGGACCGTGCGGCCCGGTCGGGCGGGGAAAGTATGCGGCCGCGCCCGGCAGGGTGCGCGCATAGACGGCGCGGATGCGTTGGATCCCTTCGAGCGCAGCGACGTCTTCGAGGGAGGTCTCGACGAGCCTCTCGTAGGTGAAGATGCCGAGTAGGAAGATCACCGGGATGATGACCGTCAGAAAGCCGAGCGCGTAGGCGGTCTGCGCGAGAAAACCGAAGGCGACCAGAGAGCTCGAGAGCGTCGTCAGGTACAGCGACGCCCGGCTGCTGGACTCGTTCACGGTGATTCCGCGCGCCGATTCGAGAACGAAGTGTTCGTTCATCAGCGCACTGTAGAACGCGCCCGCCCGGTCGGCCAGGGCGTCGAGCGCTTCGTCGGCGGTCGGAAGCGGGTCGGCTTCGGGGCCGTCGGTCACGCGGTGCCTCGCGACAGGACCGACCGCAGGAAGGCCAGCGACGGATCGAGGGCCACCTCGGTGTAGCCCTCCGCGTGCCGGGTGCCGGGAATCAGCTGCAGGGTGCTGGCCACGCCGACCGCGGCGAGCGCGGCCTGCATCGCCTGGGCGTCGCTGACCGGCACGAACTCGTTCAGGGAGTTCGCGAAGAACACCGGGCCGGCCTGGGCAGACGCGTGGCGCGTGGTCGACGCCGCTGACAGCAGGCCGCGGTCACCGCCCACCTCGTTGAGGATGGTCCAGCGCAGGAACGCGTCGTCTCGCCCGGTCTGGTTGATGTCGGCGCTCTTCATCGCGTTCAGGTTCTGCGTGGTCGGCGTCGCCGGAAGACCGTCGGTGGCCTCGACGATGCCGAGCAGATCGAACATCCCCGACCAGCTGACAGCCGGGCGCCCCGTGGCGATGCTGGCCTCGACGACCAGGTTGCCGCCCGCCGATCCGCCGAAGAAGGCGAGCCTGCTGCGGTCGAACGCGTACTCGGAGGCGAGCGCCCACTGCGCCGCCGTGAGTACGTCGGTGCGGCTGGCCGGGAACGTCGCATCCGGAGCCTCGCGGTAGTTGGGCACGAAGACGATGTAGCCCGCGTCGACGAGCTTCGAGGCGAGCGAGTGCTCCTTGCTCTTGTCGCCCCGGAACCAGCCGCCGCCGTGCACGAGGATGATGGCGGCGCGCGCGCCGGCGGCATCCGGAGCTTCGCTGCCGCTGTACACGTCGAGCAGCAGGGGCACTCCGTCGACGGCCCCGTAGGCGACATCGAGAGCGATCGTCGGTTCGTCTGGCATCTGCTCACCCTTCCGTCTGCGCGGCGCATGCCGCAGCAGGGCGAGGCTACCGCCGGGTTCGCCGGCGAACCATGCCCTGGCAGGGCCACTCACCGCTCGCCGGGAACGGGCGAGGGATGAGGTCAGGCGAGCAGAAGCAGCACGGCGGTCGCAGCGAGGCTGCAGCCGCCCACCCAGGCCAGCAGGCGGCCGGTGCCGACCCGGCCGGCGGAGGAGTCGTCGTACGGGGTCGACGCTGCCGCCGGGGCTGACGCTGCCAGGTTCGGGCCCGAGCCCGACGGCGACGGCGGCGCCGGGCGGGTCGCGTTCCAGACCGCGAACAGCACCAGCGCGACCGGCAGCGAGATCGCCAGAACGATGGCGGCCATCGCCCGCAGCTCGTCGACGGCCGTCACCGCCTGGCCGCCTTCGGCAGCCGCGGCGCGGGTCGGATGTTCTGCCCCGCACCGGCGGAGAGCCGCCAGGCCGAGACGACGGCGAGCAGGGTCAGGGCACCCATCGCCACGAAACTGAAGGAGAACGCACCCGTCGTGTCGGCGAAGACCTGCCCCGCGCGCAGGGCGACGGCGCCGACCGCGACACCGAGGCCCACGGCGACCTGTTGCAGCGTCGACGAGAGCGTGTTGGCCGCCGACATGGCCGGGGCATCGATGTCGGCGAAGGCGATCGTGTTGTAGGCGGTGAACCCCACCGACCGGGCCACACCGCTGAACGTCAGCAGCAGGGCGACCACCACGAGCGGGGTGTCCCTGGTGATGAACGCGCAGAGCACCATGCTGAGGGCGGCTCCGGATGTCGCGGAGACGAGAACCGTGCGGAACCCGAACCGGCGGAGCAGAGGGGTCGTGAAGGGCTTCACCGCGATGTTGCCGACGAAGACGAAGAGCACCAGCGCGCCGGCGACAACCGGTGAGTACCCGAAGGCGTCCTGGAAGAGCAGCGGCAGCAGGAACGGCATGGCGCTGATGGTGACCCGGAAGATCGACCCGAGACCGTGCGACTGCCGGAACGTCTCGATGCGCAGCATCCCCGCCTGGAGCAGGGGGTGCTTCGTTCGGGCGAGATGCCGGATCGACCAGGCGCAGAGCACGACGGCAGCACCCCCGAGCGCGACGATGACCGCGATCTCGGTGCCACGGGAGGCGAGAGCCGAGCCGAGCACGACGAGCGCCGCCAGCGCAGCCGCCGTCAGCAGGGCTCCCACTCCGTCCAGCGGCGGGGCGGCGACCCGGGGCTCGACGGGGAGGATGCGCGCCGCCACGACGAAGGCCGCCACACCGAGCGGCACGTTGATCAGAAAGATCCAGTGCCACGAGGCGAACGTCACGAGCAGGCCGCCGGCCAGCGGCGCGAGAACGGGCGCGATGAGCGCGGGCCAGGTGAGCAGCGCGATCGTGCGCACCAGGTCGCTCCGGCCGGTCATCCGGAGCACGGCGAGCCGGCCGACCGGAACCATCAGGGCCCCGCCGACCCCCTGCAGCACCCGGCTCGCCGTCAGCTCGAGCAGGGTGCCACTCGCGGCGCAGAGCACGGAGGCGACAGTGAAGACCACGATCGCCGCCAGGAACACCTGTTTTGTGCCGAACCGCGCGGCGATCCATCCGCTCAGCGGGATCAGAACGGCGACGGTGAGCAGGTAGGCCGTGATGGCCACGCCGATCTCGAAGGAAAGAACACCGAACGATTCGCCGATGCTGGGCGCCGCCGTCGTCAGAATGGTGCCGTCGAGATTCTCCATGAAGAGCGTGGCGGCGACCAGCAGCGCGATGTTGCGGTGCAGGCGCTGGGGCGCGCCCTGCAGGGGCGCGCCCTGCAGGGTCTCCTCTGGAGCGGGCGTGCCGCCCTCAGCCGATGCGCCCGCCGGCATTCCGCTCTCAGGCCTCTGCGTACTCGGCGGCGGCGAGCCGCTCGGCGGCCGCCCGGGCACCGCGCACCGCGATGGCGACGCTCATCAGCGTCGGGTTCATCGCCGTGGCCGTCGGAATGAGCGCATTGCCGCCGACCACGAGGTTGTCGTAGCCCCAGACTCGCGACCAGGGGTCGGCGACCGACGTTCCATCGTCGGCGAGCCCCATGCGCATCGTGCCCTGGTAGTGCAGGCTCGACCCCGCCGGAAGCAGCCGCGGTTCGGCGACGAAGTGCCCGAGCGCCTCACCCGCCCGCCGCAGTCGCGCCGTGCCCTCGGCGATCTCGGCGTCTTCTGCCGGAGTGAGCGCGTAGGTCACCCTCATGTTCGGGAATCCCCGGTAGTCGGGTTCGCTGTCGTCGAAGGTGACGCCGTCTTCGAACCGGGGCTGCTTGCGCATTCCATAGCCCATGTTCACATACCCCCACCGGTTGTCGGAGTAGGGGGCACCGGGCGGCATCGGGAACGGGGTCGTCTCCGAGTACATCACCTGCAGCGAGAAGGGGTGGTCGGGTTCGGAGAACGGGATGCGGTTGACCGCCGCCACCGGGTCGACAGGGTTCAGCGCCCGCCGCGCCAGTTCTTCGGCCAGCTGTTCCTCGGTGGCCAGGCGAGCCATGCGGTCTTCGTCGAGGGCGACGGTGGAGATGACCACCGGATGCTCGGTGAGGTAGTGGCCGAGGGCACGGGGGCGGATTCCGGAGGCCCAGAGCAGCTGGGGCGACCGGAAGGCGTCTGCGGCGACGACGACGAGGTCGGCCTCGAAGAAGGAGGTCTGGCCACTCCGGAGGTCTTCGACCGTGACGCCGGTGATGCGGGTGCCGTCGTGTTCGACGCGGCGCACCAGGGAGAGGTCTTTCAGGGTGAACCGCTTCGAGAGCTCGGAACCCGGTTCGATGAGCTCGCCGAGCACCACGTCGGAGCCGGCCCAGCGCATCGAGCCGTCGGGCTGCGGGTCACCCGCGACAGGCAGGGTGCTCGGTCCGTAGCCGTCGGGCAGCTCGTCGCCGAACTCCTCGTCGAGAAGCGTTCTGATCGCACCGCCGATGGCGGAGTCGGCGAAGGCGGCGCTCTGAACGTGCAGGAGCTTCTCGGCTACCTCGATCAGGCCGTTCCACTCGGCGTCGTCGATGAACGGGATCTTCTCGCTGAAGGCCGGTCGCGGCGTCGCACAGGTCCAGTGCGCGGCCATGCCGCCCACGTTCGTCGACGCCGCGCCGGCCGGGAAAGTCTCGGAATGGGCCGAACCCTGCCCGCCGAAGTCGAGCAGGTGGGTTCCCTGCCGAGCGGTGAACATGCCCTCGACGACGGGGGCGAGCGGAATGCCGAGCTCTTCGCGCAGGCTGCCGGCCTGCGGCCCCTGCGACATCTCGCGCGCGTGCTCCTTCTCGTCGGGGTCGGGGATGTTGCGCACGCTCTCGCCGGGCGTGGCCGTCAGCTGCGGCCCCGCCTCGAACATGGTCACGTGCGCGTCGGGCAGGTTCTCGAGCAGCAGCCGCGCATAGGCGGCGCCGATCGGGCCGCTGCCGACGACGGCGATGGTGGGCTGGTGCGTCATGGGGTGCTCCTTCGGTGCATGCGGATGGTTCAGACGGCGAGGCGCTCGGGTTCGGCGACCCGGTCGGCAGAGAGGCGGCCCTTCGGCAGCAGAACGCTGGCGACGATGCCGACCCCGTAGGTGATGGCGAGGGCGAGGAAGACGGGCGAGAAGACGTCGTGGTAGATGGTGGCGACCTCAGCCTGCACCGCAGGGCCGGAACCCTGCACGAGCTGCGGGGTGAGGGTCGACGCATCGAGACCGACAGGGAGCAGCGCAGCCACCCCGAAGCCGATCACTCCGCCGATGACCGCGGTCGCCACGGTCGAACCGACCTGGCGCACGAGGTTGACCGTCGACGTGATGCTGCCCGTCTCGCTCGTCGGCACGGCGCTCTGCACGACGGCGATGATCAGGCTCATGAAGGCGCCGGTGCCCACACCGACCACGGCCATCACGACCATCGGAACCCACAGCGGCGCTCCACTCGGCAGCTGCGACATCACGAGCAGTCCGCCGGCGCCGAGCGCCGTGCCGACGATCGGGAAGGGCCGGTAGTGCCCGGTGCGGCTGGCGAGCCAGCCGGTGAGCAGGTTGCTCACGAGCATCCCGAACACCGTCGCGATGGGGACCAGGCCCGACGCCGTCGCGCTCAGCCCGTAGCTCATCTGGAAGTAGGTCGGCAGGTACGATGTGATCGAGAACAGCCCGACGCCGATGATGGCCGAGATCGCCGTACCGGCCGCGACGGTGCGATTGGCGAAGACCCGGAGCGGTACCAGCGGTTCGTCGACGCGGAACTCGACCACGAAGAACGCGGCGAAAGCGATCGCCGAGACGACGAACGCCAGCGTCGCCGACATGCCGAGCACGGGGTCGCCGACCCAGGTGACGGCCAGAACGAGCGCAGTGAGGGCGACGGTGAGGGTCGCGGCTCCGGCGAAGTCGAAGCGCGCCCTGGCCCCCGCGGCGATGTGGGGCACGGCGAAGACGGCGAGCGCGAAGGCGGCGACGCCGATCGGCAGGTTGATCCAGAAGATCCAGGGCCAGCCCCAGTAGTCGGTGATGAGACCACCGAGCACCGGGCCGACGAGGATCGCGATGGGAAAGGCCGCACCGATGATCGCCATCAGGCGCGGGCGCTCGCGCGGCGACGTCACCCGCGCGATGATCGTCTGCGACATCAGCTGCAGGCCCGCCGAACTCATGCCCTGCACGACCCGGGCGACGATGAGCCACGCCATGCTCGACGCGAGCCCGCAGGCCAGGGACGCGGCGAGGAAGACGACGAGCGAGCACAGGAAGACGGTGCGCGGCCCGAAGAGGTCGCCGAGCTTCCCGATGATGGGCAGCGTCACCGTGCTGGCGAGGGTGTAGCCGACGATCACCCAGCCGAGGTGCTGCAACGCGCCGAGATCGCCGGCGATGGTGGCCAGTGAGGTGGAGACGACCGTGTTGTCGAGGGCGCCGATGAACGAGACGGTGAGCAGCGAGACGACGAGGAAGCGGAGTCGCAGCGGGGAGAGTTCCATAGGTGTTCTGAGCACCCGAGAGATCGGGCCATCGACGCGACCCTTTGTGCCCCCGGAGCATCGTCACCCCGAAGAACGGGCTGGAAGCCCCTGCGTCTCCGCCAGTCTAGTCGAGCTTATGTAACATTGCAACCAAAGTGGGTCGCAAAGCGGCGCTGGTCGAGGCGTCACGGATGCTGTCGCTCATGTACTTCGAACCGCCGGCCGAGGCGAAGCCGCCGTCGACCGGGATCTCCGCCCCCGCGATGTATGCAGCGGCATCCGAGCAGAGAAACGCGGCGAGCTCGGCCACCTCCTCGACCCGGCCGAGACGTTCCAGCGGAGTCAAGGTGAGTTGTGCCTCACGCATCGCCGGCGGCGCCCCGCGGGTCATCTCGGTCTCGATGAAACCGGGGTGCAGGGCGTTGACCCGTATTCCGCGGGGCCCGTACTCGGTGGCCGCCACCTGGGTGAGCCCACGCAGCCCCCACTTCGACGCCGTGTAGGCGGCGGTGTAGTGCGCGGTCAGCGCCGCAGACGACCCGATGTTCAGGATCGACGAGCCGGGCCCCATCAGCGGAGCGAGCGCCTGCATGCCGAGCATCGGTCCCGTCAGGTTCACCGCCAGAACCCGGTCCCAGTCGTCGCGACGGGTCTCCCCGAGCCGGGCGCGATGGGTGATTCCCGCATTGTTGACCAGCGCCCGCAGCGGATTCCCCTGCAGTTCGGCCGCGAGGTCACGCGCCAACCGCTGCCAGGCGTCTTCGTCGGTGACGTCGAGCCGTCGGTAGCTCACTGGCGGTCCTGACGGGTCGCTCCGATCGCCGGCCGCGAAGACCTCCGGCACCTGTGCCTGCAGGTCGACCGCAACGACGCGGGCTCCGGATGCGGCGAGCAGCAGCGCCTCGGCCGCCCCCTGCCCCCCGGCGGCGCCGGTCACCACGACCATCCGCCCCGCAAGGCCCGGGTAGGTCATCGCGGCCGGTCGCCCGGAACGTCGGCCGCGGGTGCGACAGCACCGGGATTGGCGGCGGAGTCGGCCCTCGAGCGGGCGCGGCTGCGCTCCCGGGCGCGCGGGATGGCCGGGGCGACCGTTGCAGCTCCGACGACCGATTCCAGTTCGCCGATCCCCTCCACGGTCATGCGCACGACGTCGCCCTCAGCCAGGGGCGGCGGGATCAGCTCCCCGCGCCGGCCCCAGAGCTCGGCGAGGCATCCACCGTTGCCCGTCGTGCCTGAGCCGAGAACGTCACCGGCGACGATGCGCGAGTTGCGGGAGGCGTAGGCCACCAGCTCACCGAAGGGCCAGCCCATGTTCGACACCAGGTCGTCGCCGACCAGCACCCCGTTGACCCGCACGTCGGCATGCACGGCCAGAAAGCCGTCGTCATCGCGGTGGGTGGCGAGCTCGTCCGCCGTGACGATCCAGGGCCCGAGGCTCGTACCGAAGTCCTTCCCCTTGGCCGGCCCCAGGCGCACCTTCATCTCCCGTGACTGGACGTCGCGGGCCGACCAGTCGTTCATCACCGTGTACCCGAAGATCGCGCGCTCACCCTCGTCGGGCGTGAGGTTCGTGCCGCCCGCCCCACCGATCACCGCGGCGACCTCGAGTTCGAAGTCGAGCCGCTCTGTCACCGGCGGACTCACCGGGGCGCCCGGCCCGAGCACGGTGTGCGGGTTCGTGAAGTAGAAGGTCGGGGCCTCGTACCATTCCGGCACCACCTCGCTCTTGCCGTCGACGGAGGCGCTCACGCCCTCGACATGCTCTTCGAAGGCCACGAAGTCACGGATGCTCGCCGGCACGAGGGGGGCGAGAAGCTGCACCTCGGCCAGCGGCCGCCCCGCCGAAGGGTCGGGCTGCGCGTCGGGCCCCGGCGCGGCATCCGTCTTGCCGCCGACCTGCTCGAACAGCTGCGCGGCGTGCCGCAGGCCCCCGCGCAGCACCGACGCCACCGTCTCGCCACCCGGGAACGGCACGACGCGCGTTCCGACGACGAAGCCCTCTTCAGGGTCGCCGTCGGCAGCCTGCCAGCGCGCGATTCTCACGGAGCGACCCCGGCGCCCTGCGAATGCGACTGCGACTGCGACTGCACCTTCGACTGTGCCTGCGCTTGCGCCTGCCCCGCCAGCAGCTGCTCGGCGTTGCCCGCCAGCACCCGCTGCAGCACCTCGTCGTCGAGACCGGCCGAACGCACGAACGCCACCGGGTCCTCCGAGCCCATGTCGAACGGAAAGTCGCTGCCGAGCACCACCTGCGAAGCCCCGGCGACCTCGACCAGGTGTGCGAGGCCCGCCGCATCGTGCACGACGGTGTCGAACCAGATGTGTCGCAGGTAGCTCGACGGTTCGTTCAGGCAGCCGTGGGCCTCGGGCCGCACCCGCCAGGCGTGGTCGGAGCGGCCGATCGCCGTCGGCAGGTAGCCGCCGCCGTGCGCGGCCACGATGCGCAGCCCGGGGTGCCTGTCGAGCACGCCCGAGAAGATCAGGTGCGAGAGGGCGACGGCGTTCTCGACGGGCTGGCCGACGGTGTTCGAGAGGTAGAAGCGGTCGAGCCGCTCATCGAGGCTGCAGCCGAACGGGTGCAGGAAGACGATCGCACCCAGCTCCTCGGCGCGCGCCCAGAACGGTTCGAGCCGCTCGTCCGACAGCTCGACATCGCCGGCGAACGACGAGATCTCGACCCCGGCCAGACCATGGCCGAGCACCGCATCGTCGAGGGCCTCCACGGTGCGGGCCGGATGCTGCAGCGGCACGACACCGAGACCGGTGAGCCGATCAGGGGCCCCTGCGACGTGCTCGGCCACCAGACGGTTGGCCTCGGCGGCGATCCACACCGCCAGGTGCTCGTCGGCCCAGGGATAGAAGTGGCTGGGCGAGGCACTGACCCACTGCCGATCGACCTGCTGGGCATCCATCGCCGCCAACCGGGCACCCAGATCGGTGAGGCGACCGAACCGCTCGCGGATCATGGCACCGGAGGCCGCGAGACTGGCAGGCCCGTTGCGCCGGGCCTCGAGCTGCTGGGCAGCGGCGAACTGCTCGGGCGCGCGCGCCTCGACCGCATCCTGCAGCGCCGGAAGCAGCACGTGGGCGTGAACGTCGGTGGTCATGCGAGTTCCGCCATCTGGCGCGCGATGCCGAAGATCAGGCCCGGTGCGTCTGCATCCCTGTCGTGTTCGAGCTGCCACGTGCCGAGTTGAACGGATGCCTCGACCACCGCCTGCGCGCGCGGCAGGCGGCGCGCGTGGAAGGTGTTCCAGAGCGATTCGTCGAGAACGTCGGCCGCGACGAGCAGTTCACTCAGCACGGAGGCGTCTTCGAGCGCCTGCGCGGCGCCCTGCGCGATCGTGGGCGGGCAGCTGTGCGCGGCGTCGCCGATGATCACGACACGGCCGCGGTTCCACGGGGCCGGAACGATGTGCGAGGTGAACCAGGTGTAGTTGACCCGTGCATCCGGGCCCTCGAGGTCGTGACGGATCGACTCCCACGGCCCCTGGTATGCGAGTGACTGCTCGTGCATGATGCGGGCGGCCTCCTCGCTCGAGATGCCGGCCCTGTCCTGCGATGCCTCGACGAGAAAGGCGTACATCGTGTTCTCGCCGGTGGGCGTGTAGCCGGCGATGTAGGCGGGGCCGCCGTAGTACAGCTCGCTGTGCTCGACCTCGGCCGGGCGCGAGACGAAGGCCCGCCAGATGCCCATGCCGGTGCGTTCGGGCTTCGTGTCGATGCCGATCATGTCGCGAACGCTCGAGTGCACGCCGTCGGCTCCGATGAGCAGGTCGTAGGTTCCGGCCGACTCGCCGTTCACCCAGACCTCGACGGCGTCGTCTCCGCGCTGCTCGACTCCCGTCACCGGTGCGGCGAAGTGGATGCCCACGCCGACCTCCTCGGCCCGTTCGAGCAGCACGCGGTTGAGGTCGGGCCGGTACATCCCCATGGCCGCCGGGTAGTCGGGCCCGCCGGTCTGCACCTCCGGAAGATCCGCGATGACCGGGGCGCCCGGGCCGGGAGCGCGGATGCTCAGGCCGTCGAAGGGGTAGCCGAGTTCGCGGATGCGCGGCCAGACCCCGAGCGAGTCGAAGACCCGCAGCGCGTTGCCCTGCAGTGTGATGCCCGAACCGACGGTGCTCAGTTCGGCCTTCAGCTCGAAGACGTCGACCTCGACGCCTGCTTCGGCGAGTCGGATGGCGGTCGCGAGCGCGGCCGCCCCGCTGCCGGCGATCGCCACTTTCTGCACTGCTGTCATGTCAGAACCTCTCTGTTCTGTGGTCTTGCGTTCGGTGTTCGGGTGCTGCGGTGTTCGGGTGCTGCGGTGTTCAGGTGCTGCGGTGTCTCAGAAGATCGCGACGGGGTTGATCGGCGAACCGACCGCCCCGGTGATGGCCAGTGGCGAGGCGACGAGCAGGAACTCGTAGCTGTGACGGGCGAGGCACGACTCGGCCAGCGCATCCAGGTCCCACAGCTCGCCGATGGTGAGCCCGATGTTCGGGATCGCCACCTGGTGCAGCGGCTGGAAGGCCGCCACATCGAACTCGTTCGGGCGCACCTCGAACCCCCAGGTATCGGTCGCGATCGCCGCGACCTCTGTGCGGTGGATCCAGCCGGCCGTCGTCAGCGAGAGCCCGGGCGCGGGCCCGCCGGCGTAGTCGCCCCAGCCGTCGCGCTTCGCCCGGGTGAGTTGCCCGGTGCGCACGACGACCATGTCGCCCGTGCCGACCGCGCTCGTCTCGCCCTGGGCGGCGATGCAGGCGTCGAGGTCGGCGGCGGTGATCGCGTAGCCGTCGGGCAGTTCGCCGGTCTCGGGGAACAGGTGCCGGCCGAGGTCGAGCAGCACGCCGCGCGAGACGCCGGCGGCCTTCGCGTGCTCGATACCCGTCACCAGGTCGCCGTCGCTGGTCACCACGTCGCCGGCGCGCCGCCCGTTCCACGCGAAGCCGTGGTCGAAGATGTGGCCGAGTCCGTCCCACTGGGTGGAGCACTGCAGCGGCATCGCGACGATGTCGTCGGCGCCCCCGATACCGTGCGGAAACCCCTGGTTGCCGCGTTCGGCATCCGTTCCCGTGTCGAGCATCGTGTGCACCGGGTTGGTGCGCCGGCGCCAGCCCTTCTGCGGACCGTTCATGTCGAACGACTGGGTGAGCGAGACGACCGTGCCGTCGGTCACCAGCGCAGCAGCCTGCCGGCGCTTCGCCTCCGTGACGAAGTTGAGTGTGCCGAGCACGTCGTCGTCGCCCCAGCGGCCCCAGTTGCGGTAGGCCTCGGCGCGCGCCGCGATCTCGGCCTCGGGGTCGCTCCGGTCGAGGGCTTCCGGATGCTCGGCAGGAGCGGTCACGATGCGACCGGTTCTGCGACAGAACGCACGTTCTGCGTTCCGAGGCCGGTGATCGAACCGGTCATCACGTCGCCGTCTTGAAGGAATCTCTTCCAGTGCTGGCCGTTGCCGGCGGGGCTGCCGGTGAGCAGCAGGTCGCCGGGCAGCAGCGGCATCGTCTCCGACGCACCCGAGATGAGGGCCGCGATGCCGAAGAGCAGGTCGCTCGTCGAGCCGTTCTGCTTCGTCTCACCGTTCAGCTTCAGCTCCACCGTCGCCGTGTCGACATCGACGAACTGCGCCGGAACCAGGAACGGGCCGGTCGGCAGAAAGCCGGGCGCGTTCTTGGCGCGGTACCAGTCGGTGCCGATCTCCTTCATGTCTTTGCGAAAGACGAGGTCGCGCGTCGTGATGTCGTTGACGATCGTGTACCCGGCCACGTGCTTCAGCGCGTCGTCGCGGCTGACGCGGAACGCGGGGGCACCGATCACGATGGCGAGCTCGAGCTCCCAGTCGTGCACGGTGCTGTACGACGGCAGCACCAGGTCGACGTCGTCGCCCACGACGCAGGCGGGCAGGCCGATGAAGAAGTAGGGGTCGCCGTGGGCGGCCCGCTTGTCCATCATCTCCGCCGCGAAGGCGCGGGCCTCGTCGGGGGTGCGCGATCCGTCCTGCGTCAGGCCGGCCGCGACGAGTTCGATGACGTGCTGGCGGTAGTTCGCGCCGGCTTGCAGAACCTGGCGCGGTTCGACGGGGGCGGTGAGCACGACGTCGGCCAACGGCATCCATTCGCCGGCGCCGTCTGCCGAACCTGCCGTGTCTGCAGCCAGCCGTTCGAGCCGCGCCCAGTCGGCGCCGGCCAGGAACGCGTTGAGGTCGGGTGCGCCGAGGTCGTCGGGGCCGAGCGGCCGGAGGCGGTCGCCCGCCACCAGCCCGAGCCGCACCTCGTCGCCGTCGCGGTAGCGCGCCAGCGCGAAGGGGGCGGTGAACCCGTCGGTGTGCGCCACGGTCAGCCCCGACCCTGCTCGGCGTACGGGTTCAGCAGGGCGTGCTTGATCTCGTCGGGCACACCCTCTTCGGTGGCGCTCGGGCCGTCGGCGGGCGGGAACGACTCGGTCATCGACATCGGCATCGCGCCGTTGCGGTAGAAGTTGTTCGAGCCGAGCGACGGCTTCCAGGTGTTCGGCTCCCAGTCGGGTACGTAGTTGCGGTAGCCACCGGTGTTGAGCTCGATGCGGAGCCCCGAGGGCTCGCGGTAGTAGAGGAAGACCTGCTCGCCGATGCCGTGGATCGAGGGGCCGTACTCGATCGGGTAGCCCTGCTCCATCAGCACGTCGGCGGCGATCAGCACTTCTTCGCGGGTGTCGGACCAGAACGCGTAGTGGTTGACGCGACCGGCGCGGCTCGAACCGTCGAGCACGACGCCGAGGTCATGGCTCTTCTCGTTCGTGGTGAGCACCGAGAACACCGAGATGGGCGCCTCGTCGAGCACAGTGCGGGCCATGATGCGAAAGCCCAGCACGTCGTTGTACCACTTCGCGAAACCGTCGACGTCGCTCGCGGCGACGGTCACATGGTCGAGCTGGCGCGGGGCGCCGGCGACGGTGCTGCGGCGCGACGGGCGGTCGGGGTAGATCGACGCAGCCTCGCCCTCGGTCTCCTGGTGGCGGGTGACATCCCAGTGCAGGGTCATGCTGTGGCCGAAGGGGCCGGTGAAGCGGTAGGCGCGGCCGATCTGCGGCACCTCGACCCACTCGCCGGTCACGCCGGCCTCCTCGATGCGCTGCGCAGCCTCGTCGAGGGCTTCGGCGCTCGACGTGCGCCAGGCCATCGTCTCGAGCGAGGGTTCGTCGCCCGGCACGACGACGACGCTGTACGCGTAGTAGTCACCCCAGCAGCGCAGGTACACGGCGCCCTCGACGCGGTCGACCACGGTGAGTCCGACCTTATTGACGTAGAAGTCGACCGACGCCTCGACGTCGGGTGACGTGATCGCCACGTACGAGAGGTGGGAGAGAAGCTTGATCATCGTTGATCCTTTCAGGGGGCACGGAGCCCGGGGCAGCCAGTAGAACAAGTCTCGTCAGGCGGCGGGGTATCAGGGAACCACATATCGCCGATGATCCGAATCAGCGCGGTCGATGCGCCACGTCGAGGATCTCCGCTGCCAGGGCGCTGTCGTGCCGCAGGTTGTCGAGGTCGTGCGGGCGGTCGAGGGGCTGGCCCTCGGGCCGATCGTGCCCGCTGTCACCGGCCCGGGCGGCACGGATGCCGCGACCGAGTGCACCTCGATGCGACGACTCGTGGCGCGGCGCTGCCCGCAGCGTTCCCGCTGCCGTGACGGTGTCGAGGTCGGCCACTCCGGCGACCGGATCGACACTCACCTCGCTGCGCGTCTCGCCCAGCACACTGACGCGGACCAGGCCACCCGCCCGCGGGGCATCGAGCCCGGTGAACATGACGGTGACCGGCAGCCCGCCCGGGCCTTCGAGCAGGCAGACCAGCCCACCGGCCGTGCCCTCGGCAGAACGCAGCATCAGCTCGCCGCCCGCGAACTCCCTGGCCCAGCCGACGGCGTCGGCGAGCAGCCCGGCCCGCTCGTGCTCGCCGCCTGCGCACTCCACGACGACCGCGCGCACCGTGCTGCCGCCCCGGGCCGAGGTCGCGGCACCGGCGAGGTCGTGTCGCAGCCGAGGGCGCTGAAGAACGATCGGCATTGCCAGCGCGCCCAGCCCGTCGAGCGCCTCCTGCGACACGGCGGCCGGGTCGTCGACCACGGCGACGACGGCACCTGCGCGGGCGGCCTCCTCGACGCGCGTCGGCCACTCCCCCTCGCCCGACAGGGCGGCGACGGAGTCGTGCGCGGTCAGCACCGCCGTCGCACTCCGCGCGAAACCGCCGAGTGCCTGACGGTACGCGGCATGGTCGGCGAAGACCCGCACCGTCACCGGGTCGCCTCGTGCTTCACTCGCTCCGCGGCCGCGTCGGCCACGGCGATGCCGTAGAGGGCGTCGGCTCGCAGCTCGTCGTATTCGACCGGCTCCGAGCCCGACAGCAGTCCGGCGAAGGCCCGCCACTCCGAGAGGTAGCCGTCGTCGGACGCCCGCGAGTAGGTCGTGCGCCGGCCGTCGATGCCCCGCACGCTCACCGTCGCGCTGCCGGCGTGCACGAACGCCGGCGGAAAGGCGACCTCGATACGGTCGTGCTCGGTCGCGATCGTCATACGCCAGAGCGCATCGGCTCCCTCCGGGTGCATCACCGCAGCCAGCTGAATGAGCACGCCGCTCGCCCGGTAGGCGAGCAGATAGCCGACGGGCGCGGCGGCCCGGGCGAAGACGACATGCTCGAAGACCGGCGCAAGGTCGCGGAGCGCAGGCAGGTCGTGCACGGCGAGGCCCGAGACGAGCTGCCAGACCATGCCGGCGACGACATCCGGATCACTCATATCGGGCCGGGGGCGCGGCGCTGCCGGCGCCCCATCGAGCTCGGCGACCGCTTCGTGGTACCGGGTGTTCGGCGGCAGGGAGAGCGCAACGGAGACCGTCCGCACCGGCGACCGCGCTGCGAGCAGGTGATGCTTGGCGCGGCCCCAGGCGAAGTCGAAGAGATGATTGGTGCCGACCATCAGCACTGTCCCGCTCGTTCGAGCGGCCTCGATGACGCGATCGACCTCGTCGGCCGTGAGAGCCAGCGGCTTCTCACAGAAGACGGCGCGTTTTCCTGCGGCGACGGCAGCCAGGATCTGGCGCGCGTGTTCCCCGGGCGGACTGCAGATCAGCACGACGTCGACGTCGGGGTCGGCGACGAGGTGTTCCTCCCCTGTCGACCAGCGCGCACCGAGGGGCGAGGCGAGCGCCTCTGCGCGCCCGCTGCCGGAGTCGGTGATGTGGACCACGCCGAAGATGTCATCGAGCAGGCCGAGGGTCGGCAGATGGAGTGCTGCGACGCCGGCACCGGCACCGATCACCCCGACTCCGTAGACCATGACACGACCCGCTCTCTTTTGTCGCAATTATGCCTAAGTTCTGCCGTCTGCGTCCATAGCGGGCGGGTTGGCGACTCTTCGGGGCACAGCCTGTGTCAAAATCGATCATGGCCCGTGAATCCTCCCTGCGCTTCGGCGCACAGACCGACGAGATCACCAGCTTGTTGCGCATCATCAACCTGGTCCGCACCGAGGAGGCCGTCACGCGCCCCGACATCGGCCGCCTCACCGGGCTCGGTCGCGGCGTCGTGACCCAGCGGGTGGATGCCGCGATCGACGCGGGGTTCCTCGAAGACGGCGATTTCGGCCAGTCCTCCGGCGGCCGGGCGCCGCGCACCCTCCGCTTCCGCTCCGACCAGGCGCACATCATCATCTGCGCACTCGGCGCCCTGCACATCCGGGTCGGCGTCGCCGGCCTCGATGGAACCGTGACGTCGCAGACCCACCGCGAGTGGGACATCGCCCGCGGGCCGGCGGCCACCCTCGACACGGCCCTCACGATGATCGACGAGTTGCTGGCCGACGAACCCGACCGCCCCATCTGGGCTGTCTCGGTCGGCGTTCCCGGCCCCGTCGACTTCGAGAGCGGGTCGCCCGTGGCTCCGCCCATCATGCCGGGCTGGAACGGGTTCGACATCCGCCGGCGCTTCGAGCAGCGGTTCGACGCACCGGTGTGGGTCGACAACGACGTCAACCTGCTGACGCTGGCCGAACGACGACGCCGGCGCGACGAACCCATCGACCTCATCTACTGCAAAGTCGGCAGCGGCATCGGGGCCGGTCTGCTCTCCCGCGGGCGGCTGCATCGCGGGGCGAACGGTGCAGCGGGCGACATCGGTCACGTGCGCGTGCGCGACTCGAACGAACCGTGCCGGTGCGGCAAGGTCGGCTGCCTCGAGGCAGAGGCGGGCGGCTGGGCGCTGGTGCGCCGCGCCGTTCGCGACATCGAGAACGGCGCGGGTGGGATGCTCGCCGCCCAGCTCACCGCCGGCGACGCGATCACGCCCGAGGCCATCGCTGTCGCCGCGCAAGACGGAGACGCGCTCGCCATCTCCCTCGTGCACCACTCCGCGGCGCTCGTCGGCGAATCGATCGCCGCGCTCGTGAACATGTTCAACCCGAACGTCATCGTGATCGGCGGCTCGGTCTCCGCCGCGGGCGAGATCTTCCTGGCCGAGGTGCGCCGCCGGGTCTACGAGCTGTCGCTGCCGCTCGCCACCCGCGACCTCAGCCTCGTGCGCTCTGTCGGCGACGAGAAGGAGCCGCTGCGCGGCGGTGCCGAGCTGGCCATCGAGCAGCTCTTCGACGCCACGTTCCCCCGCTGGTTCGCCGAGGGGCGACCCACCATCGAAGGCGTGCGCGTAGCGGCCTGACCCGCCGGCGCCCCGGCCGTCAGCCTTCGTGGTTGTAGTACGGCCAGGGCAGGAATCGGCGATCGCCCCGGCGATCCGGGCCCTGCAGGGTGACCGCGCCGGTCGCCGCCCACTCGACGCCGCGGGGGAAGAGGGTGATGAACTCGATACGCCGGAAGGTGTCGATGTCGTGGCCGATGGTGATCGTGAAGCTCCGGCCGGCACCGTATTCGTTGATCCAGGCGATCGGCTGGTCGGTGTTCACCCCGGGCAGAGCCGACAAGCCTTCCTCCGGGATCATCACCGGGTAGTGCGACATCGGCCACCGAGGAGCGTTCTCGTACGATTCGAGGTCGTCGAAGACGCTCACCAGCACTTGCGCGCCGTCGTACAGCTCGACCCCGGTGAGAATGTCGTCGCCGGTGACGGTCCACTTCTCCCCGACACCCTCGGTGATCGCATGACGCGGCTGCGTCGTCGTCAGCAGAGCCTCGCCCCAGGGCCGCGGCCGGAGGCCCGTGGGCACGCTGAGCTTCGCGCCGCGCATGACGTTGTACTCCTCGGGGTACCCCCAGTCGTCCTCCTGCGTCGCCGAGCCGTGGAACCAGATGATCCCCCGACCGAGTTCGTGCACGAAACGCAGCAGGGCCGCATCCGTCTCGGCGCCGAAACCGACAGCCTTGTCGTGGTAACCGTCACGGCCCTCGAAGACCACGATGACAGCGTCGTACTTGTCGATGGTCTCCGGCCCCAGACCGCGAGGGTCTTCGATGACCCTCACGGTGAATCGGCCCGTGTTCTCCAGCAGGGCGGTCAGCCACTGGTTGTGTGCGCGAAAGCTCCGGTGTTCATTGTCGTGCTCGATCGTCATGTGACCCGACAGGATCAGAACGTTCAAGACAGTACTCATGGTGTTTCTCCTCGACGTCTCTTCTGGTGCTACTCGCCGTTAGCGTAGAGGCTTATGTATCATTAATACAGAAGCAAACCTGAATCAGGCAAAACTGCGAAGGAGACCAATGACGCTCACAGCGCTTCGTGACGATGCCCTGACCTCGACGCCCGACGGATTCGACCTGCGGCTGGGGTTGCCCTGGATCCGCTCGATGCCGCTGTCGAGCCTCGCCGCTCTGACGGTGAGCATCGACGACACTCTCGCGCCCGTCGACATCGTGGTCGGCGGGCGCCGGGTGCACCCGGAAGACCTCGTCGACGAGCCGGGGTGGTGGTTCATCCAGGACCGCCTCGTCATGACGGGAGCCGGAGAACTCGACCCGGGTGAGCGTGCCGTCGACGTGCGGTTCACCCTCATGGTGCCGTACCTGCAGGGTGCTCCGGATGCGCCCCTCACCCTGCCGTTCCGGCTGGCCGGGCGTCTCACGCCCGACTCCCCCACAGGCCTTCACACGGTGTCCCGCGATGTCGCCTGAGCGGGGGCGCCGCATCTTCGGCGCCAGCACCTTCAACTGGACTCCCGACATCATCGCAGCCGAGCGGGAGGCGGTCGACATCGTCGTGGACGTCGTCGCCGAGGGTGTCACCGACAGCGTCGAGCTCGAAGCCGGCTCGGTCTGGCGCTCGTTCCCCGAACCGGCCGACCGTGAGGTCGACGCGCTGCGTGAGGGCCTGGCTGCACGGGGCGGGTCGGTGAGCACCGTCGGGCTCAGCCTCGACGACTTCACCGGCACCCTCCGGCCGCGGAACCACGACGAGCGGCTCGCCTTTCTCGCACCGCAGCTGCGGGCGGCGAACCGGGTCGGTGCGCGCGGCGTGCGCCTGCCGATCGGCCAGGCGGGGCGCCTGCTGCTGGATGATCTGCTGCCCGAACTCGAACGGTACGACCTGGTGCTCTACGAGGAGATCCAGGGCCAGCAGTCACCCGCGTCGCCGCCCGTCGCCGCGGCCCTCGAGACGATCGCCGCGCTCGACGACGACCGCGTCCGAGTGCTGGTCGACATCAGCCTGCTGATGCCCGCCCTGCCCGTCTCGTACCTCGACCGCAGGTCGGCCGCCGGCCTGCCGGCCGACCTGCTGCGACGCCTCGAATCGGAGTGGCGAGACCCGGCGACCGGGGATGCGGTACTGGGATTGCTGCGATCGGGCGGGGTTCCGGCATCCATCCACACCCTCTACATGAACCTGCTGATCCGATTCGGCCGGTCGTCAGCCGGTGACCTCCGCAGAATCCTGCCCCTCGTCGGTGCCGTGCACCTGAAGTTCTGGGACCTCGACGACGCCGACGGCCGCGTCTCGGCGCCCCTCGCCGACCTCGCCGGCCTGCTGCTGGACGCACCACGACCCTTCGCCGGCACCCTGACCAGCGAATGGGGCGGCCACGAGTGGCTCGACGACGCGGATGCGACCACCCTCACCCGCACCCACCTCGCTCTCGCCCGCGCCGCCCTCGCCTGACCGCCCCGAACCGCGACCGCCCCGCCCGCCCCGCGTCGCCTCACGACGCAGGGGCGGGCGGGGCGCGGCGGCTACTTCGTGGAGAAGGCGGCGTCGAAGGCCGCGGCCGAGGGCTCGTAGGAGGAGAGGCGGCGCACGAAGCCGAGCGCCTCGGGCGCCCCGACGAGGCGGTCCATGCCCGCGTCCTCCCACTCGACCGAGAGCGGGCCGGTGTAGCCGATCGCGTTCAGCATGCGGAAGGCGCTCTCCCACGGCACGTCACCGTGCCCGGTCGAGATGAAGTCCCAGCCGCGGCGCGGGTCGGCCCACGCGAGGTGGGAGGAGAGCCGGCCGTTCCGGCCGTTGTCCAGCCGCTTCTTCGTGTCTTTGCAGTGCACGTGGTAGATGCGGTCCTTGAAGTCCCACAGGAAGCCGACGGGGTCGATGTCCTGCCAGACCATGTGCGACGGGTCCCAGTTGAGGCCGAACGCCTCGCGGTGGCCGATCGCTTCGAGGGTGCGCACGGTGGTCCAGTAGTCGTAGGCGATCTCCGAGGGGTGCACCTCGTGCGCGAACCGAACGCCGACCTCGTCGAACACGTCGAGGATCGGGTTCCAGCGGTCGGCGAAGTCCTGGTAGCCGGCGTCGACCATCGCTTCGGTGACGGGCGGGAACATGGCGACGTACTTCCAGATCGACGAGCCGGTGAAGCCGGTGACCGTCTTCACGCCGAGGGCCGCGGCGAGGCGGGCCGTGTTCTTCAGCTCCTCTGCCGCGCGCTGGCGCACACCCTCCGGGTCGCCGTCGCCCCAGACCCGGTCCGACACGATGTCGCGGTGGCGCTGGTCGATGGGGTCGTCGCAGACGACCTGGCCCTTGAGGTGGTTCGAGATGGTGAACACCTGCAGATTGTTCCGGGCGAGCACGTCGAGCTTGCCCTGCACGTAGGCGGCGTCATCCCACCGCCAGGGGTCGAGGTGGTCGCCCCAGCAGGCGATCTCGAGGCCGTCGTAGCCCCACTCGCCCGCGAGCCGGGCCACTTCTTCGAAGGGCAGGTCGGCCCACTGGCCGGTGAACAGGGTGACAGGTCGTGCCATGATGCGATTCTCCTACGTCAGAAGGGCGGGTTCGTGGGCAGCCACGGCCACCCACGCCGATTCGTGCTCAGAACTTCGTTCGACAGCCTCGAGCACGCGCTGCACGTGCAGTCCGTCGGCGAAGCTCGGGGTGGGGTCGACGCCGTGGGCGATGGCCTCGACGAAGTCCTTCGCCTGGTGCGAGAAGCCGTGCTCGTAGCCGAGGAGGTGACCCGCGGGCCACCACCCCGAGACATACGGGTGCACAGGCTCGGTGACCAGGATGCGCGTGAAGCCCTGCCGATCATCCGCAGCCGTCCGATCGTAGAACTGCAGGCTGTTGAGGTCTTCGAGGTCGAAGGCGAGCGCCCCGCGGTCCCCCGAGACCTCGATGGTGAGCTGGTTCTTGCGCCCTGTCGCGAAGCGCGTCGCCTCGAAGGCCACGAGCGCGCCGCCGGAGAGCCGGCCCGTGAAGATCGCCACGTCGTCGACCGTCACTTCGCCGACGCCCGACCCGGCATGGCCGGAGAGCCCCGACGAAGCGGCACCGGCGTCGAGCAGAGGTCGCTGCTTCACGATCGTGTCGACGACGCCCGAGACCGTCTCGACGGCCAGGCCGGTGACGAACTGGGTCATGTCGATGATGTGCGCGCCGATGTCGCCGAGGGCGCCCGAACCGGCGTGCTCCTTCTGCAGCCGCCAGGCGAGCGGCTCGTTCTCGTCGACGAGCCAGTCCTGCCGGTACGCGGCGCGCACCTGCCGTACCTCACCGACAGCACCCTCGGCGACGAGATCGCGCAGCAGCGTGACTGCGGGAACACGGCGGTAGGTGAAACCGACCATCGAACGCACACCCCGGTTCGCGGCCCGGCGGGCTGCGGCATCCATCGCCTCAGCCTCGTCGACGGTGTTGGCGAGCGGCTTCTCGCACAGCACGTGCTTGCCGGCTTCGAGAGCCGCGATCGCGATCTCGGCGTGCGAGTCGCCGGGGGTCACGATGTCGACGATGTCGATGTCGTCACGGGCGATGACCGCGCGCCAGTCGGTGGCCGACTCCGCCCAGCCCCACTTCGACGCCGCAGCGGCCACCGCGGCCTCGTTGCGACCGACGATCACCGCCATGTCGACGTCGGAGGGCAGATCGAAGGCGGCCGGCGCCTGGCGCCAGCCGACGGAGTGCGCCGCCCCCATGAACCCGTAGCCGATCATGGCCACCCGCAGGGTCACGCCAGCACCACCTGGCGCTCGACCTCGACCCGGTTGCCGACGTAGCGCATGGGCGCGATCTGCATGTAGAGCAGGCGCAGGGTGAGCACGAGGTCGACGTCGATGCCCGCACCCGCCTCTGGCACCGTGTCGAGCGGGATGATCACCTGCGGTTTGTCGGCGACGAACCAGAGGGTCTCCCACTGGTCGGGCAGCGAGTCGATCGTGTACGAGGTGCCCTGCAGTTCGAACCGCAGCGATTCCCGCGGAATCTCCCTGCCGTCGACGGTCGCGGCGACGTCGTCGACGCACGAGAGCCAGAGGCTCCGGTACCAGGGCAGCTGGATCGAGACCGCGATGCCCTCGGGGTGACGGTGCACGTCGGCTTCGGAGAAGAGGGAGTTGTGGGTGGCCATGGTGTTCTCACTCGGCTTTCTGAAGGGTTGACGAGGCGGTCGCTTCGATGGTGCGCCGCATCAGCGCGTGCTGTTTCTTCACGAGGTCGATCGGGTCGCTCTCGCCGAGGTCGGAGAAGGCATGGCCCTCCCACTCGCTCGAGAGGTAGCCCTGGTAACCGCCCTTCACGAACTGCTCGACGATGCGGGGGATGTCCATGGCGGGCTCGTTGCCCTCGGCGTCGATGTCGTAGAACTTGGCGTGCACGTGGAAGATTTGCGGCATGATGTCGAGCCACTCCTCCGGCGGTACCAGCCCATGCATGTTGAACGCGAGCCGGGTGAACGGGCCGAGACGCGCGCCGTCGAAGTTCTCCGACGCGAGGAAGTCCTCGAACTTCTGGTTGCGCACGTACATCGGCGTGGGCTCGTGCCAGATCTCGTCCATCACCGGGAAGTATTTCTCGGGCATCCCCATCTGCGACAGCGTGCGCAGCAGGGTCGGCGAGAGGCTGTGCATGGTCGACGAGAAGTCGGCGGTGAAGCCGAGCCGGTCGCTCTGCAGCTCGTCGTACATCTCCCGCATCTGCAGCACCTGGGGGTCGTTCGGGCCCGACGGCGCGTGGATCTCGTAGCCGAGCTTCTGGTCGTACTTCTCGGCCAGCGGAAGAAGGCTCCGCAGCAGCTCCTTGCCGTGCGAGCGGATGACGACCTTCTTGAAACCGAGCTGGTGGGCGGTCTTCAGCTGCCGGGCGAGAAAGTCGTGCTCCTCGTCGGGCGTCATGTCGCGCTCTTTGCGTCGACCCATGTCGAGGTTGGTGCCGATGGCGCTGGGTTCCAGGCCGTAGCGGTCCATGCTGTCGCGCCAGAGGTGGATGAACTCGTCGTCGACGTCGGGGTAGGTACGCAGCATCTGGGCGATGTTGAACTCGACGCCCGGGCCGAGACCCTCGTCGGCCGCCGCTTTTATGAGCGTCTCGGGTGTGTACAACCCGGCCGCGAATTCCGAGGTGAGGGAGTAGAGGGTGATTCCGAGCTTGATGCCGGTTCCGGCGATGCCGTTGTCGTCTGTCATGGTCTGGGTCTCTCAGTTCAGGTGGGGAACGGGTGCGGCCAGGTGCGCGGCGAGCACGCGTTTCGCCTCGGCGTTGTCGGTGATCATCCGGCTGCCCGCATTCGAGGCCGCCGAGCGCTGCACAGCCTGCTCGTCACGGATGATGTCGAACGGGCTCTGCCAGTGGTTCCAGTGCCAGCCCTCGTACTCGCTCGAGATGGCACCCGAGTACCCGTTCTCGACCAGCAGCTTCACCAGGTCGCGCACGGGCACAGACGGCTCTTCGTGGTTCTCGTCGATGCCGAAGAACTTGCCGTGCACGTGACGCACCCACGGCATGATCTCGAGCCAGTCCTCCACGCGCGCCGGGCCGAACAGGCCGGTGCCGTTGATCGCGAAGTCGATGCCGAGCTCGGGTCGACCATTCCGGGCCGCGAGGCCGATGAACGAGCCGAAGCGCTGGCCGTGCACCTGCTGGTTCGCCGGCGGGCCTTCTGCGTAGTAGCCGTTCCAGAGGTCGACCACCTGCGCGAGCAGGTCTTCGGATGCCCCGCGGCGGCGGTACGCCTCGAGAAGCGAGGGCGCGAAGCCCGTGACGGTCGCGCCCCAGTCGGCCGTGAACGCGAGGCGGGGCGAACCGACCTTCTCATAGCGATCGCGCAGCGCGAGAATGCGGGGGTGTGAGGCGTACTGGTCGGCGTGCACCTCGAGGGCCAGCGTCACGTCGTTCTTCTCGGCGATCGGCGCGAGCTGTTCCATCGAGTCGGGCGTCAGCGAGATCTGTACGCGGGCGATAGGGAAGCCGAGCTTCGCCGCGGCCTCGATCTGCAGTCGCATGTACTCGATCAGCTCGTCCTGGTCGAGCAGCCGGTCGCGGTGGATGCCGATGTCGGCGTTCACCGCCAGCGAGGTCTGGGTGAGCCCAACCTCGGCGACCAGATCTTTGAACCAGCCGGCGAACGAGTCGTCGATGGCAGGAAAGCCACGGAAGCTGGAGAACCCGATGATCTCCAGGCCCGGCCCATAGCCGTCGGCCGCGACCTTGCGGATGAGCGCCTCGAGATCGTATTCGCGCTGGTGCGAGGCCCGGGTGAAGCTGTAGAGGGTGACACCCTGGATCGGGGTGCCGAGCGTCTCGGTCATGCGTTCACTGCCTTCATGGTCTTGGTGTCGTGCTCTTCGATGTGCAGCACTTCGTTCTCGGAGATGACGATGTAGGGGATGTAGAGCGTGAGGTCGACGTCGACCGTGTGCTCGCTGCCGTCAGCGGCGGCCGGAACGTCGCCCGAGAGAACCGCGGAGTCGAGCGGGAACCACCATTCGTCGGTGTTGTCGCGCAGTTCGTCGAAGGTGAACTCCTTGCCGTTCATCCCCCAGCGCACCGACCCGGGATCGGCCGGAATGCCGTCGATCGAGAGCGTCGCCCCGGCGATGCACGAGCCGGGCAGCGCCCGGTACCACGGGATGCGCACCTCGACGGAGCTTCGCGATCCGTTCGAAGTCAGCGTTCCCTGTTCGATGATGCGATCCGGGATCACGAGAACCTCCTTGTTCGTGACGCTGCGGCCGAGGCCGATCCGCGTCTTCTTCTGAATTCTAACACACTACTGTCGATAACCGACATAAGTCATCCAGCCAGCTGGGCCGCGATGTGCCGGGCTCCCCGCACGGCCAGGGCGACGCTGGTGAGGGTCGGGTTGCACGCCGTCGACGTCGGGATCACGCCGTTGCCGGCGACGTGCACCCCCGCCGCTCCCCAGACCTCGCTGTTCGTGTCGCAGACGCTCTCACCGTCGTCGTCGACGCCCATCCGCGTGGTGCCCTGATAGTGCAGCGACGACCCCAGCGGCATGCGGAACGAGCGCTCGTCGAGAGGGTCGCCCACGGCCCGCCCGAGCACGAGGATGCGTTCGGCGGCGCGCGCGAAGACCTCACGGTCCCTGTCGGTGAGGGTGTACCGGATGCTCGGCACGGGCATCCCGTAGGCATCGACGTCGTCGCCGCTGAACTCGACCCTGTCGCTGGCCTGCAGGTCTTTGGCGCAGAACAAGCCGAGCCCGACGATCGAACCCGGAGTGACCGGATCGTCTTCGGCCAGCGGCACCGGAGATGCGTCGAGCTGCATCACCTGCCCGTGGAAGGGTTGCTCGTCGGTGAAGGGCACCCAGGTGACGCCGCTGTACTCGCCGAGCCCCGTCGAATTGCCCGCGGCCTCGACCCCCTGCCCCGCAGCAGCCACATCGCGCAGCCGCGTCGCGAAGACGATCTGGGCCTGGTCGTTCAGCCAGCGGCCGAGCGCCTCCGGCCGGATGCCGGAGGCCCAGAGCAGCTGCGGGCTGCGGATCGCGTCCCCCGCGACGACGACGAACCGTGCCGCGATGTCGACGGTGTCGCCCGTCTGCAGGTCGCGCACGGAGACACCGGCTGCCCGGCCGTCGTCGAGCAGGATGCGCGTCACGAGAGCTTCGGGAAAGAGCGAGAAGTGCGGGTTCTCCGTGCTGGCGCGGCCGAGCACCACGTCGGAACCCGACCACACCAGGTTGCCGTCGTCGCGGCGGTGCACGGCCAGCGGCATCCGCTGCACCCGGTCCTCCGGCTGGCGGCCCTCGTCGACGACGGCGGCCAGCCGACTGCGCACGATCTCGGCGAACGGCGAGCCGTCGAACGCATCGGTGGTGACGCCCAGCAGCCGCTCCGCCTCGTCGAACAGGTCGTCGAGGTCGGGCAGGAAGGTGATGCGCTCGGAGCCGCGCGGCCGCGGGCAGGCACCCGTCCAGTGCGAGGCCATGCCGCCGACGTTGGTCGACATCGCCGCGACCGGCAGGCCGTCTTCGCCCTCGGCCTGGTAGCCGCGTTCGAGCAGGTGGGTGCCGGGTCGACCGCTGCGCTGGCCCGCCTTCACGGCGCCGGGAGAGGTGACCGTCTCCGCCGATGAGCTCGGACCCTGCGATGCACGCTGCGCCCTGCCGCGCTGTTCGAGGTCTGCGATGTTCTTCACGTGCGCGCCGGGCGGGTCGGAGACGACGGGGCCGGCTTCGAACATGGCGATGGTCGCGCCCGGTGCGCTCTCGCTGAGAATCCGGGCGTAGGCGGCACCCGTCGGCCCGCTGCCGACAATGGCGACGTCGACGAGGCCGGGAAAGCGGCCGGTCATGCGTTCTCGACCGCCCGGGTGATGAACGCCGTCGAGGCGACGCTCTCCTGGGTGGGGTAGTACTCGAGGCCGATGGGGCCGTCATACCCCGACGCCCTCAGGTCACCGAGGCGTGCGGGCCAGTCAATCGCGCCGGAGCCCGGCTCGCCACGGCCGGGCGCATCCGCGATCTGCACGTACTTCACGGTGTCACCCGCCCCAGCGAGTTCGGCGGCGACGTCTTCGCCTTCGACGGTCGAGTGGTAGAGATCGTACAGAATGCCGAAGAAGGGCGAGTCGACACCCCGGGCGACGTAGGCCGACTCGGCGGTGCGGTCGAGCAGGGAACCGGGATGATCGACCCGCACATTCACCGCTTCGAGCACGAGCGTGATGCCCGAACCCTCGATCTGCGCGGTGGCGCGGGTGTAGATGTCGATCAGCTTGTCGAGCTGCACCTGACGCTTGCTGCCACCGAAGCCGGTGCCACTGCCCACCACGAGCCGCGGGCAGCCGAGCTGCTGGGCGATGGCGACGCCCTCGTCGAGATGGGCGAAGAACGGGCTGTCGTCGAACGGCGGGATCATGAACTGCGTGCGCGGCTCGGAGAGCTGAGCGGTGAGCTGCAGGCCGGTCTCCTCGAGCGCCGCCTTCAGCGCAGGCACATCTTTCGGCTTCGTGGGCGCATCGATGCCGGTCGGGCCCCACATCTCGACCGCGGTGAACCCGGCAGCCGCAGCCGCCCGCACACGGTCGTGGTACTCGGGCACTTCGGTGAAGAGCAGTTCGATGTTCGGGGCGAGTTGGTACACGGGTGTCTCCTAGTGATGGGTGGTGCTGGTGAGGCAGAGCAAAAGTCGGTGGTCAGAACATCGGATGCCGGCTGACAGACGCCTCGGGCACCTGCTGCAGAACATCCCAGTGCTCGACGATGCGGCCGTCTTCGAAGCGGTAGAGGTCGGCCACGGCGGTGTCGGGGCGACCCGGGCCGGAGGCCCTGACGTGCACCATGGCGAGGTCGCCCTCGACGATGGTGCGCTGGATGTCGAAGCGGGAGTCGGGCGATCCGTCGAACTTGGGCGTGAGGCCCTCGATGGCCGGTCCCGGCCCGTCGGGCAGGCCGGGGTTGTGCTGGATGTAGTCGGGCGAGACCAGGAAGTCGAACGCCTCCCGCACACGCTTCTGCGAGTAGAACAGGTCGCAGAAGGTCTCGAACGCCTCGCGGTTGCCGGTCATCCCGCTCAGCCCTTGAGGCCGCCGGCGAAGCCCTGGATGAAGCGCTTCTGGGCGAACAGGTAGAAGGCGAGGATCGGGATCATCGAGACGATCACGATGGCGAAGATGACGTTCCACTTCGAGACCAGCGACCCGATGAAGTAGTACATCGACACCGGGAGCGTCTGGTTCGCCGAGCCGCCGAGGAAGATCAGCGCGGTGAAGAAGTCGTTCCAGACGATCAGGCCGCAGAGGATGGCGACCGTTCCGGTGGCCGGGGCCAGCAGGGGGAACACGACGCGGAAGAAGATCTGCCCGCGGCTGGCGCCGTCGATGGCCGCGGCCTCCTCGTACTCCGTGCCGAGGCCCCGGAGGAACCCGGCATAGAGGAAGATCGCGAGCGGGAGCAGCATGCCGGTGTAGAGGAAGATCATGCCCCAGACCGAGCCGGTGAGGCCCACGGTGCGGGCCCCGATGTAGAGCGGCACGGCACCCAGCTGGGCCGGCAGAACGATCGCGATCAGAAAGAGGTAGTAGGCGAGCCTGCCCCACCGCCTCGTGCTGCGGGCGATCACGTAGCCGGTGAGAGAACCGAGGATGATGAGCCCGACGATGCTGCCGGCGGTGATGATCACACTGTTCATGAGCCCGAGCAGAATGTTCGACTGGCCCGACGCCGAGAGCAGCGAGCTGAAGTTGTTCAGGGTGGGGTTCGCCGGCAGTGCGAGGGGCGACGAGGTGTAGACCTCGGCGTCGGGCTTCAGCGCCATGGTGATCAGAAAGTAGAAGGGGAGCAGGAAGACGATCGCCAGGATCCAGACGCCGATCTCCCGCAGGAGGCTGCCCGAGGTGTACCGGAACATGTCAGCTCTCCGTTCCGCGCGTGACGCGCTGCTGGATGACGGCGAAGACGAGGATGATCGCCGAGAGGATGAGGGCGAGGGCGGCGCCGTAGCCGAAGTTGGCCAACGAGAACGCCTGCTTGTAGACCTGCGTGGCCAGCGTCTCCGTGGCACCGGCCGGCCCGCCGTTGGTGAGCGCCATGATCTGGTCGAACACCCGTAGGCCGTTGACGATGCCGAGCGTGGTGCTGATCGCGACGGCCGGGCGGATGGCCGGCAGCGTGACGTGCCGGAACCGCTGCCAGAGAGTGGTGCCGTCGATGGCGGCGGCCTCTTCGACCTCCACCGGCACACCCGCGAGCCCGGCCAGGTAGATGACCATCGCGAAACCCGTCTGCTGCCAGACGATGACGATCAGAACCGCCCAGATCGCGAACGAGGGGTCGCCCAGCCAGGTCTTCTGCCACGACTCGAGACCGACCGACTTCAGAATGGCGTTGATCGGCCCGTTGTAGTCGAAGATGAACTTCCAGATGTACGAGACCGCGAGTGGGCTGAGCACCACCGGCATGAAGAACAGCACCCGCAGCACGTAGCGGGTCTTGAGCGTGCGGTTCAGTGCCAGGGCGATGGCGAGCCCGATGATGTTGACGATCACGACCGACCCGAAGGCCAGCAGCAGCGTGTTGCCGAGCGCCAGCACCTTCGTCGGGTCGGCGAGGATCTTCTGGAAGTTCTCCAGCCCCACCAACTGGAACGAGCCGATGCCCGTCCAGTCGGTGAAGGCGAAGAAGCCGCCGACGCCGGTGGCGACGTAGTGGATGGCGAGAACGACGAGCACTCCGGGGAGGGCCCACCACCAGTGGCCGAAACCCACGACCCCCCGAGCGCGCCGGGCCCGGCTCAGTCCTTCCGGGCCCGGCGCACCGCGGTGCGCCCGCGCTGGCTTCGTCGTCTTGGTGTCTGAGTGCATCGTTGCAGTCATTGCTTACCCATCGGTCGGTCGAACGTGCGCGGCGTGGTCGCGCCTACTGGTCCCAGGCGGTGTCCATCGACGCGAGCACTCCGTCGACGGTGGTCTGGCCGGTGAGCAGGCCCTGAACGCCGGTGCCGAGGGCGTCGTAGACCGACGAGTTCGGCCAGCCCGTGTTCGGGAAGGCGACGTAGGCGTCGTTCTTGAAGATGTCGGCCACGGGTTCGTAGTTGGTTCCCGTGAGATCGAGGTCGTCGAGACCGGTCACCGGGAGGGAGCCCTGGGCGTCGGCGAACTGCTTGGACTGTGCAGGCTGCGCCATCCACTCGAGGAACTTCTTGGCGGCGTCCTTGCTCTTCGAGGCCGCGTTCAGCGACAGCGAGTAGTTCGCGCTCGCCAGGCCGAAGGCCTTGTCGCTCGACGTCGCCGGCGGGAAGGCCTCGACCACGTAGGTGTTGCCTGCCGCCGCGCGAGCGAGGTCGGCGGCCGCACCGCTCGGACCGAACATGGTCAGCGAGGTTCCGGTGGTGATGCCGTTCGTGATCGCGTCGAAGCCTGCGCCCTCAGCGCCGCCCTGGAAGCATCCGGCGTCTTTCATGTCGACGATGGCCTGCAGGCTGTCCTTCCAGCCCTGCGTGCCGGCGAAGGTCGTCGTGCCGGCGGTGCGCTCATCGTTCCACTTCGGGTCTTCGGCGTACACCCGGGTCGCGGCGATCGACGAGGCGAGGGCGCCCGTGTTGGGGCCCGCCGCGCCGGCGAGCACGAACATCGACTTGCCGCCGCTCGCTGCGACGGTCTTGCAGTCGGCCAGAACGCCGTCGAAATCCGTCGGGAAGCTGGTGATTCCCGCTGCCGTGGCAGCGGTCTGGTTCAGGATGTTGCCGACGAACGAGATGCTGAGGGCCTGGCCGTAGGTCTTGCCGTCGATCTGGAACAGGTTCTCGTTGCCGCTCGGGATGAGGGCGGTCGCGCTGTCGTCGAGCGGCTCGAGGAATCCGGCCTTCGCGAGGGTGATGATGCCCTGGCCGGCGCCGCTGCCGGGCTGGCTCTCGATGACATCCGACCCGTTGCCGGCCTGGAACTGGGTGCTCGTGGTCTGGCTGAACGAGTCGTTCGGCACGGCGTTGAGGGTGATGGTCACACCGGGGGTGGCGGCCATGTAGGCCTTGGCGAGTGTCTCGAAGGGGCTTTCGACCCCGGTCGAGACGGCGTAGGAGAGGGAGAACGACTGGGAGTCGCTGGTGCTGGATCCGGAGTTGCCTGAGCAGCCGGAGAGAACAAGGGCGCCGATGGCGAGAGGGGCGGCGAACAAGCCGATCCGTTGTGCATGAGAGCGACGGTGCTGTGTCATGAGGGAGCCTTTCTGACTTCGTTGTCGGGTGCACGATCGTGGTACAACCGGGCTATCGCCTCAGTATCACAGGGATGTGTCGGAATTGCACATAAGTCTTCGCTATAGCCGACATAACCCCTCACGGGCCGCCGGTGCATCTGAGAGGCAGATGTGAGCTCGGTCACACATCACCGGCATTGATAGAGTGCTGTCACCTTCTCCGCCCGAAAGGCCACGACGACGTGCCTGATGCCTCCCCTCTCTCCCGCCTCGACCTGAACCTCCTGGTCTCGCTCGACGCGCTGCTCACCGAGCGGAGCGTCACCCGGGCCGCCGAGCGCCTGCACCTCAGCCAGCCCGCTCTCAGCGCGTCGCTCTCCCGCCTGCGCCTGCACTTCAACGACCCCATCCTCGCCCGGCGGGGCAACGCATACGAGCTGACCCCGCTCGCCCTCCGGCTGATCGAACACACGTCGACCACCCTCGAGTCGGCACGGCGCGTGTTCGAGAGCCAGGCCACGTGGGCGCCGACGGAGTCGGTGCGCGAGTTCTCGATCTACGGTTCGGACTACGGTTTCGTCACCATCGGCAAGGTGGTCTCCGAACTGGCCGCCGAGCGCGCCCCCGGCGTGCGGTTCCGGTTCATGCTGCACAACCCGACGATCGTCGAAGACGCCTCGAACCGGCTGCGGGCCGTCGACGGGATGGTCATCCCGCACGGTCACCTCACCGACCTGCCGTTCGCCGATCTCTGGCACGACAGCTGGACGGCGATCGTCGCCGACGCGAACGAGCAGGTCGGCGACGTGCTGACCATGACCGACATGGACTCCTCGCCCTGGGTCATGACCTTCCAGTCGCGCTCCGCCTACACCTCCGCCGCCCGACAGGTACAGCAGCTCGGGGTGGAGCCGACCATCGCCGTGGTCGTCGAGAGCTTTCTCTCGATGCCCCACTTCATTGCGGGCACGAACCGCATCGGGCTGATCCAGTCCGCGCTGGCCCCGCTCGTGCTGAGATCGGGCGGGGTGCGCGCCGTGGCACTGCCGTTCGAGGCGACGCCCCTCGTCAACGCCCTGTGGTGGCATCCGGCCCACAGCAGCGACCCCGAGCACACCTGGATGCGCGCGCTGTTCCTCGAGGCCGGCCGCATCGTCGAGCAGGGCGCGCACCACGGCGAGTGAACCCGGCCGACCGCCGATCTAGGCCGGCTGGAGGGAGCGCATCGTGCGGCGGATGAGGTCGTGCTGGCGCCGAACCAGCAGCAGCGGATCGACCTCGCCGATCTCGGCGAAGGCGTGCCCCTCCCACTCGCTCGACCAGTAGCCGCGGTAGCCGCCCTCGACGAAGACGCGCACGAGTTCGGGGTAGTCGATCGCCGGCTCGTCACCGTTCTCGTCGATGTCGTAGAACTTCGCATGCACGTGCATGATCTGCGGCATGATGTCCGACCACTCCGCCGGGGCGACGTGGCCGTGCATGTTGAACGCCAGGTGCGCGAACGAGCCGAGCCGACCGGGGTCGAAGTCGCGGCCCTGCAGATAGCCGATGAACTCCTGCTGGCGGTCGCGCATCGGTGCATCCGTGGCCCAGATGGCCTGCAGCCTGTCGAGAGCCTGGGCATCGAGGCCCGCCCGTTCGACGGCACGCAGGAGCGTCGGGGACATGCTGTGCATGGTGGCCGAGAAGTCGGCCACGAAACCGAGCAGGGGCGAGTCGAGTTCGGCGTAGACCTCCCGCACCTTCAGGATCTCGGGGGCGTTCGGCCCCATCGGCGCGTGGATCTCGTAGGCGAGTTTCAGGTCGAGCTCCTCGGCGATGGGCAGCAGGCGGCGAAGCAGCTGGGGCTTCGCGCTCTGGATGCGCACCAGCGGGAACCCGAGCCGCTTCGCTCCCCTGAAGAGCGTCTCGCTGAACTCGAACTCCTCGTCGGGAGTCATGTCGCGGTCGCGGCGGCGGCCCATGTCGAGGTTGGCGCCGAAGGAGCTCTCGTCGAATCCGTGCTTGTCGAACGCTGCCCGCCAGGTGCGCACGAAATCGTCGGAGACCGCCGGGTAGGTCGGCAGTACCTGAGATGCCACGATCTCGACGCCGGGCCCGATGCCGAGCTCCGCCACGCGGTCGAGCAGCCCCTCGAAGTCGAACCAGCCCGCGCGGAACTCCGCACTCGCCGAGTAGAGCGTCAGGCCGAGCTTGAACGGGTCTGCGTCGGTGGCGGGAGGCGGCGGCGTCACATCCGACACGAGAGCGGGATGCGGGGCATCCGACTCGCGCACCTCGAGCTCGAGGGTCTGCCGCACGACGTTCGGCACGTACATCCCCGGCCCGCCGTCTGCGCCCGGCGCGATCTGCATGTAGGGCAGGCGCAGTTCGCCGAAGACGGTGACCTCGTGGTGCTCGCCGACGGCGAGGGGCTGCTCGTCGTGAACGATGAGCAGCGGGTGCTGCTGCAGGTACCAGAGCACCTCGCTCTGGGCGGAGAGCTCAGAGACGGTGTACCGGGAGCCCTCGAGCTCGAAGACCAGGTCGCTCTCGGGAATCTCCCGACCGTCGAGGCTGACCTTCAGCGTGGAGACCGACGACAGCCACAGGCTCCGGTACCAGGGAATGGTGAGCAAGAGGGCGAACCCCTCCGGGTGCGTTCGCAGGCTGGCGTCGTCGATGAGTCCGTTGGGCATGATCGTTCTCCTGGTGTGGATCGGGCTCAGTCGAGCGTGTCGGTGATGCTGCGGATGAGGGAGTGCTGGCGGCGCACCTGCTCGATCGAGCGCCAGGGCTCGCGCACACCCTCGTACTCGCTCGACAGGTAGCCGGTGTAGCCGGCGTTCTTCAGCGCCTGCAGAACGGGTCGCCACGGAATCTGCTTGTCGTCGAGGTTCTCGTCGATGTCGTGGAACTTCGCCTGCACGAAGACCACGTACTCCGCCACGTCGGCGAAGTCGGCAGGGTCGACGCCGATGCCGTCGAGGAACGCGGGCCGCGTCTCGCGGGTCTCGCCCGGGCCGAGCGGGATGGGCCGGTCCTGGAAGATGCCCGTGTCGATGAGCAGGCCGAAGTGCTTCGTGCCGGTGCGGCGGATGAGGTCGATGTAGTCGTCGACGACAGGGTGGTGGATGGGTGTCGGCGAATGGATCTCGGGGCAGATGATCACATCGAGCTCGTGTGCGAGGTCGAGCGAGCGCTCGACGGACTCCGTCCAGATGGGGTCGGGAACGAGGTCGCCCGACACGACGCCGATCTTCGGACGCACGAAGCGGAAGCCGAGATCTTTGGCGAGCCGCAGGTCACGCTGCAGAGTGGCGGCGCCCTCCTCGGCGGTCATCGGGCGGGCGTGCGGCCCGCTCGAGTGCAGACGGGTGTCGATCCACGAGCCGTAGTTGGTGGGCTGGAGGCTGTACTTCTCCAGCAGGCGGAACCATTCGTCGCGCCAGGCGGTGCTGGGCTCCGGGTAGTTCGCCACGTGCCCCTCGCCGAGGATCTCGACACCCGTCGCACCCACGTCGGCGACGGCGGCCAGCGCCGTCTCGAGGTCGAGCACCGTTCCGAAGTCCCCCATGAAGCTGTAGAGCGAGACGCCGTACTGGAAGGTACCCGCGCCACCCTCCGGCGTCAGCGTGACGTGCTTCGACACCCGGTAGACCGAGGGCTGGTGCTCCTCCGGCACGTACGACATGCGCAACCGCAGCTCGATCGAGACCTCGTGCACGCCCTGCGGCAGACCGCCCTCGAACGGCACCGTCACGACGGCGGCGTCTTCGAGTTGCCAGCGCAGGCCCTCGCTCTGCCACAGGCCGTCGAGAGTGAGGGTCTGGCCCCCCAGGGTCCAGAGCGGTACGTCGGCGGGAACGTCGACGAGGTCACCGACCAGCACCGCCACCCCGTCGATCAACGACGCCGCCATGCCGCGGTACGACGGCATCCGGAGCCGGAACTGAAAGCCGGTCACCCGGTCGCCCTCCCGCACATTGCGGAATCCGACGGACTGGATGAGGTCGCGTTCGAGAAGCATCGTCGCTCATTTCTGCAGGGGGGTGGGTCAGTGACGACCGTAGCACGCTTATGTCTGATACGCACATAAGTTGGTTCGATGTGCACTGATGAGGCTCACCGTTCGGCGAGTCGCCGCCCCACCTCGTGCGCCTGGTCGAGCAGCAGCCGGCCCAGTTCGGGCTGGCGCTCGGGTCGGAACCGCGACTCGATCCCGGTGATCGAGAGCGCCCAGGCGGGTCGACCCGACGCATCGAAGACCGCGGCAGCCATGCCCCAGCTGCCCTCGAGGATCAGGGCCGGATTCACCGCGTAGCCCGTCTCCCGCGTCGCGCGGATGCGATCGCGGATCTCGGGCGCACTGTGCCGCGGGCCCCATCGTTCGGTGAGCGCCGCCCCGGCGAGGTAGTCGTCGACCTCGGCCCCAGGCAGGAACGACAGCATGGCCAGCCCGGCCGATGCCACCCCGAGCGGAAACCGCACCCCCTCGAAGAGCACGAACGAGCGAACGGGAAAGCTGCCCTCTTCGCGCAGCAGGCAGACGGTCTCCGACCCCCGCCGCGCCGAGAAGAAGGCGCTCTCGCCCGTCTGCTGCGCGATCAGCCGAACGCTCTCGCGCGCCGCCTCCGTGATGTCGTAGCGATCGGCCGCCAACGAGCCGAGCAGGTACAGTTCGGGCCCGAGGAACCAGCGGCCCCGTGCGGTGTCGTGGTCGACGAAGCCCTCTGCGGCGAGGGAGGCGAGCAGGCGGTACGTGGTGGGCCGGGTGAACCCGGTGGCGTGGGCGGCCGCTGCGGCAGTGAGGCCCTCCGGATGCTCGGAGACGGCTCGCAGGATGCGGCCCACCCGCGAGACGAGCTGGGCTCCGCGCACCGGGTCAGCCATCGAGGTGACCTGACTTGTCCATATCGTGAGCATACGCGCGTCGCGCATCCAGAGTGCGAGTCAGTTGCCATGTATGTGCTTAGCGGGCTTTGACAGCGCGGACCACCGCTCCTAGCGTCGGAGTCACGCCGTGCATGGATCACCACGTGGACACAGATCGGCCCGAAGGAGCGCCCATGTCGAAGCTGTACTCGCGCATCGCAGAAGCGATGGCCGACACCGTGCACGACGGCGCCACCGTCGCGGTCGGTGGCTTCGGCCTCTCGGGCAACCCGACCGACCTGATCGAGGCTCTCCGCGAGACCGGCGCCCGCGATCTCACGATCGTCTCGAACAACATGGGCGTCGACGGCCAGGGCCTCGGCATCCTGCTCGAGAACCACCAGGTGGCCAAGGTGATCGCTTCGTATGTGGGCGAGAACAGGCTGTTCGCCCAGCAGTACCTGAGCGGCGAGCTCGACGTCGAGTTCGCACCCCAGGGCACACTCGCCGAACGCCTGCGCGCAGGAGGTGCGGGCATCGCCGGCTTCTACACGAAGACGGGCGTCGGCACCCCGGTCGCCGAGGGCAAGCAGCTCGCCGAGTTCGACGGAGAGACCTTCGTGCTCGAACGCGGCATCGTGGCCGACGTCGCCCTCGTGCACGCCTGGCGGGGCGACACGGAAGGCAATCTGCTCTACCGGCACACCGCACGCAACTTCAACCCGCTCGTGGCCACGGCCGGTCGGCTCACGATCGCCGAAGTCGAACAGGTCGTCGACGGCTACCTCGACCCGAACGCCATCGTCACGCCGGGCATCTTCGTGCAGCGCCTCGTCGTGTCGACCCCCCGCGAGAAGGCCATCGAGCAGCGCACCACCCGGCCGCGACCCGCAGTCGCCGACAGCACGCCGCCCACCGCGGTCACCTGACGAGAAGGAGAGCACCATGCCCTGGACCCGCGACGAGATGGCCGCGATCGCCGCCGCCGAGCTCCGCGACGGCGAATACGTGAACCTCGGTATCGGCATCCCGACCCTGGTCGCCAACCACCTGCCCGACGGGGTGCGCGTCACCCTGCAGAGCGAGAACGGCCTGCTCGGCATGGGCCCCTTCCCCTTCGAAGGCGACGAAGACGCCGACCTCATCAACGCGGGCAAGCAGACGGTCACCCTGCTTCCGGGTGGCAGCTACTTCGACTCGGCCACGAGCTTCGGGATGATCCGGGGCGGCCATGTCGCGATCGCCATTCTCGGGGCGCTGCAGGTCGCGGGCAACGGCGACCTGGCCAACTGGACCATCCCCGGCAAGCTCGTGAAGGGCATGGGCGGCGCGATGGACCTCGTCGCCGGCACGCCGCGCGTCGTCGTCATCACCGACCACGTCTCCAAAGACGGCAGCCCGAAGATCGTCGCCGAGTGCGACCTGCCGCTGACCGGAGCGGGTGTGGTCGATCGCATCATCAGCGACCTCGCGGTCTTCGACATCGACGGCGGGGCGGCCGTGCTGCGTGCTGTCGCACCGGGAGTGAGTGTCGACGAGGTGCGGTCGAAGACCGGTGCCGCCTTCACGGTCGACCTCGACGCGTCGCTCGCCGAGGCGGCAGCGTCGTGAGCGCCGTCTGATCCGGGTCTTCGGAGGCGCCGGGCTGGGGCGGGGGCCGGGCCGGGTCAGCGTTCGAGGACGAGGGCGAGACCCTGGCCGACACCGATGCAGATCGCGACGACGGCCACACCGCTGCCGCGGCGGGCGAGGTCGTGGGCGGCGCGGGCCACGATCCGGCCACCCGAGGCGCCGAGGGGATGCCCGATGGCCAACGCACCGCCGTGCGGGTTCAGCTTTGCGGGGTCGAGGTCGGGCCAGCCGGCGAGGCAGGCGAGAGACTGGGACGCGAACGCCTCGTTCAGCTCGACGACATCGACATCGGCCCAGGTGCGGCCGGCGCGGGTGAGCGCCTTGTTCGCGGCCTCGATCGGAGCGATCGGGAAGTCCTGCGGGTCGACGCCGTGCATCGCACGACCCGCGATCCGCGCCAATGGTTCACCGTCGAGCGCCCCCTCGGCGGCGACGAGCACCGCAGAGGCGCCGTCGTTGATCGAGGAGGAGTTGCCCGCCGTGACACTGCCGTCGGCTGCGAACAGCGGCCTCAGCGCTGCCAGCTTCTCGATCGTGCTGCCGTCGCGGATACCCTCGTCGCGCGCCAGCGGCGCGCCGGGCACCTGCACGATCTCCCCGGCGAACACCCCGGACGCCCACGCCTCCGCCGCGAGCCGGTGCGAGCGGACCGCGAACGCGTCCTGCGCCTCGCGGTCGATGCGACAGGTGCGGGCGATGTGCTCGGCCGATTCGCCGTTGCTGATGGTCCACTCCGCGGGCAGGGCGGGATTGGTCATGCGCCACCCGATCGACGTGTTCCAGAGCGTCTGGTTGCCGGTCGCGGGCCACGGCTTCGGCGACTTCTCGACGACGTACGGCGCGCGGCTCATCGATTCCACTCCGCCAGTGAGGATCAGGCGCGCGTCGCCCGACTCGATCGCCCGGGACCCCTGGATGACCGCATCGAGCGACGACGCACACAGCCGGTTGATCGTGGTTCCCGTCACGCTCGTCGGAAAGCCCGCCAGCAACGCACCGAACCGGCCCACGTTGCGGTTGTCCTCCCCCGCCTGGTTGGCATCCCCGAACATCACGTCGTCGATGAGGCCGGGGTCGACGCCGGTGCGCTCCACGATCGAGGCCATCACGACCGCGGCCAGATCATCCGGCCGCACGCCCGAGAGGGCACCGCCTGCGCGGCCGAAGGGGGTGCGCACGGCGTCGTACACAAAGCTCGCGGTCATGTCAGCCTTCCAGGGTCAGTCAGGTCAGGTCGAGGGCAGTGAGGCGCTCGAGCTCACCGAGGGTGGTGTCGCCGAAGAGCTCCCGCACGCGGAAGCCGTCGGGTGTGACGTCGAAGATGGCGCGGTCGGTGTAGACGCGGGACACACATCCGACGCCCGTCAGCGGGTAGCTGCACTCGGCGACGAGTTTGGAGGCGCCGTCGCGGGTCAGCAGATCGGTCATCACCCAGACGTTCTTCGCGCCGCTGGCGAGATCCATCGCGCCGCCCACCGCCGGGATGGCGCCCGGCGCCCCGGTTGACCAGTTCGCGAGATCACCGGAGCTCGACACCTGGAACGCCCCGAGCACGCACACGTCGAGGTGCCCGCCCCGCATCATCCCGAACGAATCCGCGTGATGGAAGTACGCGGCACCGGGCAGCGCCGTGACCGGCTGCTTACCCGCGTTGATCAGGTCCGGGTCGACCAACCCCGGCTCGGGAGCGGGGCCCATGCCGAGCAACCCGTTCTCGGTGTGCAGAATGATCTCGAGGCCCGCGGGCAGGTGGTTCGCGACGAGCGTCGGCGCCCCGATGCCGAGGTTCACGTAGGAGCCCTCGGGGATGTCGCGGGCGATGCGCTGGGCGAGTTCTGCCCGCCCGAGGCCGGTCACGAGGTCACCGCCAGGGGTTCGCCGTCGATGTCGACCCCGCCGACGAATGCGCCATCCCGAACCCAGCGGCGGGGGGTCACGGCGACCACACGGTCGACGAAGATGCCCGGCGTCACGACGCACTCCGGATCGAGCGACCCGAGTTCGACGACCTCGTCGACCTGCACGACCGTCGTCACCGCGGCCGAGGCCATCACCGGCCCGAAGTTGCGGGCGGTCTCGCGGTAGACGAGATTGCCCCAGCGGTCGCCGCGGTAGGCGGAGATGAGGGCGACGTCTGCCCGGATCGGGTATTCGAGCACGTACCGGCGACCGTCGATGACGCGCTCCTCTTTGCCTGCGGCGAGTTCGGTGCCGACCCCTGTCGGGCTGAAGAAGGCCCCGATGCCCGCTCCGGCGGCCCGGATGCGCTCCGCGAGGTTGCCCTGCGGCACGATCTCGAGTTCGATGCGGCCGGCGCGATAGAGACCGTCGAAGACCCACGAGTCGTGCTGGCGGGGGAACGAGCAGACCATCCGTCGCACGCGACCGGCGGCGAGCAGCGCGGCGAGGCCACGGTCGCCGTTGCCGGCGTTGTTGCTCACGATCGTGAGGTCGGTCGCGCCCTGCTCGATGAGGGCATCGATGAGCTCGACAGGTTGGCCGGCCCGGCCGAACCCGCCGATCATGATGGTGGAGCCGTCGCGGATGCCGACCACGGCATCCGGAACGCCGGCGACGGTCTTGTCGATCACGCGGTCTCCCCCGGCGCGTCGGCGGCCTGCTCGCCGAACACGCTGCTCGCGATGCGGAAGGCGGTGTTCGCCGCCGGCACACCCGAGTAGATGGCCGACTGCAGGATGACCTCGCCGATCTCCTCGACGGTCAGCCCGTTGCGGAGCGCGGCCCGCAGGTGCATCGCGAGCTCCTCCTGGTGACCGTGCGCGATCAGCGAGCTGAGCACCGCGATCGAGCGCGAACGCCGGTCGAGACCGGGGCGCGACCAGACGTCGCCCCAGGCGACACGGGTGATGAAGTTCTGCCAGTCGGCGGTCAGCGGCGTGGTCGCCGCGGTGGCACGGTCGACGTGCGCGTCTGAGAGCACCGTACGGCGCACGGCCATGCCCTGCTCGTAGCGCTCCGCGTCGCTGAGACCGTCAGTCCCTTCTCGGGTCATGGCGTGGTTCCCTCACTGTTGTGCTCGAAGAAGTCGATCAGGGCGGCCGCGGTGGCGGCGGGCTGCTCGGCGGGCGGCAGATGCGCGGCGCCCTCGATCACCGCTGCCCGGCCGTCGGCGACACCCGCGGCGATCTCGGCGGCCTTCGCCTCGGGCGCGACGACGTCGAGCCGGCCCCAGAGCGCGAGAACCGGCGGGGTGACGGCACCGAGCCCGTCGCGCACGTCGTACTCAGCGAGCGCCTCGCAGCAGAGGGCGTACGACTCGTCGTCGGCGTTCTGCAGGTCGTGCAGCAACCGGCCGGTGAGACGGGGATGCTCGGCCATCGATGTAGGCGCGAACCACCGTGCGGCAGAGGCCACGATGATGCTCGACGTACTCTCGGCCCGCACCTTCGCCGCCCGTTCGCGCCAGCCCTCCGGTTCGCCGAGCTGGGCGCCCGAGGCGACGATGGCTGCGGCGCGCACGCGGCCGCCGTGCCGCAGCATCAGCTCGAGCCCGGTTGCGCCGCCGAGGGAGACGCCGGCATACAGGTAGGAACGGTCGCCGGACGGCCCGGCCGAAGGACCGATCGCATCGTCGACGGCCCGCACCACCGCGTCGGCCAGCTCGGCGACCGAGAACGCCGCGGTGGCCGGCGGCGCCTCGCCATGGCCGGGCAGATCCAAGGCCAGCAGCCGGAAGCGCTCGGCGAGCAGGGGCGCCGTGCTCTGCCAGAGCGCTGTCGACGTGCCGAGTGACGGGCCGAGCACGAGCAGGGGGAGCTTCGGAGCGCCGCCGAGCTCCCGCAGGGCGAGACGGGGAACGGTCATGCGGATGCCCCTCCCGTGGCCCCGTCGACCGCTGCCGTCGCGTCGCCGGTGTAGGCGCGCGGGTCGAGCAGCGCGTCGACGTCCACGTCGGCGGCCTCGGGCAGATCGCGGATGAGCGCGGCCAGCCCCGCTGAAGCGGTATCGGGTGCGGATGGATGGTCGGCACCGGGCCGGGCAGCGGCAGTCTCACCAGCACCGCGCCCGGCGGCGGCGATGAGGGCGGCGACCCGCTCGGCGCCGACGAGCGGGGTCAGCACGATCGAGAGTCGCTCGGCGAGGATGAGGCCACCGGTCGCCGCGAGGTTGCGCGCGACCGCGTCCCGGTCGACCCGCAGCGCCCGGCTGAGGCGGGCCGCGTGGCTGCTTGCCCCGAGGGAGAGCCGCAGCAGCTCGCGAAGCGTGGGCCATTCGGCGTGCCAGGCGCCTGCGGGCCGCTCGTCGGCCGCGAGCGTCGCGCAGAGGTGCAGGGTGGCGGCCAGCTGGGGCGCACGGAGCGCAGCCGAGCGGATCAGCACAGCCGCCACAGGGTTGCTCTTCTGCGGCATTGCCGACGACGAACCGCCGGCACCGGCGGAGAGCTCCCCGATCTCGGTGCGCGAGAGGGTGACGACGTCGCCCGCGAACTTGCCGAGCGCATCCAGCGACTGGGTGAGCGCGTCGGCCAGTTCGGTGACCGGCCAGCGGTCGGTGTGCCACACCGTCTCGGCCGCGTCGAGGCCAAGCGCTTCGGCGAAGCGTGTCGGCAGGGTCGCCGCCGCAGCATCGCCGAGCGCCTGTCGACGCGAGAGCTCGGCGAAGGAGGCCCGCGTTCCCGCCGCACCGCCGAGCTGGGCGGGCAGGCTCAGCCCCCGCAGCCGGGCAGAGGCCCGCCGGATGCCCGTCAGCCAGCCGGCCGCGCGGGCGCCGACCGTGGTCGGCACGGCGTGCTGGGCCAGGGTGCGCCCCGCCGCCACCACGTCGCGGTGCTCGATCGCGAAGGCGGCGAGCGCCGCCTCGGCCTCGGCGAGGGAGGCCAGCACGGTGTCGACGGCCCGGCGGGAGACGAGCATGAGTGCGGTGTCGAGAATGTCCTGGCTCGTCGCACCGCGGTGCACCCACGGCCGGAGCGCCTCGGGCAGTGTCTGCTTCAGCAGCCCGACGAGCGGAATCACCGGGTTGCCCCCGTCGACCGCAGCCGAGGCGAGAGCGCCCACGTCGATTCCGGCCGTGGCGGCACCGTCCCCGGCAGTGTCCCCGACACTGCCCCCGGCACCGTCCCCGGCACTGCCCCCGGCACCGTCCCCGGCACTACCCCCGAATGCCGCTGCTATCGCCTCCGCCTCGGCCGCGTCGAGGGCGCCCACCGCCGACCACGCCCGCACCAGGCCGAGTTCGGCCGCCACCAGAGCGGCGAGCATCGCCTCGTCGGAGACCGCGGCATCCAGACCCACCGCACCGGGCGAGAGCAGACCCCGGTCGAACACGGTCGAGCGCCCAACGTCAGAAGGCAAGGAACACCGTCTCGTTCTCGCCCTGCAGGCGGATGTCGTGTCGCAGGTGACCCTCGGCGGTGCGTTCGGCGACAAGCGTCGCGCGCTCTCCGGGCGCGAGCGCCGAGAGCAGGGGGTCGGCAGCCAGCGCCGCCGCGTTCTCGGGGAGGTAGATGCGGGTGTGCAGTCGGTCGGGCAGCCCCCGCGCGTAGACGATCGCGGCGAAGAAGGCCGCCCGGCCGGGAGCCGCGCCGGGGTTGCGGGTGAAGAACTCGAAGCGACCGTCGTCTGTCGTGAACGCCCGGCCGAAGCCGGTGAAGGTGTGGTCGTCGCGCCGGAACGCCCCCCGCGCCCGCGGCACGCGGCCGTCGGTGTCTGCCCCGAAGATCTCGACGAAGGCGTCGGGCACCGGGGCGCCGGCGCCGTCGAGCACCGTGCCGGCGAGCAGCACAGCCCCCGGCGCGTACGGGTCGACGACCTGGTGCATGCGGTCGTACTCCACGCCGTACGCGAAGAACGGCCCGACGGTCTGGCCGGGCGTCGGCCGCAGGGTGCGATCGGGAACGGCCATCGTCACTCTCCCTCGTTCTCGGGCTCGAACCACGTGGCATCCGGCCCGTCGACGACGATGTCGAAGCGGTAACCGGTCGCCCACTCCGGTGACGTGAGGTCGTGGTCGTAGACGCCGATCAGGCTGTCCCGGTCCTGCGGGCGCCAGATCGTGTTGAAGATCGGATCGAGGGCGAACAGCGGGTCGCCGGGAAAGTACATCTGCGTCACCAGTCTCTGGGTGAACGAGCTGCCGAAGACCGAGAAATGGATGTGCGCGGGCCGCCAGGCGTTGGCGTGGTTCTTCCAGGGGTACGGGCCCGGTTTGATCGTGACGAAGGTGTACTCGCCGGCCTCGTCGGTGATCGCGCGCCCCGCCCCCGTGAAGTTCGGGTCGAGGGGCGCCGGATGCTGGTCGCGCTGGTGGATGTAGCGGCCTGCCGAGTTGGCCTGCCAGATCTCGACCAGCTGGTTCGCCACGGGCCGGCCCCACGAATCGGTGACCCTGCCGCTGACGATCGTGCGTTCGCCGAGCGGCTGCCCCGCGTGCTGGACCGTGAGGTCGCTCTCGATCGCGGCGACGTCGCGCTGGCCGAAGGCGGGCGAGAACAACTCGACCGTCTCGGGGTCGACGAGCCGGAGGTTCTTGGTGGGGTGGCGCAGAATGCTCGAGCGGTAGGCCGGGAAGTCGAAGACGGTGGGGCGGATGCTCTCCCCCGCCTGCTCGCGGCGGCGCAGCTGGGCGTGCAGTTCGCCGATCTCGGCGCTGATCTCCCGCTGCGAGGCCTGGTCGGGAGCAGCCAGCAGCTTCTCGGGAGCGACGGCGGCGTGTGCGGTCACGGTGTCTCCTTCGACGGCTCGGAACGGCGTTCACCCATGTTCGTGCATCGGTGGGTCGTTCCACCACACGCTCCCGATGAATGGGAGGGAGCTTGCCGACGTGCGACCATGGAGCATGGCGAACTCCCCGACCGGCGACTCGGCGACCGAGCGGTTCGTGCGCATCCTCGACACGTTCACGCCGACGCGCACCGTGCAGACGGCCTCGGAGATCGGCCGGCGGTCGGGCCTGCCCAGCTCCACCGCGCACCGCATCGTGAACGAACTGGTCGAGGCCGGGCTGCTCGAACGCGACGAGGAGCGCCGCGTTCGGATCGGGATGCGGCTCTGGGAGCTCTCGACCCGCTCGTCGCACGCGCTCCGCCTGCGGCAGGCCGCGATGCCGTTCATGGAACGCGTGCAGTCGCGGGTGCGGGAACACACCCAGCTCGCCATTCTCGAACAGGATGAGGCGCTCTTCCTGGAGCGGCTCAGCAGCCCGGATTCCGGCGCGAACATCACCCGCGTGGCCGGTCGCCTTCCCCTGCACGCCTCGAGTTCCGGGCTTGTACTGCTGGCATTCGGCACGCCCGACCTGCAGGAGCGGGTTCTGTCGGCGCGGCTCGCCCCGCTCACCCGGGCGACGCTCTCCGACCCGGCCGCCGTTCGCCGCAAGCTGGCCGAGGTGCGCCAGCTCGGGCACGCGATCGCGCCCGGCTACATCGAGGAGGTCTCGACCGGCATCGCCGCGCCGGTGCGCGACGAGACCGGGCGCGTGATCGCAGCACTCTCGGTGGTGCTGCCGCGCGGGGCCGAGCACGACTTCGCCGTGGTGGAGCTGCACCGGGCGGCCGGCGACATCGCCCGGTCGTTGGGCTACCGCTCCTGAGAGCGGCTCCCATTCATCGGGAATGGCTCAGCTGAAGGGGGCGTGCGCTCGCACACTGGCAGCAGCCACGTCGAAGGAGACGCCATGACCGACACCACCTCCACCCGCACCGAACGCACCAGGGTCGCCATCGTGGGGGCCGGCCCGGCCGGCCTCATCCTCTCCCACCTGCTGGCCGAAGCCGGCATCGACTCGATCGTCGTCGACTCCCGCTCGCGGGAGCAGATCGAATCGACCATCCGTGCCGGCATCCTCGAGCAGAACACCGCCGACCTGCTGCGGCGCATCGATCCGGCGACCCGCGTCGACACGGTGGGGCACAGGCACGACGGCATCGAACTGTGGTTCGGGGGCGAGGGGCACCGCATCGACTTCCCCTCGCTGGTCGGCCGGAGCGTGTGGCTGTACCCGCAGCACGAGGTTCTGAAGGACCTGCTCGCCCTGCGGCTCGGCGCGGGCCAGGACCTGCGGTTCGGCGTGACGGTCGAGCGTGTCGACGACGACGGATCCGGGCATCCACTGGTCGCGGGCCGGAACGCCGACGGCTCGCCGCTCGTGATCGACGCCGACTTCGTGGTGGGGGCCGACGGTTCCCGAAGTGTGGTGCGCCCCGTCGTGACCGGATCGAGTGCCGGCGGGTACTTTCGCGAATACCCGTTCGCCTGGTTCGGCATTCTCTGCGAGGCGCCCCCGAGCTCCGATGAGCTCATCTACAGCAATTCGCCGGAAGGGTTCGCCCTGATCAGCCAGCGGAGCCCGGAGGTGCAGCGCATGTACTACCAGTGCGACCCGACGGCCGACCCCGCGGCGCCGAGCGACGCCGAGGTCTGGGAGGCACTGCAGGCGCGGGTGCCGGGCACGACGCTGAACGAGGGCCCGATCATCCAGCGCGATGTGCTCCGCTTTCGCAGCTTCGTGGCACACGAACTGCGCCGCGACAGGGTGGCGCTCGTCGGCGATGCGGCTCACACCGTGCCGCCGACCGGTGCGAAGGGCATGAATCTCGCGATCGCCGACGTCGTGCTGCTGGCTGAGGCTCTGCGGGCGCTGCTGGTCGAGCGGGATGAGCGGCTCATCGACGGCTATGCAGATCGCGCCCTCGCCCGCATCTGGAAGGCGCAGCACTTCTCGTGGTGGATGACCAGCATGCTGCACTCCACCCCCGACGCCAGCGACTTCGACCACCGCCGCCAGCTCGGCGAGCTGCGGAGCGTCGTCGAGTCGGAGGCGGGCCAGACGTACCTCGCCGAGGCGTACACCGGGTGGCCGCTGGCCTGACGGCTGCGCCGCAGTGGGTGCGCGCCGGTGGGTGCGCCCCGGTGGGTGCGCCCCGGGCGTGCGGGTAGCATGACGGCGGGGCGTCTGCGGTGACGGAGGGGAACGCTCGCCGACGACGTTTCACGAAAGCTGGTTCAGGGGATGCGGGGTTGGGCGTCGACCGTTGTTCTCCGCCGGCTCGCGCGCGGCTGGGGTCTCGCGGCCGTCGTGACCGCCATCGCGGTGCTCTCGTGCACGGTCATGTCGCTGCTCGTCCTCCTGCTGGGCAGCGCCGAGACCACCGGGGTGCGCGCGTCGCTCGGGCAGCTCGATGCGGTGCAGTCGCGCATCGATGTCGACCTGGTGCGCCCCTCTGTCTCGCTGCAGGAGGCCCGTGCGGCGGCTGAGCGCAGTGTCGGGCGGGTGCTCGGCGACGCGGGAACGGTCGCCTCGCGAGGGTCGGCCGTGTCGGACTTCGGCACGATCGCCGGGTCTGCCGCCGACGGCGGCGACACCTACGCCGCCTTCGCCGAATTCGACGACATCTCCGGAAAGACCACCCTCACGGCGGGTGCGTGGCCGGGGCCACCGACCCCCGCGACAGCGGGCGCACCGCCCCAGGTTGCGGTGGCCGTGCCGCAGAACGCAGCGGCGTCGCACGGGATGATCGTGGGCAGCACCTTCGTCGAGGTCGTCGGCTCGACCGCGGTGACCGCCGTCGTCGCCGGGATCTATCGCGCCGATGACCCGGCCGACGACTTCTGGGCCGACGACGCGCTGCACGGCGCCGGGGAGATCATCGACTTTCCGAAACCGGGAGTGACCTTCTTCGTTCCGGTCGACGCGATCGGTCCGCTGTTGGTGGCTCCGGGCGCCCTCGACGCCGCGGCCATCCCGGTGCGGTTCTTCGACCTCGACTTCGTGCCGAGCTTCCCGAGCACCACAGCCGAGCAGCTCGGTGCGCTCTCTGCACGCCTCACCACCACCGATCTCACCACTGCTGTGGGGGATGTCGCAGCCCAGGTCTTCACCTCGACCGACCTGCCGGCCGCGGTCAGGCAGATCTCGACGGGGCTCACCGTGACCCGCTCGACCGTGGCCGTGGTCGCCGTGCTGCTGACCCTGCTGGCCGTGGCAGCGCTCTGGCAGGCAGCCCGGCTGTTCGCCGACTCGCGCACGGACGACCGTCTGCTCGCCCGGGCGCGAGGCGCCTCTGCACCCCGGCTGTTCGCCGTGGCGAGCATCGAAGCCGCGGCGATCGGTCTCGTGGCCGCCGTCACGGGGCCCCTGGTCGCCGCACTGCTGCTGCCCCTGGCACTGGCCGGCACCACCGGTGTGCCGGGCGGGGCGGCGGGCAGCAGCTCGACCCTCCCGGCCGACGGAACGGTGTGGGGTGTCTCGTCGGCTCTCGCACTGCTCTTCGTGGCTGTGCTGCTGCTGCCCCTGTTCGGCCGCTCGCAGGATTTCGCCGATGCTCCACGGGAGAGGGCGAGGCCGGCCCGAGCATCGAGCATCATGCGCTCCGGGGTCGACGTGGGCATCGTCGCGGTGGCCGCGGTGCTCTACTGGCAGTTGTCGCTCTACCGTTCGCCCGTGCGCGGTGTCGGTTCTCTCGCCGTCGACCCGCTTCTGGTGGCCGGGCCCGCCGTGGTGCTGCTCGCCGGAGCACTGCTCGTCACCCGCGTCGTGCCGCTGGTCGCGCGGGGTTTCGAGCGCGTGGCCCGAACGGCCCGCGGCATGAACGTCGCACTCGCCTCCTGGCAGCTGGCGAGGCGCAGCCAGTCTGCAGCGACCGTCATTCTGCTGCTGGCCCTGACCCTCGGTGTCGGCACGTTCAGCCTGTCGTACCTCGCCACCTGGCGCGGCTCCCAGCTCGACCAGGCGCAACTCGCTGTCGGGGCGCCGGTGGTGGTGACGGCCGACCCCGAGCGGGCGGCGGCCCAGGGCGGGGCGCTCGACGAGGGCGGGGCGCAGGCGGCATTCCCGGTCATCCGCCGGGCCGGACTCGTGGCGGGGCCAGGAGCCACCGGCGCATCGGGCCAGCCGCTCGTCGGCCCGCCGGCGACCGTCTTCGGCCTGCCGCACGCCGCCCGCGGCGTGATCGATCGCGACCGGCTCGCCGCGCTCGGCGGGCGCACCATTGCGCAGACGCTCGGCGATGCCGCGCCGCCGTCGGCCGGCATCGACCTGCCCGCCGGCAGCCAGGGCCTCGAAGCCCGCGTGCGGGTCTCGACCGCATCACCCCTCCCGGGCATCGGGGTGGGCGTACGGGCGCTCATCGAAGACGCGGCCGGCCTGGTCAGCGTGCTCGACTTCGGCTCTGTGGCAGCCGACGGCACCGACCAGCCGGTGCGCGCACTGCTGCCGACGACGACCGGCTCGGGCTTCGGCCCGTCGACCCGTTTCGTCGGGTTCCAGGCGACGTTCGCCCCGACCGGCGGCCCGGACGAGGCCACCGGTACAGACGGGGCAGCCGGCACAGACGAGTCAGCCGGCTCGACCGCGGCCGGCAGCGCGCCGGTCGTCAGGGTGGATGTCGCGGCATCCGTCACCGTCACCGGCCTCGCCGCCCTCAGCACGACCGCCGACCCCACCGTCTTCGGTTCGTCGCCGCTCGAACCGCAGGCGCCCGAGTGGAACGCCGTCTCCTCCGTCGCCCGGGGCACGACCCCGACGGCCACGTCGGCGGCGGGCTCCGCGACGCTCGACGTCTCCCTCCCTTCCGCGATCGACCCCGGCGGCGCGCGGTTCGCCCTCGTCGGCTGGAAGCCGCAGACGACCGTGACCGCGGTCGCCACCGACACCCTCGCCCAGAACCTCGCCGTACGACCCGGCCCGGGCACCGGCGCGACGATCGTGATCGACAACATTCCCGTGCCGGTGAGGCTCGCTGCCTCGGTTCCCTTCGCGCCGGGAGCGACGGGTGGCGCCCTGCTCACCGGCATCGGCCCGTCGCGCGACGCAGCGGGGCCGCCGGCGGTCATCGTCGTCGACGAGGTCTCGCTCGCCCGGTCGCTCGCGCAGTCGGGGTACTCCGACCCGCTGGTCGACGAATGGTGGCTCGACGTTCCGGCCGACGAGGCCGTCGCTTTCGTCGCGACGCACCCGGCGACGGGTTCGCTGGCGCCGACCCGCAGCATCCAGGGCCTCGTCGACTCTCTCAGCACGGGCCCGCTCCGCATCGCCTCGCCGGCGGCCCTGCAGATCAGCGTGCTCGCCGGGGTGCTGTTCGCCGCGATCGGTTTCGCCCTGCAGACGTCGGGCTCCCTTCGAACCAGACGTTCGGAACTCGCGCATCTGCGGGCCATCGGTGTCTCCCGGTGGCAGATCGTCGCGCTGATCGCCTCGGAATCCGCGATTCTCACGGCGCTCGGTGTGCTGCTCGGGAGCGCGCTCGGCGTGGCACTCAGCCTTCTCGTCGCTCCGCTGATCGGTGTCTCGCCGAACGGTGCGCCGCCCCTGCCCGACGTCGTCGTCGTGCTGCCCTGGGCGGGCATCGCCCTTCTGGCCGCGGGGGTCGTCGCCGGTATCGGCCTGGTCGTCGTCACGGTCGCCGCCCTCAGCCGCGGCATCGACCCGGCACGCATTCTCCGCGGGGGTGCCGAATGAGGGCTCCGGATGCCCGGCTCGGGCACCTCGCATCGCCGACCGTGCTCGCCGGGCTCCTGGCTGCTGTGGGCAGACGCTGTCGGTCGCTGCTCGCGGCCGCGCCGCTGCTGGCACGCCGGCGGGCGCGGCGGGACTGGCCGACGCTCGTCGCCTTCACCCTGGTCGCGGCGGTGGTCTTCTTCCTCACCGGAGCAACGCCCCGCTTCATCGACGACACCGCAGATGCCGGCGCCCGGCAGGCCGTCGCGGCCGGCGGGGCGAAGGCCGATCTGGTGGTCTCGACAACGGTCGCGCCCCGCTCCCCGAACCAGGTGTCGCCCGCGGTCGACCCACGAGACGTCGCCGACGTAGCCGACGGGTTGGCCTCGAAGCTGCCCGCTCCGCTCGCCGCGGTGTTCGGGAGCACGACGGCGACCGTGACGAGCTCGCCGACGACCGTCGTGGCTGTCCAGGGTGCGGCGTCGGGCGCGGCACCCGCGTTCCGCCTCCGTTTCGGGCTGCTCACCGACGAGGCGGCCGGCGCTCTAGAGCTCGCGGGCGGAACGCTGCCGACGACCGCAGAACAGCCGGAGGGATCCGGCCCCGTCGACGTGGTGATCTCCGATCGCGGGTCGGCGAGCACCGGCTTGCCCACCGGAGCGGTGCTGCAGATCTCGGGCAACCCGCCGGCCGCCGTGTCGAAGGGGCCGCAACCGCCGACACCGACGGTCGCGATCCGTGTTGCGGCCGTCGGGCACCCCCGAGCATCCGCCCCGCAGAGCATCTTCGCCGACGAGCCGGGTTTCGAGAACCCGCTCGCCCTCTCGGGTTCGACACCGAACACCGAGGTCACCGTTCTCGCGAGCGCCTCAGCCCTCAGCCGACTCGGCCTGCAGACACCGGTGACCTTCGACGGGCAGCTGCGGGTGCGCCTCGACTCCTCCCGGTTCACGTCGGCGCTGATCGGCGAGGTCGATGCGTCGATCCGGTCGCTGAAGGCCAACAACACGCCGCTCGTCGGCGGCTCGGGCTACCCGTTCGTAATCTTCTCCGGGTTCCCGGGAGTCTCCGAACCGTTCATCGGGCAACTCCGGGCGAGCTACGCGCAGATGCAGCTGGTGCTCTCGGGGCTGGTCGGGATGGGGCTGGCCGCCATCGTCATCGTGGGCCGGCTGCTCGCCCGCCGACGCGGGCCCGAGACGCAGCTCGAACGAGCCCGCGGCGCATCCTTCAGAGCGGTGGGAACGGTCGCCCTCGTCGAGAGCGCCCTGCTCACCGTGGTCGCTGCCGCCCTCGGTGTCGGCGCTGCAGCGACCCTGGGCGCGGGCGCCGTCAGCCCCACCCTGCCCCTCGTGGTCGTGGCAGCGGCCAGCCTGCTGGCGACGCCGGTGCAGGCGCTGCAGCTCGGCGGAGCGTTCCGCCGCCGCCGCCGCCCACCGCGCGACCGTGCCGCGAGGCGACGGGTCGCGGCCCAGGCAGCCGCCCGGCGCCTCGTTCTGGAACTCACCGTGCTCGCGGCGACGGCAGCGGCCGTGGCCTCGCTCCGCGGGCGCGGGGTGAGCGCGGCGCTGCCCCGACCGACGGAGACCGACGGGATCATCTCGGCGGCGCCGCTGCTTCTGGGACTCAGCGTGAGCATCGTGGTGCTGCGGGTGGTGCCGCTGGTCGTCTGGGCCGCAGCGCGCCTCGGCGCGCGGAGCCCCGGTGTGCTCGGCGTGCTCGGTGCGGCAGGCGCGGCCCGCGCGCTGCGGGGTGCCACGCTGCTGCCGTTGCTGGCCCTCACCATCGGGTTCGGGCTGGCGGCCAGCGGCTCGCTGCTCACCGCGACGATCGCCGACGGCCAGGTCGACGCGTCGTGGCAGTCGGTCGGCGCCGATGTGGTCGCCCGGGGCGCCGTCTCCGCCGCGGAGGCAGACGCCGTAGCGGCGTCGCCGGGGGTGAGCGCGGCGTCGCTGGTGCAGCTCGAGGAGGGGGCCGTGGTCGACCTCGGCACATCGACCACGGCCGCGAACGTTCTCGCAGTCGACAAGAACTACGTAAATCTGCTCGACGCCGTCGAGCGCGCGAGAACCGGCGGCGGGGGGATCGCCGACGACACGCGGGCGCAGTTCGGCGATCTGGCAACGGCAGCGCCCGCCGACGCCAGTCTCCCCGGCGCTGACGCACCGCTTCCCGTGCTCGTCGACCCGCAGCTCGCCGAATCGCTCGTGTCGAACGACATCATCGTGAACGTGGCAGGGCAGAACGTGCGGCTGCGGGTGATCGGAACGGGGCCGGCAGCTCCCGGCTCGCTCGGCGCCCGCACCAGCATCTACGTCGATCTCGACCAGCTGGCCGCGCGCGTTGGCGCGGCGTCGTCGAACGCGGCGTCGTCGAGCGCGGTGCTGCTCGTCACCGGCAACGGCGCCCGGGCGGCAACGGCCGGGCTCGAACCGGGCGCCGACGTGCAGACCCGCGCGGGATGGATCGAGGCCCAGCGTTCGCTGCCACTGGTGGGCGGCGTGCAGACCCTGTTCGCCGCCTCCGTCGGCGCCTTCGGAGTGCTCGCCCTGCTCGCGCTCGTCGCGACGTCTCTCGCCGGTTCGAGGGATCGTGCTCGGGAGCTGTCGCTGCTGCGCACGATCGGGTTCTCGCCCGGCCTCGGCTGGTGGCTGGCCTTCGTCGAGCTGCTCCCCGTGGTGCTCGGCGGCATCGTCGGCGGCGCAGGGGTCGGCTTCGGCATCGTGCTGCTGCTCGGCCCGGGCCTCGACCTCGACGCGCTGACCGGTGGGCGGTCGGCCCCCGGGCTCGTCGTCTCCCCCGGCGCGGTTCTGCTGCTCGCGGGGGCGGCGCTCGGGATGCTCGGGGTCGCCGTGCTGGCGGAGGTGCTGGCCCAGCGCCGCAACACCATGATCGGTGTACTTCGAATCGGAGGAACGGTATGACCACACTCACCGAACGGGCCGAGTACGGCCGCTCGGCCCTGATCGTGTGCGACAACCTCGTGCGCATCTTCCAGGTGGAGAACATCGAGGTACTCGCGCTACAGGGGCTCGATCTGCTCGTCGACGAGGGCGAGATGATCGCCATCGTCGGCGCATCCGGCTCGGGGAAGTCGACGCTGCTCTCGATCCTCTCGGGTCTCGACACCCCTACGGCCGGGCGGGCGCGAGTGGGCTCGTGGGATCTGCTGCAGCTGAGTGCCGCCGACCGCCTGGCCTACCGTCGCGAGACGGTCGGCTTCGTCTGGCAGCAGACCGCGAGAAACCTCCTGCCGTACCTCTCCGCCGCCGAGAACGTGGCGCTGCCGATGGCGTACGCCGGGGTTCGCGCACGAACCCGCACCCGGCGGGCCCGCGACATCCTGCACTCCCTCGGTCTCGGCGCGAAAGCCGACCGGCGGCCGGGCGAGCTCTCGGGCGGCGAGCAGCAGCGGGTGGCCATCGGGGTGGCCCTGGCGAACCGGCCACAGGTGCTTCTCGCCGACGAACCCACCGGCGAGCTGGATGCCCGAACGGGCGAGGAGGTGTTCACAGCGTTGCGCTCGGCGAACGAGAACTTCGGCACCACCGTCGTGATCGTGACGCACGATGCCGAGGTCGCCGGGCAGGTACAGCGCACCGTCGCCATTCGTGACGGGCGCACGGCGAGCGAAGTGGCCAGGCGCACGGAGACGAACGAGCACGGAGCGACGCGAGTGGTCGCCGAGGAGTTCGCGCTGCTCGACCGGGCCGGGCGGCTGCAACTGCCGAACGGGTATCGCAGCGCCCTGGGGCTCGGCAGTCGGGTGCGACTCGAGCTGGAGCCCGATCACCTGGGGGTGTGGCCGGTGGCGCCGCCGCCGGAATCCGGTTCGGCGCCGGCAGCGGCGTCGCCAACCGCAGCGGAAGCGGAAGCGCCGCGACCGCCCGCCCGACCGGCGGCGCGCAGGGCGAGGCGAGCCCGGTGAGCGACGCGACGACCCCGGCCATGATCTCCGTGCAGAACCTCGGTCGCAGCTACCCCACGCCCGCCGGAGAGGTGCCCGCCCTGCGCGGCGTCACGTTCGACATTCCCGTCGGGTCGTTCGCGGCCCTGGCGGGGCGGTCGGGGTCGGGGAAGACCACCCTGCTCAACTGCATCGGCGCGCTCGACCTGCCCACCAGCGGCCGGGTGCAGATTGGCGGGGACGAGATCACGACGCTCTCGGAGGCCGAGCGCACCCGTCTCCGGCGCACGCGCATCTCGTTCATCTTCCAGACCTTCGGGCTGCTGCCGATGCTCTCGGCGGCCGAGAACGTCGGCCTGCCCCTGCGCTTGGAACGCCGGACCACCGCCGAACGGCAGTCGCGCGTGCGGCACCTGCTCGAGCTGGTCGGGCTCTCGGATCACGCCGACCAGCGCCCTGCCGAACTCTCCGGCGGCCAGCAGCAGCGCGTGGCGATCGCCCGTGCCCTGGCGAACACGCCCCAGTTGCTCATCGCCGACGAGCCGACGGGCCAGCTCGATGCCGAGAACGGCGAGGCGATTCTCGACCTGCTGCGAACCATCGTGCGCACGGAGGGCACGACCGCCCTCATCTCGACGCACGACCCCCGGGTGCAGGCCGGCGCGGACGTCACACTGCGCCTCGCAGACGGCGTTCTGCAGAACGGAAGGGGGTTGGTTTAAACATCATACGTATGCTAAACCGGTTGTCGGGGGCAACGGTGCCCTCCGAAAGGACGCAGTGATGAGATCCCAGCTCGACGAATCGCCATCAAGCGGGAGGGGCAGGCGCCGAGGCGCGCTGCTCACTCTGCTCGGCGGCAGTGCCCTCCTCGCGGCAACGCTCACCCCTCTGAGCGCTCAGGCCGCATCGACGCCGACCTACTACGGCTCCCCCACCGGTTCCGGTTCCGGCCAGTGCAGCCAGTCCCAGCCGTGCTCGCTCGAACACCTGCAGCAGGTCGTGCGCGCCGACGCAAAGCAGAGCGACGTCTCCGTGCAACTCGCCGACGGAACGTACCGCCTCAGCGCACCGCTCCGCTTCGACGACACCGACGGCGGCGGCAGCCACACGGTCACCTGGGCGGCCGCTCCCGGCGCCCATCCCGTCATCTCCGGTTCGTCGGATGTCGCGACCTGGTCGAAGTCCGACGCGGGCGCCGGCATCTGGGTCGCCGACACCCCCACGGGCGTCGACACCCGGCAGCTCTACGTCAACGGTGTCATCGCGCCGCGCGCATCCCTCCGCCTGAACAATGCGGATGTCACGCCGACCGCCACGGGCATCACCATCAACAACCCCTCCCTGGCCTACCTCGCGACCCTGCCCGACCAGGGCCGCATCGAGTTCGAGTCGCTCGGCGACTTCACGAACAGGTATTCGCCGGTGCAGAGCATCAGCGCCACCGCCATCTCGATGGTGCAACCCATCTGGAACAACAACACCTGGGGTTACGACACGGTTCAGAACTCGTTCCTCGCCGGGCCGAGCTGGTATCTCGACAACTCGCTCAGCTTTCTGACCCAGACGAACCAGTGGTACATCGACCCGACCGGCGGCAAGCTGTACTACAAGCCGGCCGACAACGTCGACCCGAACCAGCTCGACATCGAGCTGCCCCGCATGCAGTCGCTCGTCGACATCGGCGGCACCTACGACAAGCCGGTCTCGGGACTCGCCTTCTCGGGGCTGCAGTTCTCGGGCACATCGTGGCTCGGCCCGTCGACCGACGGGTACGCCGACCAGCAGAACGGCACCTTTCTGAAGGGCACCTACGACTACCGCCCGGCAGACGCCTTCAGCAGCTGCTCGCGTGGCTGCGAGGCCTTCGAGCGGGCCCGCACCCAGTGGTACCAGGAGCCTGCCGCTGTGCAGGTGTCGGCTGCCAGCCGCATCTCGTTCACCGGCAACACCTTCACGAACCTCGGCCAGTCGGCGCTGGGTGTCGGCAACGACGCCAACGCGACGACGACGGGTGTCGGTCTCGGTGCGAGCAGCGTGCAGATCGTCGGCAACCGGTTCACAGAGACCAGTGGCCACGGCATCGCGGTGGGCGGCGTACTGCCCGACGCGCACCACCCGAGCGACCCGCGGATGACCAACCAGGACATCCTCATCCAGAACAACACCATCAACCGCGTCGCTGTCGACTACAAAGACAACAGCGGCATTCTGAGCACGTACGTCACGAACGCGAGCATCCTGCACAACGAGGTGTCGAACGTTCCCTACGACGGCATCGACACCGGCTTCGGCTGGGGCACGAACGACGCGGGCGGGTCGAACGACTACGTCGACCGCGGGTACTACAAGTGGAACACGCTCTACACGACGCCGACGACGCTGAAGAACACGAAGGTCGAGGGCAACCTCGTGCACAACACGAAGGCGCGCTTCGCCGACGGCGGCTCTGTCTACAACCTCTCGGCGAACCCGGGTGGCGTGGTGGACAAGAACTACCTGTTCAACATCTCGGGCGTCGGGCTCTACCTCGACGAGGGTTCGCGGTCGATGGTCTACGAGAACAATGTGGTGTCGGGAGGGTCGTTCGTCTTCACGAACGCCTACAGCAACCGCAACAACACCAGCGACAACGTGATCCGCAACAACTGGTACAACTCCGGCGGGGTCTCGGCCCCGAACGCCGCAGCGCACAACAACACCCTCACGAACAACGTGAAGGTGACGGGTGCGGCCTGGCCGCAGGGCGCCCTCGACGTGATCTGCGCCTCGGGTGTGGCACCGGAGTACCGCACCTCGCTGAACGCGAACCAGTTCGGCTTCAGCCAGTGCCCGACCGATGCGCCCGTGAGCAGCGACTTCAGCACCACGGGAGCGTCGGCTGTGAACTCGGTGTTCCGGCAGAGCGGCACCAGCTTCGGCATCGCCGCGGCAGGCGCCGACATCTGGAGCGCCGGATCGACCAAGGCGGACCAGTTCGGCTCGATCTATAAGGCAGGCTCGGTGAATGCGCTCTCGAGCGTGTCGACCAGGGTCGTCTCGGTGAACGATGCCAACGGTTCGGCGAAGTCCGGCGTGATGGTGCGGAACGACATGACCAAGGCCGGCTCCTCCGCCGGCTACGCGGTCGTCGCCGTGACCGCCCGCAACGGCGTCGTCTTCGAGTGGGATGCCAACGGTGACGGGTTCCTCGAATCCGAGGCCAAGGCGAACGTCGACATCTACCGTCCGATCTGGGTCAAGCTGGCCCGGGCAGGCACCGCGTTCACCGCGTCGTACTCCTACGACGGGTCGAACTACACCGCCATCGGCTCGCCGGTCACTCTCTCGTCGGCTGCCGCCACGCAGGACGCGGGGATCTTCTCCACCTCGCACGACGTCAGCCAGTCGGCGATCAACCAGTTCGACGCCTTCGCCGTGACGGCAGCCACTGCTCCGGCAGCGCCCGCGGCACCCTCCGTGGGGCTCGGCGACAAGGCCGCCAAGGTCAGCTGGCAGCCCGGCGCCGACGGTGGCTCGCCCATCACCGGCTACACGGCGACCGTAACACCGGGCGGCGCGAGCTGCACGGTGGCGGCTCCCGCCTCGAGCTGCCGCATCGAGGGGCTCACGAACGGCAGCGCCTACACCTTCACGGTGACGGCGCAGAACGCCTTCGGCACCTCGGCGGCATCGGCTCCGAGCGCGCCGGTCACCCTCGGGTTCCCCGCGGGCGGCTCCGACGTGGGAGTGTCCGTCTCCGCCAAGACCCAGTGCATCAACGGTGCACCGTCGCTGGCGGTGTACGTGATGAACAAGGAAGCCGTGAAGGTGGATGCCCGGGTGACCACCGGTCTCGGCGAGGTGAAGGTGTCAGGGCTCGCGCCCGGTGCGTCGAAGTACCTCACCTTCGCCGGAACCGGAACGGAACTCGCCGCCGGCACGGGCACCGTCGCCACCTACAAGTACGTGAACGGTAAGGGGTACTACACCGTCTACCAGCTCGCGTACGCGGGGGTGAGTTGCTCGAAGTAGCGCCTCACTGAAGCAGACGAGACCGTCTGGCCCACCCCGGGTCAGGCGGTCTCGTTCAGTGCGAGCAGGCGGCGTTCGATCTCGAACCGGTAGTCCTCGAGCGACCGGCGCACGTGGTGCGCTGCCCGCTCGCCAGCCAGCTCGGAGTCGCCGTCACGGATCGCCTCGAGAATCTCCGAGTGCTCGCGGATGGCGCGCTCGGCGTCTGTCACGTCCTGGCCCAGTTCGAGAAAGCTCACCTGGGCCTGCAGCTCGCGGATGCGCACCACCGCATCGACGAAGAAGATGTTGTGGGAGCTCTCGGCGAGGGCGGTGTGGAAGCGCTCGTCGGAGCGCGTGAACGCCGTCCAGTCGCGGCGCCCCGCCGACTCCCGGCCGAGTTCCACCGCGTCTTCGAGCGCGCGCACCTCCATGGGCGCGGCGTGCGACGCGGCCAGCCTGGCCGCCTCCCGCTCCTGCACCGCGCGAAAACGGAAGAGGGCGGCGATCTGGTCCATGTCGGTGGGGCGGAACGGCACGGGATGCGCTCCGCGCAGGGATTCGGTACCGCGGCCGACGAACAGTCCTCGGCCGCGTTCGGCCTTGACCCGGCCGATGGCCGAGAGCATTTTCAGAGCGTCGCGCACGGTGCGCTGGCTGGTTCCGAGCTCGGCGGCGAGCTCGGATTCCGTCGGCAGACGATCGCCCGGCTTGAGGTCGCGGCTCGAAATGAGAACGATGATCTCGTCGACCACCCGCTCGTACGCGGGCCGATAGTCCTGGCCAGATGCCACAGTTGCTCCTCCAAGCTCTCTAGACAGATTCTCGCACGCAGAGCGTCGGGGACGAGCTCTTTTCCCACCAAAATGAATGACATCCATTTTTCGGCCATTTGCTCCACTAAGCGGTTGATATCGCTCCAGCTATCGGTTATGGTCGCTCTGACGCGCATGGTCGTCAATGAAGTCGACAGAATGAAGGACATCGATGTTCCCACTGTTTGGTAAGACCCGAACCCGGCGACGGGCCGTGTTCACACTCGGAGCGACGGCCATCACCGCTGTCGTGCTCAGCACCGCCGGGTGCAGCGGCTCCTCGTCGTCGACCGCCGACGGCGAGTTCGGTTTTCCCCAGGTCGCCCAGAACACCTCGGCCAAGATCACGGTGTGGGTCGACTCCGACCGCCAGGCCGTCGTCGACGCCTTCGAGGCGGCACACCCCGAGATCGCCGTCGATGCCGTCTCCTACGACGGCTCGGCCAACGGCTCGAACTCCTTCCGCACCAAGATGCAGCTGTTCGACCGTGCCGGCAGCGGCTGGCCCGATGTCGTCTTCTCGTCGCAGAACAACGACGCGTCGTGGGCCAGCCAGGCCTCGAACGGCAAGCAGGCCTTCGCAGCCCAGCTCGACAAGGGGCTCGTTCCCTCCGACACCCTCTCGAACTTCACCGAGGGGTCGTTGAACCCCTGCACGGTCGACGGCAAGGTGTACTGCCTGCGCAACGACCTCGCGCAGAGCGTGCTCTGGTACAACCAGTCCCTCATGACGCAGTTCGGCTACACCATGCCCACCACGTGGGAGGAGTACGAGGCCCTCGGCAAGAAGGTGGCCGCAGAGCACCCGGGCTACATCATCGGCACCGCCGGCGACGCCTGGACCCCCGAGGTGTACTTCTGGGCGAGCCAGTGCCAGGCCAACGACGTGACGGGCCCGCGCGAGGTCACCGTCAACACCAGCAGCGACGAGTGCACCCGCGCAGCCAAGATGCTCGACGACCTGCGCGCCAACGGCACCGTTCCGAACGTGAGCGTGTTCACGCCCGAGTTCCTGCAGCAGTACACCGGCAAGGTGCTCATGCTGGCCGGCCCGGCCTGGTACGCCGGGGCGATCTTCAACAACCCCAACTCCCTGAACGTTCCCGCCGGTGAGCTCGGCGTCGCCGCTCCGCTGCCCTGGCAGGGTTCCGATGCGGTGACCGGCAACGTGGGCGGTGGCACCTGGTTCATCAGCAGCCACTCCGCCAACCTCGCCGCAGCGGCCACCTTTGCCGAGTTCGCCACGACCGCCGATGACTACCAGGTCGAAAAGGCACCCGGTTACCCGGCCTACGCTCCGGCAGCCACGAAGTGGGTCGCCAAGCAGGAGGCGAGCGGCTACTTCGGTACCTCGCTGCAGCCGCTCGTCGAGGCCGGCTCGCAGATCTGGACCGGCTGGGGTTCGGGAATCTTCAGCCAGGAGGCCATCTGGGCGAAGACCATCACACCGGCGATCGCCGGCGGCCAGTCGATCGCCGACCTTCTGCCCACCTGGCAGGATGCGATCAAGAACCAGGCCCAGGTCGACGGGTACACCGTCAAATGACGGTTCCCGCCCTCTCGACACCGAAGCCCGCCGGCGTGGCAACGCGCCGGCGGGCTTCGGCCGGGGCCTCCCCTGAGTCCGCACGACCCGGCAAGAAGCGTTCGACGATGTCGTACGTCTTTCTCTCGCCGTACCTCCTGCTCACCCTGGCGTTCGGAATCTTCCCGGCGCTCTACGCCGTGGTTCTCGCCTTCACGAACGGTGCGGGCGACTTCGCGGGGGTCGACAACTTCACGCAGGTGATCGCCGACTTCCGGTTCTGGCCGGCTGTCGTGCACGTCGCGGTGTACCTGGTCATCTGGCTCGTCTCGCTCGTGCTGCTCGTGACCCTGCTCGCCATCGTGGTGCATGCGATCCGCGTGCGCTGGCTGAGCACGACGCTGCGCTTCGTGTTCTACCTGCCCGGCGCACTGGCGGGGGCATCCTCCGTTCTGCTCTGGCTGTTCGTGCTCGACCCGACGTCGAGCCCGGTCAGCGGGCTGCTGAACCTCCTCGGCTTCCAAAGCTTCGTGCAGGTCATCGTGCCGGGCAACCTCCCGCCGGTGTTCGCCATCATCGCCTTCTGGACGGGGGCGGGCGGCTGGATCGTCATCATGTACGGCGCGCTGAACAACATCAGCGCCGAGGTGATGGAGGCGGCGCGCATCGACGGCGCGAGCACGCTGCAGATCGCCACGCGCATCCAGATCCCCCTGCTGCGCAAGTGGATCGCCTACATGGGCGTGATGTCGCTGGCGGCCGGAACGCAGCTCTTCGTCGAGCCCCAGCTGCTCTCGCAGGCCAGCAATGCGGTCGTGCCCAACGACTACTCGCTGAACCAACTCGCCTACCAGTACGCGTTCCAGCAGAACAACTTCAATGGCGCCGCCGCCATCTCCCTGCTGCTGCTCGTGGTGGCCCTCGTGCTGTCGACCGTCTTCGTGACGCGCGGCGGACTCTTCGATACGGAATAGGACATGACAGCCACCAACCTCCAGAGCCCCGGCCGCAAGGTCGGAGCGCGCGGCTGGACCGCGCGAACCGTCATCGGCGTCGTTCTCGTCGCCTTCGTGCTCTTCTTCGCCATCCCGATCATCTGGCTGCTGCTTGCGACGACCAAAACCGGGCGCGACCTCGTCACGATCAACCCGTTCCTGCCGGGCACGTTCGACGGCCTGATGACGAATGTCACTCAGCTGATCGGCTATCAGGACGGAGCCGTCGCGACGTGGATCGGCAACTCGACGGTCTACACCGTCGGCGCCCTCGTCATCACCCTGGTCGCGAGCATCCCGGCCGGCTACGCCCTCGCCCTGACGGAGTTCAAGCTGCGCCGGGCGATGCTGGTGCTGACCCTCGTGCTGATGCTGATGCCGAGCACCGCGCTCGTTCTGCCGATCTTCCTCGAACTCAACACCGTCGGCCTGATCGGCAGCCCGCTGAGTGTGATTCTGCCGATGTCGTTCTTCCCCTTCGGCGTCTACCTCACCTACATCTACTTCTCGACGAGCATCCCGCAGGATCTGCTGGCTGCGGCGAGACTCGACGGCTGCGGCGAGTTCCAGGTCTTCACCCGGATCGCCCTCCCGCTCGCCACCCCGATCGTCGCCCTCGTGGGATTCTTCAGCTTCGTGCAGAACTGGAACAACTTCTTCCTGCCGTTCGTGATGCTGCCCTCGAGCAACTCGTACCCGATCCAGGTCGGCCTGACCTCGCTGCTCGCATCGACCCCGGCGTTCAACCCGAGCTCCGCGGGTGCCCAGTCGGTGCAGCTGCCCACTCTCGCCCTGGCGACCGTGGTGTCGGTTCTGCCTGTTCTGATCATCTTCCTGTTCTCACAGCGCTTCCTCGTCTCGGGGATGACGGCCGGCGGAACCAAAGAATGACCGCGACCCGTTCGCCGAAGGAGTTTTCATGAAGATCACCGGCTACCGCAGCCTGGTAACGATGCACAACTGGGAACGCCGCACCGGCGACGCCAACGGCGTGATGCCCGGCCACCAGACCCCCGTGCACGTGCTCATCCTCGAGACCGACGAGGGAATCGAAGGCGTCGGCCTCGGCGCCCACGGTGACATCGACCGGGTGTTCGGGGCGGTCGAGGGCGAAGACCCGCGCGCCGTCACGGCTCTCTACGACCGGATGCTCGCCCGCACCTTCAAGGTCGGTCACGCCGGCTCGGTGTTCGGTGCCATCGGCGCGATCGACATGGCCCTGTGGGACCTGAAGGCGAAGCTCGCAGACGAACCGCTCTGGCGAACCCTCGGCGGGCGGGACCGCTTCGTGCGCGGCTACGCCTCGGGCCTCGAGATAGCCCTCGACGACACCGCCCTGATCGACCTCTACGAACGGTTCGCCGACCGCGGCTTCTCGTCGGCGAAGATCAAGGGCGGGCGCGACCTCGACCACGACCTCCCCCGCCTGCTCGGCGTGCGCGACATCCTGCGGCGGAATGCCCCGCGACCCGCGATGATGCTCGACGTCAACGAGTCGTGGAACCGCTCGCAGGCCATCCGCTACCTCACCGAACTCGAGACCCACCTCGACCTGACCTGGATCGAGGAGCCTGTGCGCCGGTGGGATGCCGCGGGCATGCGCGCGATCCGCAATGCGGTGCGCGCGGGTGTGGCGAGCGGCGAGAACCTGACCGGGCTCGAACAGTTCCGCCCGCTGCTCGACGCCGAGGCGCTCGACATCGTGCAGGTGGGCAACGTCTGGGGCATCACGAACTACCTCCGGGTCTCCGCTGTCGCGCACTCGCACGATCTGCCGGTGAGCCCGGTGACCTACAACTGCAACCCGCTCGCCCACGCCTCCACCGCGATCCCGAACCATCTGGTGTCGGAGGTGCAGGATCTGTCGTTCCCCGTCGGCCTCAGCGTCGACCAGGAGTTCGCCGACGGCGGCATCGTGCTGGGCGACAGGCCCGGCCTCGGAATCGAGGTCGACGAGTCGCACATCCGCGTGGTGACGGCCGAGAACCCGGCCGCCGTGCTGACCGGCCCCCACGTGCGCCCCGAGCGCGCGGGGCTCCGCCTGGTCGACCGCGACGACGAGCGCCCTGTCGCCGACCGCGACCTCGCCGGAGCCGGACGGTGAGCGGCGTCGAGCGGCACGCCCTCGTCGTCGGGGTCCGCCCCGAGCTGCGGGAGGAGTACCTCGCCCTGCACAGGGCCGTCTGGCCGCAGGTCGAGCAGACTCTTCGCGAGTGCCATTTCACCAACTACTCGATCTTCGTCGTCGAGAACACGCTGTTCGCGTACTACGAGTACACCGGCGACGATCACGCCGCCGACCTCGTGCGCATCGGCGAGGACCCGGTGACCCGCGAATGGTGGACCAAGACCGACCCGTGCCAGGTGCGCATCGTGCCCGAGACCGACCCCGGAGCGCTCTGGCAGCCGCTCGAAGAAGCCTGGCACCTCGCGTGAACGGAGCGATCGACGCGCACGTGCACCTCTGGAACCGCGCGACCGACCCGCAGGACTGGATCGACCCGCTGACGATGGGCGCGATCGACCGTGACTTCGGCCTCGCCGAACTCGCCGGAATGCTCGATGCGACCGGCGTGAGCCGGGCCGTGGTCGTGCAGTCGTCGAACAGCCTCGCTGAGACCCTGCGGCTCCTGGAGCTGGCGGCAATCGACCCGCGCATCCTCGGCGTCGTCGGGTGGCTCGATCTGACGGCGGACGTTCCCGCACAGCTGGCCGGCATCCCTGCCGCGCACCGTGAGCACCTCGTCGGGGTGCGGCACCTGGTGCACATCGACGACGACGAGGAATGGCTCGGCCGGGCCGACGTGAATGTGGGCCTCGACCACCTCGGTGAGGCCGGTCTCGCGTTCGATCTCGTGGTGCGCTGGTGGCAGCTGCCGCTCGCCGCGAAGACCGCCTCCCGGCACCCCGGCGTGCGTTTCGTGCTCGACCACCTCGGCGGCGTACCCGCCGAGACCGGCGCACCCGGCGAGCCCGACAGGGTGGCCTGGCGCGACGGCCTGCGGGCCCTCGCCGGGCAGCCGAACACCGTCGCGAAGGTGTCGGGGGTGAGCGGCCTGCTCGACGCGGGGACGAGTCGCGACGAGCTCGATCGCCTCGTCGACATCGCCGTCGACGCGTTCGGAGCCGACCGCCTGATGTTCGGGTCGGACTGGCCGCTCGTCGAACTCGCCGCAGGCGCCGCCGGCTGGCGGCAGATCGTCGACCGCCAGGTCGAGGGCTGGGGCTGGGCTCCGGATGCCCGGCAGAACCTGCTCGAAGGCACCGCCCTGCGGAGCTACCGCCCCGACAGCACCCTGCGGAACCACCACACCGACACGACCGATGGGAGCCTCCGGTGACCGACCTCACTGCCCTGCTCGACGGCCTCGGCCCCCACACCCCGCGGATCGGCCTCGGTGGCGGTCCGCTCGGCAACCACGGTGTCGCCATCAGCGACGACGATGCGGCGGCCACCGTTCGGGAGGCCTGGGATCTCGGGATCCGGTACTTCGACACAGCGCCGCACTACGGGCTCGGCCTGGCCGAACGCCGCCTGGGCGAGGCCCTGCGCGGGCGGCCGCGGAAGGAATTCATCATCTCGTCGAAGGTCGGGCGGCTGATCGTGCCCGCTGAACAGCCCCGGGAGTTCGACGACGACGGCTTCATCGTGCCCGGCGACCAGACGAGGCAGTGGGACTTCAGCGCCGCCGGGGTGGAGCGCTCGCTCGACTCCAGTCTCGAGCGCCTGGGCCTCGACTACATCGACATTCTGCTCGTGCACGACCCCGACCAGGCCTGGCCGGGTGCCGCCCGGGAGGGCCTCGACTCTCTCGCCCGGCTGAAGGCCGACGGCCGGGTCGGCGCGGTGGGCATCGGCACCAACAGCACGGCCGGGCTCGAGACGTTCATCGACGACGGCACCGTCGACGTGATCATGTTGGCGAACCGGTACAGCCTGCTCACCGACGATGCACTCGAGCCCGTGCTCGAACCCGCCCGACGGGCCGGAGTCGCCGTCGTGGCCGTCGGCGTGTTCGGTACCGGGCTGCTCGCCACACCGCGGCCCGTTGCGGGCGCGAGCCTGGAGTACCGCGCTGCAGACCGCGCAGCGATCGAGCGCGCCGAAGCCATCGCCGACGTCTGCGAGGCCCACGGAACCGATCTGCCGACGGCGGCGATCGCCTATCCGCTGCTGCACCCCGCGGTGCAGGCGGTGGCGCTCGGGATGCGGTCACCGGCCGAGGCGGCAGCGAACGTGCGCCGGGCCGCGGCGACGGTGCCCGCTGCGCTCTGGGTCGCCCTGGCCGACGCGGGCCTAGTGCCGGCTCCCGTGGCCTGAGGCCGGGCCCGGCCGGCCCGGCCTGGGTCGGTGTCTGGGTTCGCTCCCGGATCAGAGGCGGATGTCGGGCGCCCGCCGGCTCTCCCACGAGCCCTGGATGTGCGCGAACATCTCCCGCCGGGCCGCGGGCGCATCCCCCTGCCCGATCGCGTCGAAGATGCGCTGGTGCGCACTGAGCGTGACCTGCCGGGCGTCGTCGGGGCCGACCCCGTGAAAGCGTGCGCTCTCTGACGCGCGGTTGAAGAGGGTGCGGGCGATGCTCGGTGCCAGTCGGTCGCCCGACATCGCCATCACGGCGGCGTGGAACCGCTGGTCGGCCGCGTCGAAGCGCTCATGGTCGTCGAGGGCATCCTGCATCTCGTCGAGTACTCCCCGCAGTTCGGCGAGCTGCCCGGCCGTCGCCAGCGCGGCTGCATCTTCGGCCATCGTCGATTCGAGGCCTGCGCGCACCCGCGTGAGCTCATCGAGAATCTGCAGCGCCCCGTCGTGCTCGATCAGGGCGCTGAGCACGACCGGGTCGAGGAGGTTCCACTCCGTCGGGTCGGTCACCCGCGTTCCGAAGCCCTGGGCCACCGTGACGAGGCCCTTCTCGTCGAGACGTTTCATCGACTCGCGGATGATGGTTCGGCTCACGCCGAACTGGGCCGTCAACTGCGCTTCGGGCGGGAGCAGGTCACCGGGCGCCAGCGCGCCGGTCACGATGACGTCGGTCAGCTGCTTCACGACGGCGACACCCAGCCGCGCGGCCGGCGCCGTGACCTCGAGCGTCGGCAGGTGCGAGACCAGCAGGCCCGCCGGTGCGTTCTCGCTCTGGTTCGTCATGCCGCCAGTCTATTTCGCCGCGCCCCGTCGGCCCGGGCATCATCCCCTCCACGTCGTCGACGAGCCCGCGCGCCCCCCGCGAGGCGGCGATGGCGGCGCCGGCTCGCAGGCTGTCAGGGCGCCGGCCAGATGAGTTCCGACCCGGAGGAGATCGCGGCGACGAACGACGGGTCGACGAAAGTCGCGGTGTCTGGCGCGGTGGCCAGCTGCCCGCTGTCGACGAGAAAGCCGACCTCCTTCGCCATCAGCTCCGGGTTCAGCGCGCCGAGTGGTGCGCCGGCGGGCCGGGATGCCGCCACCAGAGCGGTCTCGGTCTGCCAGACCTGCACGTTGTGGGCGGTGTCGTACGAGTCTCCCCCGCCGGCCAGCTTCGCGGCCAGCCCGACGCACTCGTCGGCATTCGACTCGCAGTGGCCGTAGGCGTGGAAGGCCGCCCGCAGAAAGTCCTCGGTCGCCGTGCGGTTCGCCAGGGCGAAGGCCGGGTTCACCACCACCGTGCCGAACGTTCCCGGAATGCCGTAGTCCTCCGGGTTCCACTCCGTGATCGCGTCACCGTCGGCCTTCAGGGTCAGCGGCTCGTTCGACTTGTACCCCGTCAGCGACTGCACCTGCCCGCGCGGCAGCACGGTCGGGTCGTAGCCCACCACGACCTGGTTGATCTTCGCGACGTCGACACCGTCGGCGACGAGCATCGCCGCGATCTCCGCCGGCAGCTGGCCCTTCTGGCCGAGCGTGGTGCCCTCCAGCTGCTTCAGGTCGGTGACATCGGTGCCCGTCATCAGCGTGGTGATCGGCACCTGGCCGTAGGTCGCCACGGCCGTCACGCCGACACCGTTCGCCTGCGCGAGCAGCAGGTCGGAATCGCTCCCCAGATCGGTCACGGTCGCCGTTCCCGCGGCGACGAGCTGGGCATTGCCGGCCGTGTCACCACTGCCGGGCTGCACCTCCACCGTGAGACACAGGGCATCGAAGTAACCCAGCTCCTTCGCCGCCAGGAACGGGAGGATCGACGCCGACGACTGGTACTGGAACCCGGTCACGTAGGTGATCGTGCCGGCGGCCCTGTTCGACGCGCAGCGGTCGGCCGAGATGGTCTGCGAGCCGGCCGACGAGCCGACGGTCGGGCCGGACGACGAGCCCGGCGAGGTGCTCGTGCCCGCGCATCCCGCCAGCGCGAGGGCGGAGACGGCGGCGACAGCCAGCAGGGTGGTGATGCGGAACGGGCTGCGTCTCAACGGCGGGAACTCCTCGAATGGATGGGCGCAGCGTTCGGTCGAACCGCGGCGCGTGGGCCGACGGGGTCGACATTCGAGCATCTCACAGGGTGAGGGCAGACCCGCCCCCGCGCCCTCCCTGCCCCCGGTCACAGAACCGGTGCTTGACAGCGGGCCGAATCGAATTTAGATTACTCCCATCCCATTGAGAGCGCTCTCATGAGATGTTCATCGCGTCGTGAGAGCGCTCTCTCAAACGCACACAAAGGAGTGACCGTGAAGTTTTCACGACGAACAAAGGGCCTGGCGGCCGTTGCAAGCGCCGCCGCCTTCGCCCTGCTGGCCACCGGATGTTCAGGGGGCGGTTCGAGCACCGCCGCCGGCAGCTCGACCGATCCCATCACGCTGACGGTCACGACCTTCAACACGATGGGCTACGACGACCTCTACAAGCAGTACGAGGCGGCGCACCCGAACATCACGATCAAGGCAACCAACATCGACACCGGTGACAACGCCAAGACGGACTGGCAGACGAAGCAGGCCGCCGGGGCGGGGCTCCCCGACGTGCAGGCCGTCGAAGAGGGGTGGCTGAGCGCGGTGATGCAGGTCTCCGACCAGTTCAACGACCTCAGCCAGTACGGCGCCAACGACATCAAGGACCGCTGGGTCGACTGGAAGCTGAAGCAGGCCACCGACTCGAACGGCCGCATCATCGGCTACGGTTCCGACATCGGCCCCGAGGGGCTCTGCTACAACAGCGCGGCATTCGCCGCAGCAGGCCTCCCGACCGACCGAGACGCCGTCGCCACCCTGTTCGGCGGAGACAACGCCACCTGGGACGACTACTTCGCCGTCGGCCAGAAGTACCACGCCGCCACGGGCAAGGCCTTCTACGACCAGTCCGGCTTTCTCTGGAACGCCATGGTGAACCAGCAGAAGGAGGGCTACTACAAGACCGACGGCAGCCTGAACGTCGACGGCAACGCCGACCTCAAGGCCCTCTGGGGCAAGCTGTCGACCGCCACCACCTCCGGCCTCTCGGCCAACCAGACCGCATGGGACTGGGGCAAGGGCAAGGCCTTCACCGACGGAACGTTCTCGACGTTCGTCTGCCCGGGCTGGATGCTCGGGGTCGTCAAGGGCCAGGTCACCTCGGCGGGCGGCAGCGCCGCGACCGGGTGGGACTTCGCCAACGTCTTCCCCGGCGGCGCGGCGAACTGGGGCGGCAGCTTCCTGACCGTTCCGACGCAGTCGAAGCACCCGCAGGAGGCTGCGGACCTCGCCGCGTTCCTGACCAGCGCCGACTCCGAGGCTGCGGCCTTCGGAGTGGCCGGCACGTTCCCGAGCGTCACGGCGGCCCAGACCTCGCCTGCGGTGACCGGAACGAACGACCTCTCGACGTTCTTCAACAACGCGCCGGTCGGCCAGATCCTCGCCGACCGCTCGAAAGGTGTCGTCGCCCAGTACAAGGGTCCGGATGACTCGGTTATCCAGTCGCAGGTCTTCGGCCCGTCGATCCAGGAGATCGACTCCGGCAAGGCCGACGGCCCGACCGCCTGGAACAACGCGATCACGCTGCTGAACCAGCTCGTCGTCAACAAATAAGCGAGCGCGGCAAGCGGCTTGAACAGCCGCTTGCCCCCAGCGCGGCGCATCTCACGCGGCGGGCGGCCTGAACGGCCGTCCGCCCCCAAGGGCGGCGCAGCTCGCCGCCGCATCCCCACCCAGGCATCCATCGGAGAAGGTTCATGACCGCCACCCTCACGCCACCCCCGGCGACCACGACACCACCACCGCCCCGACGGGCGCCGAAAGACAAGCAGCCCTTCCGCCACCGCCTCAGCCGGTTCGACGTGAAGGCTTCCCCCTATATCTACATCGCCCCTTTCTTCATTCTGTTCGGCCTCGTCGGCCTCTTTCCCCTCGGCTACACCTTCGTCGTCTCGCTCAACAAGTGGAACCTGCTGACCGGCCCGGCCGGCTTCATCGGTCTCGACAACTACGTCGCCGAACTGAATGACCCCTTCTTCTGGAACAGCCTCTTCAACACGGTCAGCATCTTTCTGCTCTCGGCCATCCCGCAGCTCGTCGGAGCCGTGCTCATCGCGGCCGTTCTCGACCAGAACATCAGGGCCAAGACCTTCTGGCGCATGAGCGTTCTGATTCCCTACGTCGTCACCCCGGTGGCGGTGACGCTCATCTTCTCGAGCGCATTCGACGAGAAGTACGGGCTGATCAACAACCTGCTCGCGTCGTTCCACCTCGACCCCGTGATGTGGAAGACCGAGACGTTCCCCTCGCACGTCGCGATCGCCACCATGGTGAACTGGCGCTGGACCGGGTACAACGCCCTCATCCTGCTCGCCGCGATGCAGGCCGTGCCGCGCGACATCTACGAGTCCGCAGCCCTCGACGGCGCGGGCGCCGTGCGTCGGTTCTTCTCGATGACGCTGCCGAGCATCCGCCCCACCATGATCTTCGTCATCATCACGGCGACGGTCGGCGGCCTGCAGATCTTCACAGAGCCGAAGCTGTTCAACCCCACCACCGCCACGCCCGGCGGGCCCCAGCGCCAGTACCAGACCACCGTTCTCTACCTGTGGGACCTGGCCTTCAACCGGCAGAACTTCGGCAAGGCCTCGGCCGTCGCCTGGCTGCTCTTTCTCATCATCGTGCTCTTCGGCGTGCTCAACTTCTTGGTCTCGCGGCGCATCGCGTCGACAGAGGCGCGCGTGTCGAAGCGCCGAATGACGAAGCTCTTGAACGACCACAACCAGCAGAAGACCGACCGGGCGGCCCAGGGTTCGCTCGCCGTCATCGCCGCGGCCGAGGAGAAACGCTCATGACTGCCACCATCACCCGCCCCCGCGCCGAAGCCGACCCCGCGGCTCCGCAGCCGAAGAGCCGCAAGCCGCTCGGCATCGACCGCCGGCCCGGGTTTCTGACCTACGGCCTGCTGATCGCGTTCTTCATCGGCGGCACGTACCCGCTCTACTGGTCGTTCGTCGCCGGCTCGAGCCCGAGCTCGGTGCTCACCGACACCTGGCCGCCGCTGCTGCCGGGCGGCTTGTTCTGGCAGAACGTCGGCGCCGTGATGGACACCGTTCCGTTCTGGATGTCGCTGCTGAACAGCGTCGTGGTGTCGGCGATCATCACGGTGAGCGTCGTCTTCTTCTCGACGCTGGCGGGCTACTCCTTCGCGAAACTGAAGTTCCGCGGCCGTGAGGGGCTGCTGGTGTTCGTCGTGGCGACTCTCGCCGTTCCGACCCAGCTCGGCATCATCCCGCTCTTCATGGTGATGAAGCAGTTCGGCTGGACCGGCTCGCTCGGAGCCGTGGTCGTGCCGACCCTCGTGACGGCGTTCGGGGTCTTCTTCATGCGCCAGTACCTCGTCGACGTCATTCCCGAGGAGCTGATCGAGGCCGCCCGCGTCGACGGCGCCAGCATGATCGCCACGTTCTGGCACGTCGGCATTCCGGCGGCCCGGCCCGCGATGGCGATCCTCGGCCTCTTCACGTTCATGACCGCATGGACCGACTACCTCTGGCCGCTTCTCGTCGTACCGCAGAACCCCACCCTGCAGGTGGCGCTGAGCCAGCTGCAGTCGGCGAAGTACGTCGACTACAGCATCGTGCTCGCCGGTGCCGTGCTGGCGACCATCCCCCTTCTCGTTCTCTTCGTGCTCGCCGGCCGCCAACTGGTCTCGGGCATCATGGCCGGCGCGGTGAAAGGCTGATGATGACCGACCTCGCACTGCACCCCTGGCCCGCCGACTTCATCTGGGGCTCCGCCACCGCGGCGGCCCAGATCGAGGGGGCCGCCCACGAAGACGGCAAAGAGGACTCCATCTGGGACCACTTCGCCCAACAGCCCGGCGCGATCGCGCACGACGACACTCCGGAATCGGCGGTCGACCACTACCACCGCATGCCCGCCGACGTGCAGCTGATGAAACAGCTGGGCCTCGGGTCGTACCGCTTCTCGACGAGCTGGGCACGGGTCAAGCCCGGCGACCGCTTCGTCAACCAGAAGGGGCTCGACTTCTACTCGCGGCTCGTCGACGAGCTGCTGGACGCCGACATCCTCCCCTGGCTCACGCTCTACCACTGGGATCTGCCCCAGGCCCTCGAAGACAGGGGCGGGTGGGCGAACAGGGACACGGCGTACCGCTTCGCCGACTACGCAGAGGCGGTGTACGACGCCCTCGGCGATCGCGTCACGCACTGGACCACCTTCAACGAGCCGCTCTGCTCCTCGCTCATCGGGTACGTCTCCGGCGAGCATGCACCCGGCCGCGTCGACCCGCGCGCCGGCCTCGCGGCCGCGCACCACCAGCACCTCGCGCACGGTCTCGCCGTTCGGCGCCTGCGCCGACTCGGCGAGCGGGATGACCGGGAGACCCGGCTCGGAATCACCCTGAACCTGACCAACGCCGTGCCGAACGACCCGCACGACCCGGTCGACCTCGATGCGGCACGCCGTGTCGACGGCCTGTTCAACCGGCTGTTCCTGAACCCCCTGCTCTGCGGGAGCTACCCCGACGACGTGCTGAACGACGTGCGGGAGTTCGGGCTCGAGGAGCACATCCACCCGGGCGACCTCGACATCATCTCGGCTCCCCTCGACTTTCTGGGGGTGAACCACTACCACGACGACAACGTCAGCGGGCATCCGCACGCCCGCCCCGAGGGGGAGTCGCCGCTTCCGCCTTCGCCGTCGGCCCGGCCCCGGCGTTCGCCCTTCCCCGGTTCGGAGTTCGTCACCTTCCCGCCGCGCGACCTGCCGCGAACTGCGATGGGCTGGGAGGTGCATCCCGAGGGCCTCGCCCGGCTGCTCGTTCGACTGGGCCACGAATACCCGAATCTGCCTCCGCTCTACGTGACAGAGAACGGGGCGGCCTATGACGACACGGTGGCACCGGATGGGGGCGTGCACGATGTCGAGCGAACGGCGTACATCCGCGCGCACATCGATGCCGTGGGGCGCGCGATCGCCGACGGAGCCGATGTTCGCGGGTACTTCGTCTGGTCGTTGCTCGACAACTTCGAGTGGGCCTGGGGCTACGAGAAGCGATTCGGCATCGTTAGGGTCGACTACCAGACCCAGAGGCGCACCGTCAAGGACAGCGGTCTCGCCTACGCGGCACTGATCGAAGAGCTCCGATCGACGCTCTACACTGAAGTTCGCTGAGGAGCCGATTCGTGAACGACTGAGGGAGAGGGCCCGTGACCACAGACACCTCTCCCTCCCGCCAGGGGCCGCCCCGCACGCCCACTCTCGAGATGGTCGCCGCAGAAGCAGGGGTCTCGCGGGCCACCGTCTCCCGGGTCGTCAATGACTCGCCCCGGGTCACCGAGCACGTCGTACAGGCGGTGAACGAGGCGATCGCCCGGCTGAACTACGTTCCGAACCGTGCCGCGCGATCCCTGGCGAGCCGCCGCACCCAGGTGATCGCCCTGGTGGTGCCCGAGACGACCGCGAAGCTGTTCAGCGACCCGTTCTTCGCGACCGTCGTGCAGGGCATCGCCATGGCGCTGTCTGAGACCGAGTACACGCTGAACATGCTGATCTCCTCTGAGCTGCGCTCGGAGAAGACGAGGCGCTACCTGCTTGGCGGCAACGCCGACGGGGCGATCGTCGTCTCGCACCACAGCGGTGACCACGACTTCAGCCACCTCGGCGCCACCCTTCCCATCGTCTTCGGCGGGCGGCCCCTCATCCAGAACGACGAAGACAGCTACTTCGTCGACGTCGACAACGTCGCGGGAGCGGCCACGGCCACCGAACACCTGCTCGACCGCGGCGCCCGCCACGTCGCCACGATCGCCGGCCCCCAGGACATGCCTCCGGGCTTCGACCGGCTCGCCGGCTGGAGCCGTGCACTGCAGAGCCGGGGGCTCGACGACTCCCTCGTCGAAGTGGGCGACTTCACGCCCGAGTCGGGTGCCGAGGCCATGCGACGCCTGCTCGAGCGGGGCCGGCCGATCGACGGGCTCTTCACCGCCAACGACCAGATGGCCGCGGGCGCGTACTCGGTCATCAGGGACCACGGTCTGCGCATCCCCGACGACATCATGGTGGCCGGCTACGACAACAACTACTTCGGCTCGACGGCGTCACCGTCGCTGACCACCATCAACCAGCCGTCGCACGAACTGGGCGCGAAGATGGCCGAGGTGCTGGTGCGCCTGATCGAGAACAAGCCGACCCCTCTCGTGACCCTGATGCCCACCGAGCTCATCGTGCGCGCATCGACCGATCGGCGCCCGACCGCCTGATCGTATTTCCCTCTTGCAGTCGGATGTCTGTCGATGTAGTGTCGAACCGGTTCGAATCGAACCGGTTCGACACTAGTCAACGGAGACAGGCATGGCGACAATCGGAGACGTGGCCCGGATAGCGGGCGTCTCACGCAGCACCGCTTCGTACGCGCTGTCGGGCAAGCGATCGATCTCGGCCGAGGTGCGGGAGAAGGTCGAGCAGGCCGTTCAGCAGCTCCGGTACACGCCGAACGCAGGGGCCAAGGCGCTGGCCACCTCCCAGACGAAGGTCATCGGCCTCCTCGCCCAGTTCTTCGAAGACGAATTCGCCCCCGCGATGCTGCAGTACATCCTGGGCGTCACGAACCGTGCCCGCGACTGCGGGTACGACACCCTGCTGCTGACCGAAGAAGACGGCGTCTCCGCCCTCACCCGCATCTCGGCCTCACGCATGGTCGACGGGTTCATTCTGCTGAACGTCGCCGAGAACGACGACCGTCTCGACCCCCTCCGCCGGGCACCGCAGCCCGGCTCCCTGGTGGGGCTGCCCGGTGACCCGTCGGAGATCGACGTCTTCGACCTCGACTTCGCCGCGACCGGCCGCCTGATGGTCGAGACGCTCGCCGAGCTCGGGCACCGCGAGCTGGTGCTGGTGTCGCAACCCGAACACGTGCTGCAGCGCGGCGGAGCCTACGTGTGGCGCCTCGCGAATGCTGCCCGGGAGCAGGCGGCCGAACTCGGCGTCACCCTGCACCACCACTTCGGCTCGTCGACCCAGCCGCAGATCGGGAGGGAGCTCGACGACCTCCTCGATGCGCATCCGAACGCGACCGGCCTGCTTCTGAACAATGAGGCCGCCGCCGCCGCACTCCCGAGCGTTCTGCAGAGCCGTGGCATCTCCGCCCCGCGCGACATCTCGGTGATCGGCCGGTACTCCGACGACTTCGCCCGAACCTTCTCCCTGCCCTACACCGCCATCGACAGCGCAGCCGCCGAGCTCGGTCGCCGCGCTGTCGAGCACCTCGTCTCCCGAATCGAAGGCACGTCTGATTCGGAGAAAACCGTCGTCGATCTGATCGCACCGCAGATCGATGACCGCGGCAGCACAGCCGTTCCACCCACCCGTCACTGACCCGACGTCCGGCATCCCGGACATGTTCAAGGAGGAACACATGATCACCCGAAAATTCCGAGCGCCGGTCGTCATCGCCGTCGCAGCCCTCGCTGTGGGCGCCCTTGCCGGCTGCTCCGGATCGAGCACCGGCTCGTCGACCGACGCCGCCGGCGGCACCTACACCTGGTGGGACCCGTACCCCCAGCACGCTGAGGGCTCCGACTGGGCGAACCGCGTCCAGGCCTGCGGCACCGATGCCGGCGTCACCATCCAGCGCACCGCCTACGACACCACCTCCCTCACCAACCAGGCGCTCCTCGCCGCCCAGGAGGGCACGGCGCCCGACGTCATCCTGCTGGACAACCCGGCGGTCTCGACGCTGGCCGACACCGGAATGCTGACCACGACAGACGAACTCGGTCTCGACACCTCGGGAATCGACGCCAACCTGCTCGCCGCCGGCCAGATCGACGGCAAGAACTACGGTGTGCCCATCGGCGCGAACACCCTCGCGCTCTACTACAACGCCGACATCCTGTCGGCGGCCGGTGTCGACCCCGCAACGATCACCAGCTGGAGCAGTCTGACCGACGCGCTCGCCAAGGTCACCGCGGCCGGCCACAAGGGCATCACCTTCGCGGGCATCAACACCGAAGAGGGGTCATTCCAGTTCCTGCCCTGGTTCTGGGGATCGGGCGCCGATCTCACGAAGCTCGACTCACCCCAGGCCGTGAGCGCCCTGTCGCTGTGGACCGACTGGGTCACCAAGGGGTACGCCCCGCAGTCGGTGATCACCAACTCGCAGAACACCACCTGGGAGGAGTTCATCACGGGTGACTTCGCCTTCGGCGAGAACGGGACCTGGCAGGTCGACAACGCCGCAAAGCAGTCGTTCAAGACCGGCATCATCGAGATTCCGGCCGTCGACTCCGGTGTGGCCCCCGCGCCGACCGGTGGAGAGTTCATCACCACCCCGGTTCAGAAGGACACCGCCCGGTACGAGACCACGAAGAAGATCGTCGACTGCATGACGACGCCCGACGGTTTCGTCAAGACGGCAGACACCTTCGCGTACTACATCCCGCCGACCAGCGCCGGCCAGGAACAGCTCCTGACCGAGCACCCCGACCTGAAGACCTGGGTCTCTGCGGTGCAGTCGGCGAAGGGTCGCACCAGCGACAATCTCGGCACGAACTACCCGCTGATCTCCGAGCAGTTGTGGACGGCCGTGCAGAGCGCCCTCTCCGGCGCGTCATCCCCCCAGGATGCCCTCGCCGCAGCCCAGACGGCGGCGGCCTCCGCCACCGACGGCAAGTAGCACTCGACGTTCCTGCCGGCGGGCCCCCGCCCGCCGGCAGGAACCCGCAACGAAGGATCAGGGATGACACTCTCCATGGCACCGCCGGCGACGCCCGTACCGGGTGACCCCCGCGACACGGCCGACGACCGCCCACCCGCCCGTCGTCGGCGCTCGAGACTCGGCGGATCGCGCTGGGTGGCAGCGGCCTTCGCCGCTCCCCTTCTGGTGTACCTCGCCGCGTTCTACGCCTATCCGCTGTTCCGCAGCATCGACCTGAGTGTGCACGACTACACCGTGCGCGCCTTCGTGCAGGGAAACGCCGCCTTCGTCGGGCTGAAGAACTACGCCGACGTGGTGTCGTCGCCGCTGTTCAGCCAGGCGCTCCTGAACACGGCCGTCTTCGTGTTCGCCTCCCTGGTCTTCCAGTACGTCTTCGGCCTCGCCCTGGCCGTGTTCTTCCGCAACCACTTCCGGCTGAGCGGCGTGCTGCGCGCGCTCTTCCTCGTGCCGTGGCTGCTGCCCCTGATCGTCTCGGGGTCAGTATGGGCCTGGATGCTCAACAGCGACAACGGCATCGTCAACGCCTTTCTGCAGGCCGTCGGCATCGGCCAGATCAACTGGCTCACCTCACCCGACACCTCGATGATCGCGGTCATCATCGCGAACATCTGGCTGGGCATCCCGTTCAACCTCGTCATTCTGTACTCCGGCCTGCAGAACATCTCTGCCGACGTGTACGAGGCCGCCTCGCTCGACGGCGCCGGGGCGTGGCGCCAGTTCTGGAGCATCACCTTCCCGCTGTTGCGCCCGGTCTCGGCGATCACCCTGCTGCTCGGGCTCGTCTACACCCTGAAGGTCGTCGACATCATCTGGATCATGACCAAGGGCGGCCCGGCGAACTCGACCACCACCCTGGCCACCTGGTCGTACCGCGAAGCCTTCGGCACCGGCCAGCCCGACCTCTCACCGGCCTCTGCGGTGGGCAACATCCTCATCATCATCGCCCTCATCTTCGGGTTCCTGTACCTGCGGATGCAGCGTCGTCAGGAGAACTCATGACCGCCCGCAGAAACTGGTGGAAGACCGCGCTCGGCATCGTCTTCACCGCGCTGATGCTCTTTCCCATCTACTGGATGGTGAACGTCTCGTTCACCCCGACCCGAGACCTGCGCCTGAGCCCACCGCACCTCTTCCCCACCGACGCCACCCTCGAGGGCTACACCGAGGTGCTGCGGCAGCAGCTGCCGAACCTCGGCACCAGTCTGCTGATCGGGCTGGGCTGCGTCGCGCTCACCCTCGTCATCGCGACCCCCGCGGGTTACGCCATCGCCCTTCTGAACCTGCGGGGCGGGCGAACGCTGAACTTCGTTCTCCTCGTGGCGCAGATGATCCCCGGTGTCGTGATGGCGATGGGCTTCTACGCCATCTACGTTCGCCTCGGCCTGCTCAATGGTGTCGGCGGGCTCATCCTGGCCGACTCGACCATCGCCGTTCCGTTCGGCGTGCTGCTGTTCACCGCGTTCATGAGCGGCCTCCCGGCCGAGCTTCTTCAGGCGGCCCGGATGGACGGGGCGAGCGCCTGGCGCACCTTCACGTCGGTCGTGCTGCCGCTCAGCCGCAACTCGGCGCTCACGGTCGCGCTGTTCGCCTTTCTCTGGGCCTGGTCGGACTTCATCTTCGCCTCGACGCTCGCCCGCAACTCGCCGCTGAAGCCGGTCACCCTCGGCATCTACTCCTACATCGGCAACAACACGACCCAGTGGAACGCGATCATGGCGACCGCTGTTGTAGCATCCATCCCGGCGGCCGTGCTGCTGATCGTGGCACAGCGCTACGTCGCGGCCGGCGTCACCGCCGGCGCAGTGAAGGACTGACCCCATGACCCTCTCCGCGACGACAGCCGGCACCACGCCCGGCACGAGCGCAGCGACCGGAGTGCCCGTCGCGCCCACGACGGGCCTTCGCAGAGGCGTCGGTGTCGGCGACGTGACCCTCGACCCGGCGGGCTTCTGGGGCAGACGCCAGGGCGTCAATGCCCGAGCCACCCTCGGCCACTGCCTCGCCTGGATGGAACGCCTCGGCTGGATCGCGAACTTCGACCGCGTTGCGCGCGGCGAGACGATCACCGATCGCCCGGGCTGGCAGTTCTCCGACTCCGAGATCTACAAACTGCTGGAGGCGATGGCGTGGGAGCTCGGCCGCTCCGACGACCCCGCCCTCCAGGAGACGTTCGAGGCCCTGGTGGCCCGGGTCGGCGCCGCCCAGGATGCCGACGGCTACCTGAACACGGCCCATGGGCATGCGGGGCTGGCCCCCCGGTACAGTGACCTGGCGATGGGCCACGAACTGTACAACACCGGTCATCTGCTGCAGGCCGCCGTCGCGCGACACCGCACCGGCCACGATGACGAGCTCGTGCGGATCGGTCGGCGCGCGGCCGACCAGGTCTGCGAGGAATTCGGGGAGGGCGGCCGCGACGCGGTCTGCGGTCACCCCGAGATAGAGGTGGCGCTCGTCGAAGCGGGGCGCGCTTTCGGCGAGCGTCGCTACCTCGAGCAGGCCCGGCTCTTCATCGAGCGCCGCGGCCACGGCACCCTGGCCGTGCGCCCCCTGCTGTCGGCCGAGTACTTCCAGGACGACGTGCCGGTCAGAGAGGCGGTCGCGCTCCGGGGCCACGCGGTGCGGGCTCTCTACCTCTCAGCGGGCGCGCTCGACGTCGCGGTGGAGACCGGCGACGATGCGCTGTTCGACGCCGTCGCCCGGCAGTGGGATCGCACGGTCGCGCGCCGCACCTACCTCACCGGCGGTATGGGTTCGCGCCACCAGGACGAAGGGTTCGGCGACGACTGGGAGCTCCCGGCCGACCGTGCGTACTGCGAGACCTGCGCCGGAGTCGGCTCCGTCATGCTCGCCTGGCGGCTCTACCTCGCCACCGGCGACGCGCGCTATCCCGACCTCATCGAGCGCACCCTCTTCAACGTCGTCGCCACCTCGCCGAGCGACGACGGCCGTGCCTTCTTCTATGCGAACCCCCTGCACCAGCGCGAGGCCGGTGCCCCGGCGGGTGCCGGCGTGAACGGCCGCGCCGAGGGCGGCGTGCGCGCCCCGTGGTTCGACGTGTCGTGCTGCCCGACGAACGTCGCCCGCACCCTCGCCTCGCTCGGGTCGTACACCGCCGCGGTCGACGAGCGCGGAATCGCCCTTCTGCAGTACGCGGCGGGCGAGGTGCGCGCGGGCGGGTTCGTTCTCACGGTGCAGACGCGCTACCCCGACGCGGGCGCGATCACGGTGCGCATCGACGAGGCTCCGGCCGGCGACGCCCGGCTCCGGCTCCGAGTGCCGGGCTGGGCCGAGGGGGCGACACTGCGAGTGAACGGCGGCGACGCCTCACCTGTGCGGCCGGGCTGGGCCGATGTGACCCGCACCTTCTCTGCGGGAGACGAGGTGGCGCTGCTGCTGCCCGTCGCGCCCCGGTTCACCTGGCCCGACCCCCGCATCGACGCCCTGCGCGGAACGGTCGCGCTCGAGCGCGGGCCCCTCGTGCTCTGTCTGGAATCGCCCGATCTGCCGCGAGGGGTGACCATGGAGAACATCCGTATCGACACCGCTCATGCCCTCGAAGAACACGGTGACGGAGCCCTCGCCCACGGATCCGCCGTCGACGGCCCGGCCGACGACGGTCTTCCCTACGGCCCTCCGCCCTCCGAGCGGGTCGGGCGCCCGGCGCTCGGCCTGGCGTTCGTGCCCTACCACCGCTGGGCAGAGCGCGGCCCGGCAACGATGCGCGTCTTCGTGCCCGCATGAGCGCCCCCTCCGAGACGGGTTTCGACATCCGCAGCATCCCGTTCAGCCGGCGGGGTTCATGGCTCGACATCTCGCCCGTGGTCGCCCTGCACGATGTGCGCGACGACCTGCACCTCGTCTCCCACCAGACAGGTATGCACGCGATCTTCACCCTCGAACCCCTGCAGGGCGGCGAGCGCGTGCCCGTCGACGTCGACGCCGCTCCGGGCAGGCTCCGGCTCGCCGGCGCGGGCGGGGAGATCGAGATCGTCTTCGAGAACGACACGACACTGCGGCTGCGCGGCCGGATGCTCGACCTCCGTCTCGCCGACGCTGCCGCCGCACTCACCCCGTTCACCGGCACCTATCTCTTTCACGATCCGATCGACGGTTCAGCGGTCTTCACGTCGTACGAGACGGGCCGCCGCTACCGCATCACCACCCTCCGAGGAACGGCGACCGTGGCTGGTGCCGAGCTGCTGGGCTCCGGCGAGCGGGCCGTGACCATCGGCGGTGACGAGTGGGAGGTGGCCATCGAGGAGTTCGAGACGGCAAGGGCCCCATTCACCGGCACCCTCTCATTCGACGAGGCAGCCCGCGCCGTCGCCCTCGACTTCGACGACTACGTCGACAGGGTCGCCCCGTGGCGGAGCGAGCGCACGCCCGGCGCCGTCGCTGCGGCGTACGTTCTGTGGTCGGCCACCGTCTCCGCGCGCGGCTTTCTCACGCGCGAGGCGATCCTCATGTCCAAACACTGGATGGACAAGGTCTGGAGCTGGGACCACTGCTTCAACGCGCTCGCCCTCTCCCCCGGACTGCCCCGCGAGGCGATCGACCAGTTCAGCGTCGTCTTCGACTTCCAGGATGCCGCGGGCGCCCTGCCCGACTCGGTCACCCATTCCGAAGTGCTCTACAACTTCGTCAAGCCGCCGATCCACGGCTGGGCGTTCCGCAAGCTGCGCCAGAGTCTCGCCGAACCGCTGAGCCGTGACGTCGTGGCCGAGCTGTACGGCTCCCTGGTGCGGTGGACCCGGTTCTGGCTCGACTCCCGGCGGGCCCCCGGGCATCCACTCGCCCACTATCAGCACGGGAACGACAGCGGCTGGGACAACTCGACCACCTTCGACAACGACCGCCTGATCGAATCGCCCGACCTCGCCGCCTTCCTGGTGGTGCAGTTCGACGTGCTCGCCGAACTCGCCGACGAGCTCGGCCTGGCCGGCGACGCCGACGAGTGGCGGGCAGAACTGCGGTCGATGCGGGGGGCGCTCCTCGAGCTCTGGGATGCCGACACCTTCGTCGCGCGTGCCGTGACCACGGGTCGCCGCAGCACGACGACGTCTCTGCTGACCACCCTGCCGATCGTCGCCGCCGCGCACCTGCCTGCCGAGGTCAGCCACCTGCTGGCCGAACGCATCTCGCTGCACCTGACCGAGTTCGGCCCGGCGACCCAGCTCGTCGACACCCCGGAATACGAGGCCGACGGCTACTGGCGCGGCCCCATCTGGGCGCCGTCGACCGCCCTCGTCGAAGACGGTCTGCGCCAGGCGGGCGAGACCGGGCTGGCCGACCTCATCAGCGCCCGCTTCCGAGCGCTCTGCGAACGGTCGGGGTTCGCCGAGAACTTCGACGCCCTGACGGGGGAGGGTCTTCGCGACCGGGCCTACACCTGGACGGCGAGCTGCTACCTCACGCTCGCCCGCGAGGCGGAGGAGCGGCGCGGCTGAGGCCGGGCCGGCGCCGGGCCCGCTCGGCCAGCCCGCGCCGCCCGCGTTCGGCACGCCGCCCGGTCAGCCCGGCCCGTCGCTCGATGCGGCCAGAAGCGGCACCAGCACGTCGCTCACCGGGGTCGGGATGCCGTGGGCCAGGCCCCGGCGCCGAATGATGCCGTTGCGGGTGTCCCATTCCAGGGGTCGGCCCGCCTGGCTGTCGGTGAGGATGGAGGTTCCGAGGTCTGCCGGATTCGCCCGGAAGTACCGGATGATCTCCCCGACCGTCTCGTCGCCGAGCTCGGCTCCCTCAGCCCGGGCGACAGCCAACCCCTCGCGGAGGTAGCGCTCGGCGAGCTCCGCGATGTCGTCGCGCACGAACATTCCCGACCGTCGCCGGGCCGGCACCATCAACCCGGCCACCGCATTCTGCAGCAGCTTGCGCCAGGCCACCGCCCGAAAGTGCGGTGCGAGCTCGACCGAACAGGCGGTCTGCTCGAGCGCCGCGACGACGACCCGGGAGGCGGGCAGGTCGGGGAGGGTCAGGCGGGCGCTCGCCCGCAGTCGCACTGAGCCGTCGGGCTGCGTGGTGGCCGGAAACCACACCACAGCCGGTACGACCGCGGCACCGGCGGCGTGCGGAGTGACCGAGGCCAGCTGCTCCACCCCGTTCTGCAGAACGCAGACGACCGTGCCCGGATGGCAGAGGGCACCGAGCCAGACAGCTGCGGCCTCGACCTGCGTCGTCTTGACGGCCAGGAAGACGAGGTCGACGGGCCCCTCCGCCTGCTCGGGTCGGGTACGCACGGGGCCCGGCACCGTGACAGAACCCTCGTCGTCGTGCAGGGTGACACACGGCCGGGGCGTTCGCCCGTAGAGCAGCGGTGTCTGTCCGGCCCGGTGCAGCAGCGCGGCGATCGTCGTGCCGATCGCGCCCGGGCCGACCACGGCGACCGTCGGCGGCCGGCCCGACGGGGAGCGCCGGTCGCCGGGGGGAGTGCGGTTTTCTGCCATGCCTGACACGTTACACTGTTACCGATGGATGACACAGACGGTAATCGCGTTTCTGATGAGCACCCCGGGCTGCTGCGCTGGCTCGGAACCGTTGCGGGGCGGAGCGGCGACCTGGCCGCGAGCGAGGCGAAGGTGGTCGCGCTCGTGATGGCCGACCCGCTGTTCGTCGGCACGAGCACCACGGCCCAGGTCGCCGCCCGTGCGGGGGTCTCTGCCCCGAGCGTCGTGCGCGCGGCACGGGCGATCGGCTTCGCCGGGTTCTCCGACCTCAAGTTCGAGATCGCCCGGGCACGCGGCGCCACCGAGTTCTTCAGCCCTCCCCCTGCGCTTCCCGACGACGCCCCCACCGTCGACGTGCTCGAATCCGCCACGCGGACCGGCATTGAGGCATTGACAGCCCTGGCCGGGTCGCTCGACCCCGCGGCGCTCGACCGGGCCGTCGATGCCGTTCGGGATGCGCGCCAGGTTCTCGTCGTGGGCGCGGGAACATCGGCGGCAGTCGCCGCCGATGCCGTCTTCCGGCTGCGAGCGCTCGGCGTCGGGGCCCTCACCATCCCCGACCACGAATCGGCCATGATCGCGACACGGCTGCTCGACGGGCGCGATGTCGTGCTCGCCGTCAGCTCCACGGGCAGAACGGCGTCGACGCTCGCCGTCGCCGACGCGGCCACCTCGGCCGGTGCGGCACTCGTCGCCCTCACCAACCACTACGACACCCCGCTCGCCGAACTCGCCGACATCGCCCTCGCCGTCGGGGGCGCCGCGCTCCCCGGCCAGATGGCCGCGGCGGGGAGCCGGCTGGCGCAGTTGGTCGTCATCGATGCCCTGGCCGCAGTTCTGGCGCTCCGTGACCCGGAGAGGAGACGCCGGGCCGAGCACGCGGGAATGGATCTCCCCAACCTCACCTGATGGCACCGGCCACCGTCGCGATCGTTCTGCTGGCCGCGGTCGCCCACGCCATCTGGAACACCGTGTCGAAGTACCGGCGCGGCGACACGATCGTCTTCGTCTGGGCGTACACCTGCCTCGCAACCCTTCTCTGCCTGCCGTTCGGACTCGTGCCGCTGATCGACGGCGACCAGCCGGTGTCGGTCGCGCTTCTCGTCGGGTCGCTCGGCTCGGCGGTGTTCCACCTGCTGTACTCGTTGACGCTGCAGACGGGATACGACCGTCACGACCTCGGAGTGGTCTACCCCGTGGCGCGGGGAACCGGCCCCGTGCTGACGATGGTGGTCGCGGTGGTCTTCTTCGGCGAGCGGCTGGGCACCCTTCCGATCGTCGGCGCCCTCGTCGTCGTGGCGGGCATCCTCGTCGTCACGGGCAACCCGCTGAGAGCGGCGAGGCCCGGGGCGGCGGGCGGGCTGGGCTGGGGCGCCGCCACCGGCGTCGCAATCGCGGCCTACACCCTGTGGGACAGTTACGCCGTCTCGGCGCTGCACCTCTCGCCCGTCACGTACTTCACGGGAACCTTCCTGGCGCAGAGCCTGATGCTGGCGCCGCTGGCCCTCCGGCGCCGCGGCCGCCTGCGGCTCGACCTGCGCCGGGACGCCATACCCGTGACCACGGTCGCGGTGCTCTCGCCCGTCTCGTACATTCTCGTTCTGACCGCACTGCAGACCGCCCCCGTGGCGCTGGTCGCGCCGCTCCGGGAGTCATCGATCGTGATCGGATCACTGCTGGCGTGGCGACTGTTCCACGAAGGGCAGCTCGCCCGGCGCCTCGTCGGCGCGGCGATCGTGCTGGCCGGGATCGCCGCCATCGCCCTCTGAGACGCTCAACCGATCGCGAGCTGAACGGCCTTGGCGCCCGTGTAGTCCTTCGGGTCACCGTCGATCACCAGCCGGTCGGGCACATTCCCGCCGGTGTAGACACTGACCGAGCAGAGCACATTGATGACGTTGTCGTTGTCGAACTGGCCGGTCGTGGGGTCGGTGCACTTCTCGTAGTCGTCGGGAACGAGCAGGGTGCTGCCGGTGTCGCCGGTCGCGGAGTCGAGAGTCGAGACGCGCTGCACCGGGCTGGAGAACTCCGAGCCCTCCAGCAGCACCCAGGAATAGTTCACGTAGAAGGGCGTTCCGGCGGTGCTGTCGCTCGTACCGTTCAGAACCTTGACGTCGGCGAGATCATCCGCATCGCCCTGACGCATCGCGCCCGAGCGGATGGCGATCGTGCTGACGGGAGGGGTCGAGGTGGAGTCGGTGATCTGCACGACGGCCCACTCGCCGGCCGGAACCACCGTGCCGGCCGGGGTGAGCGCGGCGGCGTCGGGCATGTTCGTCGCAGGTGCCGGCGACGGCCCGCCGAGGGACTCCTCCCGGGCGCTCAGTCCACTCGACGAGCACCCGGCGAGCACCACGACCGACGCGGCGAGCGCCACGACCACCGCCGCGCGCCGGCCGGCGCCTCGTGCAGGAGCCGGGCGGAGGGAACGGGATGCCGGTCGGAAGATCATCCATCCAGTATGCCAAGGCGGCATACTGTGCATCACGACCCCTGCACGACGACCTATGCACGACGACCTCTGCACGACGACCCGTGCACGACGAAAGGCACGCCGATGACCGCCAGCACAGAAGACCTGATGACCGCCAACCTGCTCGAGGTGTTCGGCCAGCGCGACCCGGCGCTCCGCCGCGCCGCCATCGAGCGCACCTACACCGAAGACGTCGTCTTCCTCGACCCCGACGAGGTCGTCGAGGGCTACGACGCGCTCGACGCGAAGGCGGGCCGGCTGCTCGCCGGCGCCCCCGGCTTCACCTTCTCGCCGGCCGGCCCCATCTACGCAAACCACGACATGGGCTATCTCGCTTGGAACCTCGGCCCCGAGGGCGAGGCCCCCGTCGTGCGCGGCTTCGACACCTGCTTCATTCGCGACGGCCGCATCGCCAAGGTCTACACGCTGCTGCTCGCCGACTGACACCTCAGTCCACGACGAACTGACCGCGGACCACCTCGACGGTGGCCGCATCGACGCCGACAGCGAGATGGAGTACGGGCCGTTCGAGAACCGCGCCCAAAGCTTTGCGCACCCGCAGCGTTTCGGTGCGCGTGAGGCCCCTTCCGACGGCATCCCGCCGGGTGACCAGTGAAGCCAGTACGGCCAGATCGTTGAGATGGCGGTCGCCTCGCGCGCCTTCACCGATGAGAAGCGCCGACGATTTGGCGACCAGGGCACCCTGCAGGGTGGGGCGGATGATCGTTCCCCTCCTCCCCGCGACCTGCACCTCGACCGGCTGCGCGCGATTCAGCGCACCCTGGCCGCCGGGCGCCGCGATCGTGCGGCCTCCGGTCACTCCGACTCGGTTGTCGGCGCGCACCCCCAGGAATCGGGGGACGAGCACATCGATCTGCGCACTGCCCTTCACCCAGCGGTGCTGCACCCCTTTCTCACCCTCTGTGACCGACGGCGCCTCCCCCGCGGACTCGAAACCCAGCCGTTGGAGTGCAGCAGTGAAGTCGTAGAGCATGGTGGGGTGAGCCCGCACGTCGAGCACGGCGTCGGCATCCTCTGTCGGCCGCGGCGGATTCGCTCCGCGCTCCCAGCAGAGGCAGTGCACCATCTGCCCTCCCACGAGAGCCCAGCCGCTCGGGTGGGTCTCGTAGATTCCGAAGAGCGCGAACCACGCTTCGGCCTGTGCCGCACTCATGGCGGGCGCGACGATCGTCACGGCGACATCTCCTTCAGAAGGTCGGCGACACGCGAACGCTCGCGCACCCCAGGGTGGTGCGCGAGGTCGACGAGCAGCAGTCCGAGGGGCACCGGCGCCGACGACGCCCTGTCGTCGACATGCACGAAGACATTGGGCCGGTCAGACGGACGCAGAAGATATTCGCGTTGCAGATCGTTCAGGTCGGCTTCGGCGACACGAACTTCGAGTTGCCCCGCCGCGGCGACACGGGCTCGCGGATCGCTGAAGCCGGTCCTGGTGATTCGCGCGTCTCTGCCGAGGTCGTCGAGGTCTGATGGTGCCACAGACAACTGCAGCGGAGGGCGTTGTGGTATCCAGGCTGAGAGGACGCGGTCTGGATCAGTGGCACCGCGCAGTTCCGAGAGGTAGATGCGCAGGCGACGGCGTTGGGGGGCTGACATCCCGGGCACGGACTGACCCGAGAGAGCGGCGATGAGGCCGATGCCCATCTGTGCACTGAGTGGCCGACTCGACGCTGGTCGGTGCACAGAGGCCTGATCGATGAGCCACTGCCGGCCGACCAGCCTCGCGGAGAGTTTTCCGTCGCGAATCAGCGCTCGCACCCGGCGCTCGGAGATCCCCTCCCGCTCGGCATAGTCCGCCACACTCTCCTCAGGCACAGTACACAACTATACCGCCAACGGAATAGATGTGCGCGAGAGCGTCAGCGCGAGCGCGTCAGGCCGGCGGCTCGGCCGAGGGAAGCAGCACGCGCACGCCGTGGCGCTGCAGGGCGTCGGCGAGCTCGGGCGGGGGCTCCTTGTCGGTGACCAGGTAGTCCGCGGCGCCGAGCGCTGCGACCTGCGCGAACAGGGGCGCGCCGAACTTCGACGAGTCGGCCAGGATCGCCACGCGTGACGCCCGGGCGATCATCTCCCCCATCATCACCGCCTCACTGACGTTGCTGGTCGAGTAGCCGCCGTCGGCCGAGACGGCGCCCACCGAGATGAGGGCTAGGTCGCACCGCAGCTCGAGGTCGCTCGTTCGCCCCGTCACCCGAAAGCTCACCGGGCCGACCGTCGACTGGCCGGCCAGGCGCACCGCGCCACCGAAGAGGTAGAGGTCGTTGACCGCCTTCGGCGACACCTCGGCGGGAATGCGCAGGTTGTTGGTGGCGATGGTGAGCTCGCGGTGGTTGCCGAGGTGCCGGGCCAGCGCCAGGCACGTCGTGCCGGCGTTCAGCATGATCACCGAGGCATCGTCGACCAGGGTCGCCGCGAGCGCACCGATCTTCTCCTTGGCCGAGGTGTGCAGCTGCATGCGCACGTCGAGTTTCTTCTCGGTGACGATCATGGCCGACCGGCTCACGGCGCCGCCGTGGGTGCGCACCAGGATTCCGTCGGCCGCCAGTTGGTCGAGATCGCGGCGCACGGTGTCTGAAGAGACCCCGAACCGCCGGGAGAGCACGGCGACCGTGACCTGCTCGACCTCGGCCACATAGGCGGCTATCTCGGCCTTCCGCCCGGCCGGCAGCCGCACCGGCTGCGCCGTGTTCCCCAGTTCTCCATCATCACCCACGGCTCATTTCTACCAGACGGGGCACGGGCGCCGCGTCTTTCTGCGCTTATCTTCGCGAATGCATCAGCGATCGTGCATGATTTTCCGTATTGACGCGAAACCATCCGCGTATTAGCATCTGAGCACGCGCATAAGCGCACAAAACAGCACATTCCCGTAATACTCAGCAATCACCGAAGATTGGATGAACATGAGCAACGTTGCTCGAGGCCGTCGGGTCACGCTCGCAGGGCTGGCCCTCGCGACGACCGCAGTCCTTCTCACCGCCGGCTGCAGCAGCAGCGGCAGCTCCACCAGCGCAGACGGCAAGGTGACGATCGAGTTCTCGCAGTGGTGGGGCTCCGAGCTCCCCGACGGCGACCTCCAGAAGATCGTCGACGGCTTCCAGGCCGAGAACCCGAACATCACCGTCAAGCTCCTCACCCAGCCCTATTCCTCCCTGCAGGACCAGACGACGACGGCCGGCGTCTCCGGCACCCTCGCCGACGTCGTCGGCCTCGATGGGGCGTGGGTGAACAACCTGGTCAAGCAGGGCGCCCTCGACAACCTCAGCGACGAGATGAAGTCGTCGAACTACGACGACAGCCAGCTCTCGAGCCAGGTGCAGATCGAGGGCTCGACCTACGCCATTCCCGTGGTCAACTTCGTCTACCCGCTCTTCACGAACGACGAGCTGCTCGCCCAGGCCGGCGTCACTACGCCCCCGGCCACCCGCGACGAGTTCCTGGCCGACGCGAAGGCGATCACCGAGAAGACCTCGGCGAAGGGCTGGATCCTCCCCCTCGGAACCACCAACCCCAACGGCGTGCAGAACGATGTCATGTCGTGGCTCTGGGCCTCGGGCGGCAGCATGCTGAAAGACGGCAAGCCCGACCTCACCAACGACGGTGTCACGAGCGCCGTCGACTACGTGAAGTCGCTCTACGACGCCAAGGTGGTCGCCGACGGTACCTTCACCCTGCAGGAGCCCGACAAGGTGACCCAGTTCACCAATGGGCAGGTCGGGATGATGGTCGACTCCCTCGCGCACATCACCACCATCCGCGACGCCAACCCCAACCTGAAGTTCAGCATCTCCGCCATCCCGGCGACCGACGGTTACACCGGCAAGCGCGGCATCCCCTTCGCCTCGTGGGGCATCGGTGTGTCGAACAACTCCGAGCACAAGGCCGAGTCGTGGAAGTTCGTGCAGTACCTGATGAGCAAAGACGTCAACGCGAACATCTCGAGCCTTGCGCACGGCTTCCCGGCCAACAGCACGGCGACGCCCGACTTCACCGGCAGCGACCCCCTCTACGAGGAGGCGTTCAAGATCTACCAGGCCGGCTACCCCGCGAACGAGTTCGTCGGCCTGCCCACCTCAGACCAGCTGATGCGCGACTTCGACACCGAGTTCCAGAAGACGCTGAACGGCGACGAGAGCGTGGGCGACATGCTCAAGACCACCCAGGAGAGCTGGACGAAGGCCTTCTAGGCCCCTCCCAGAACTCGCTGTAGTTCGGGCACGCCGCATCTGCCACCCCACATGACGGATGCGGCGTGACCCTCTCCTCTCGGAAAGAAGCACCACACATGACAGCTCTGCGTGCGAAACGAACCTCGTCCCGATTCGGGTCGGCGCGCCTCGCGGGCAAGACCGCGCCCTACGGCTTCGTCGCCCCCACCGCGATCCTCCTGATCGCCCTGATGGTCGTTCCGATCATCCTGGTCGTCAGCTACTCCGTGTCAGACGGGGCCATCACCACCAAGAACGCGTCGTTCGCAGGCCTGACCAACTATGTGACCCTGCTCACCGACCCCGAGTTCTGGAACGCCGCCCTCAACACGCTCGTCTTCACCGTCACGAGCGTCGTCGCCCATCTGCTCATCGGGCTCGGCTTCTCGCTGATGCTGAACTCGAAGCTGATCGGTGCGGTGCCGCGAGCGGTCTTCCGCGTCATCTACATTCTGCCGTGGCTGTTCACGGCCGCCATCATCGCGGTGCTCTGGCGACTGCTGCTCGACCCGCAGGGCGTCATCAACTACCTGCTGCAGGCGGTGCACCTCACCGGCAGCCCGATCGCCTGGTTCGGCGACCCGGCCTCTGCCCTGTTCGCCGTGACCGTGATGAACATCTGGGCCGGCTACCCGTTCTTCATGATCAGCCTCCTCGCGGGCCTGCAGGGCGTACCCGCCGACCTCTATGAGGCAGCGCGCGTCGACGGCGCATCCGGGTTCCAGCAGTTTCTGAACGTGACGCTGCCCCAACTGCGCCCGATCATCATCTCGATGGCCATGCTCGACGTTCTGTGGACGACGCAGCAGTTCGCCCTCATCTGGCTCACGACCGGTGGCGGCCCGATCAGCGTCACCGAGATGCTGAGCACCTTCACCTACAAGCTCGCGTTCACGGGCTTCGACTTCTCGGCAGCCTCGGCGAGCGCGGTGATCGTGCTCGTCTTCTCGCTCATCGTCGCTGTCTTCTACGTGCGCTCGCAACGATCGGAGAGCTGACCATGTCCACCATCACCACCCCCCGCAAGGTCGGGCTCCGCGTCGCGCTGCTCGTCGGCCTGCTGGTCGGCGCGGTCTTCGCCGGCTTTCCGGTGTTCTGGATGCTCATCAGCAGTTTCAAGACGAACACCGAGATCTTCGCCTACCCGCCGCAGATCATCACCCAGGGTTTCAGCTTCGACGCCTACCTCGCGGTCCTGAACGACCCGGAGGAGATCCGCTTCTTCATCAACAGCTACGTGGTCGCCCTCTCGGTGACCGCACTGACCGTGCTGTTCGCCATCATGGCGGCCTACGCCTTCAGCCGGTACGAGTTCCGCGGCAAGCGGGTGATGAACGTCATCATCATCGGCACCCAGGCGGTGCCGCCGATCGCGCTCATCATTCCGTTCTTCGGCCTGATGGTCTCGCTCGGGCTCTACAACACCTACGCGGGCCTCATTCTGACCTACATCGTGTTCACGCTGCCCTACGCGATCATCATGATGACGGCGTACTTCAACACCCTGCCCAAAGAGCTCGACGAGGCGGTCAAGGTCGACGGCGCGGGAGCCTGGACCGCGCTCTGGCGAATCCTGGTGCCGATCTCCGTGCCCGGCATCGTCTCGGTGGCCGTCTACACGTTCATGATCTCGTGGAACGAGTACCTGTTCGCCCTGACGCTGACCCGAACCAACGACCTGCGCACGGTGCCGGTCGGCATCCAGCTCCTGATCGGGCAGAACTCCTACGAGTGGAACCAGATGATGGCCATCTCGATCATGGGCAGCATCCCCGTGCTGCTGCTCTTCCTCATCTTCCAGCGCTACTTCATCGGCGGTCTGACCTCCGGTTCCGTGAAGAGCTGACCCCGCGACATCCCTCGCGCCCTTCGACCCACCGCCCGCACCACCACAACAAGGAGAACAACCAACCATGCTGATGACCGGTAAAGACCTGCTCGCCGTCGCGAACGAACACAACTTCGCGATCCCGGCGTTCAACGTCAGTGACTACGCCATGATGAACGGCCTCTTCGAGATCAGCGAAGAGAAGAACGCGCCGATGATCGTCGCGATCCACCCGGATGAGGTGAGCCACCTGGGCGTCGAGGCCATCCTCGCGATCCGCGAGCGCGCTCACAAATCGAGCATCCCCGTGGCGATCCACTGGGACCACGGCGGATCGTACGAGCAGATGCTGACGGCGATCCAGGCCGGCTTCACCTCGGTGATGATCGACATGTCGATGCGCCCGTTCGACGAGAACGTCGCCGTCACCAAGCGCGTCGTCGACACCGCCCACGACGTCGGCCTGTCGGTAGAGGGCGAGCTCGGCACCATCGGCAAGCTCGACGAAGAAGCAGAGGAGGGCGGGGAGATCATCTACACGGTGCCCTCTGAGGCCGTCGACTTCGTGGAGCAGACCGGCGTCGACAGCCTGGCCATCGCCATCGGCACCAGCCACGGCCTCTACCCGCAGGATCTGGAGCCGAAGCTGCGCATCGACCTGCTGCAGGAGATCAAGGCGCTGCTGCCCATTCCGCTCGTGCTGCACGGCGGCTCGAACAACCCCGACTCCGAGATCGCCGAGGCCGTGAAGTACGGCATCAACAAGATCAACATCTCGAGCGACATCAAGGCGGCCTACCATGACGCCATGCGCACAGAGCTGGAGAACAAGGGTCTTCGCGAACCGAACACCATTCAGCCGCCCGCCATCGCGGCGATGAAGAAGGTCGCCGCCCACAAGATCGACCTGTTCGAAGCCGCCGGTAAAGCCGACCTGTACTGATCCCATGCTGAACTCCGAAACCGTGCTGGGCCTCGGCGGCACCGTCGACTACGAGATCGACTGGGACTCGACCGTGCTCGAAGACCTCGCCGCGCACTACGGCATCGCGGTCTCGGAGCTCAGCACGCGGCATCCGATCGCCACCGAACGGGACCTGGTGGTCTCGGTGCTGGGCTTTCTCAGCACCGGTGCCGGAGGGGAGCGCTTCGTCGCCTCCTCCGGCATCGTCGAGGCCTTCGCCGCCCGCTTCACCAGCCGCATCACGCTGGGGGGCACGGGGGTTCGGGCGGCCCTGGCCATGGAGGTGCTCGGCGTGACGAGCACGCTGCACCTGGTGAGCATCGACGACCACGTGCGCCGGCTCCTGCCGCCCGGCAGCAGCCACATCAGCAGCGCACCGCACGACACCACAGACCCGCACCTGATCATCCAGTTCCCCGTCGGGGCGACGGTGCGGGTCGGCGACGTGCTGCTGACCGCCGCGCACGCCAACCGGTTGATCTACTCGAACGACCCGCCCAACCAGATGTTGCAGCTGAGCCCCGAGCTGCCCGCGGCGCTGGCATCGGCGTCGCTCTTTCTCGTCTCGGGTTTCAATTCGATGCAGGATGCCCGGGCCCTCGACGAGCGCCTGCACCAGTTGTGCGACGCCCTCGACTGCCTGCCGCCCGGGGCGACCGTGTTCTACGAAGACTCGGGCTTCCACCGGCCGGAGTTCGTGCCGCGGGTGCTCGCGGCACTGCTCGGGCGTGTCGACGTCTACTCGATGAACGAAGACGAACTCGAGAACCACCTCGGCAGGGCGGTCGACCTGCTCGACACCCCTGCCGTCGAGCAGGCCCTGGCCGACATCCGGCGGCTGGTTCCGGCCCGCCACCTGGTCGTGCACACCTCGCTGTGGTCGGTGGTGCTGGGCCCCGACGCCGGGCGCTACCGCGAGGCGCTGCTCGGCGGCATCCTGATGGCCAGCACCCGCTACCGGTTCGGCGACGGGTTCACGCTGGCCGACTACGAGGGGATGGCCGCCGAGCGCCTGAACCCGGCGGGCGCCCGGGTGGCGGCGGGGCTCCGCCTCTCGATGCCCGACGCCGTCTGCATCCCGGCCTTCCTGCTCGACGACACCTCACCCACCACGATCGGTCTCGGCGACTCGTTCGTGGGTGGGTTCATCGCGGCACTCCGTCGCGGCCGCGCCGTCTGAGGCCCGCGCCGACGGCGTCTGCTGCGGTCGCGTCGTCGTCTGCTGCGGCCGCGCCGGCTGCGACGTCGCCCGCTGCGGCACCTCTGACGTCGACCGAGCCGACACCGGCGACGTCTTCCGCCGCCCCGCCGAGGGCTCCCCCGTCGGTGTCGCGCTCGGCGACGGTCTTGGTGGTGAGGGGCTTGTTGGGCATGAAGATGACGGCGAGAACGAGCAGGATGGCGATCGGTGCGGCGATCAGGAAGATGTTCGCCACCGCCTGACCATAGGCGGACTCGATGATCTGGCGAACACCGTCGGGCAGGCTGCTGACGGCCGGGATCGTACCGCTCGCGAGCTCCTTCGCGACCGCCGCACCCTTGTCGCCGAGCGCGGCGATGGCCTTGCCCAGGTCGATTTGCCGGTCGCCGATCAGGGTGGTCACCCGGTTGCCGAGCACCGTGCCGAGCACCGAGACGCCGAGTGCGCCGCCGAGGGAGCGGAAGAACGCGATACCGGCACTGGCCGCACCGATGTTGCGGGGCTCCGTGGTGTTCTGCACCACCAGCACGAGGTTCTGCATCACCGACCCGACTCCGGCTCCCGTGACGAACATGAAGACCGCGACGAGGCCGTAGGGAGTGTCGTACTGGATGGTTCCCATGAGGGCCAGGCCGACGACCAGGGCGATCGAGCCGACGAGCATGATCGGCTTCCACTTGCCGGTGCGGGTGATCAGAATGCCGCCGAAGGTCGACGAGAGCAGCAGGCCGGCGATCATCGGGATGGTCAGCAGCCCCGACTGCGTCGGCGTCGCACCGCGGGCGAGCTGCATGTACTGGGCGAGGTAGACGGTCGCCCCGAACATCGCGATGCCGACCGAGATCGAGCCGATGACCGAGAACGTGAAGGTGCGGTTCTTGAACAGCGTCATCGGGATGATCGGTTCTTTCGCCCGGAGCTCCACGAAGACCGTCGCCACCAGCAGAATGGCCGCGCCGATCACCATGATGAGTGACGTCGGCGAGATCCAGTCGAAGTTCTTGCCCGCCAGGGTGACCCAGATCAGCAGCAGCGAGACGCCGCCGCCGATGGTGGCGATGCCGAGATAGTCGATCGACACCTTCCGCTTGCGAAGGGTGCGCAGCTTCAGAGTGACCTGCAGCAGGATGATCGCAGCGACCGCGAACGGCACGCCCACGAAGAAGTTCCACCGCCAGCCGAGACTGTCGGTGAGCAGCCCACCGATCAGCGGGCCACCCACGGTTCCGACGGCCATGACGGCACCGAAGTACCCGCCGTACCGGCCTCGCTCGCGCGGGCTGATGATGTCGGCGAGGATGATCTGGCTGAGAGCCGTGAGCCCGCCTGCACCGAGGCCCTGCACGACCCGGAAGGTGATCAGGGTGCCGGTGTTCTCCGAGAAGCCGGCCGCAGCGGAACCGAGCACGAAGATGACCAGCGAGAGCTGGATGAGCAGCTTGCGGTTGAAGAGGTCGGCGAGCTTGCCCCAGATCGGCGTGGAGACCGTCGTGGCGAGCAGGGTCGACGTGACCACCCAAGTGTACGCGCCTTCGTCGCCGCCGAGGTCGGAGATGATGCGGGGCAGGGAGGTGCTGACGACGGTCGAGGCGAGGATCGCGACGAACATTCCGAGCAGCAGGCCCGACAGCGCCTCGAGTACCTGCCGGTGGGTCATCGAAGCGGGGGCGGCGTCGCCGGCGCGAGGGGCGACATCGGTCGCTGAGTGTGACATGGAGGGTCTCCTGGGAGAAGAGGGGATGCCACGCTGCACCCGGGAAGATGGTTGACTAAAGTCAAGTATCCTCCGATACTTGCCTGATGTCAAGTACCGGCCGCGTCGGCGCGCACCGGCGCGGCCAGGAGCACAGCCCCGGTGTTCCGGGGTTCTGTGCCAGCCCGTGGTGGCGAAGCGCGGTGATCACATTGCCGCAACGAGGGGGAAACAGGCGCCACCTACGCTCGGCCCATGGCTTCCCTCCCCGCGCCGCGCGCCCGCATCGTCGTCTTCTCCGGCCCCCGGGCCACGATCCAGAACAGTGCCGCGCTCTGCACGAGCCAGTCCGTGCGTCGGCAGCGCGATCTCGCCGGGGCCGATGAGACCCTCCCCGAGTCGCTGCGGGCCCAGCGGCTCGCCGCCCCGGTCACCGCGTTCGTCGAGGCCTATTCCGCGCATCCCCTCGAACGCGATGCGCGCGAGCTGTACGGCCCGGTCGACGGCTGGCTGCATCCCGACACCGGAGCCTTCAGCGCCGAGGAGGTGCCCGGCGGCACGCCCGTCTACGAGGTGACCCTCGACCCCTCGAACGGCCCGTACCCCCTGCCCTACGCGGCGACCCAGGCCAACGGCGAGCCGTGGAACGGCCCCTTCGACGATGCGGGCCACGCACGGCAGCTGTTCTACCCCGATGCCTCCCGCATCGTCGAGGAGATCGACCACTTCGGGCTCGACGGTTACGGCGGCAACAACCTGCTCTCGTCCCTCGCCGACTTCGACTTCGTGCGGGCCGCGCCATCCGGTGGCTACACCCAGGGCCAGCCGGCCGCCGAGCGCACCGACACCCCGACCCCACCCGGCCACCGGGGCGAGCCCGGCGATCTCGCAGCCGAGGTTCTCGGGGAGCACTTCTTCCCCTACATGCCGATGCGGCAGGAACCGGCGTTGCCGACCCTCGCGGCGCTCACCAACATCGTCGCAGACACCCTCGCCGCGGGGGAGTACGACGGCGCGATCTGGCTGGAGGGCAGCCCGACCACCGAAGAGACGATCTACTGGCTGAACCTCGTGATTGGCACCACGAAGCCCCTGATCGGCAACTGCTCGCAGTACGGCCACGGGGTCTTCGGCAACGACGGCGACCACAACCTGGTGCAGTCCGCCACGTACATCGCCTCCCGGGTGTGGGCGGATGCCTCGGGTCACGACCGGGTGGGCGCCGTCATGATCCAGAACGGCCAGGTCTTCACGGCCCGCGAGGTGCAGAAGGCCGATGCGCGACCGGGCGGATACGTCGCCTACGGCGGCCACGGCGGAATCGTCGGCAACACCGTCGAGCAGCCGGTGCTCTCGTTCCTCCCGGTGGCCCGGCACACGCACACCTCGGAGCTGACCCTCTCAGCACTGCCCTCCTCGGTGCCCGGCCTCGGCGGCGAACCGGTGCAGACACTCACAGAGGCCGGCCACCTCCGACCCGAGTCGATGCCCAAGGTGACCATCGCCCGCTACGTGAACTACGGGCAGGACGACTTCACCGACAGCGCCGCCAGCGAGGTCGAGATTCTCGCCCGCATCGAGAAGAACCTCCGCGACCACCCCCTCGCCGGGATGGTCGCCGAGGGGTCGGCGCCCTACGGCGGGGTCTACGAATCCATGGCGGCGGCCCTGCTCCGCGGCGTGTTCCGGGGCATGCCGGTGGTCGCGGTCGGCCGGGGCGGCGGCGGATACGCGTTCGGGCAGTCGACGATGGGCGGCCTGCTCATCCGCGGCAGCAACCTGTCGGCGCCGAAGGCCCGCATCCTGCTGATGGCGAGCCTGCTGAAGTTTGGCACCCTCCCGCTTCCGGTCGACGCGGATGCGCCCACTCCGGTCGAGCTCGACGCCATCCGCGCGAAGGTCGCCGACTACCAGCGCGTCTTCGACACCCACTAGGGCTCGCGAGTCCGCCCCCTCCACCCTCTCTCGATCGGAACAGCACATGGTCAGCTACGGAGTCTTTCTGCCGGTCGGCAACAACGGCTGGATTCTCTCCACGACGTCGCCGCAGTACGAGCCGACGTTCGCCCTGCAGCGCAGCATCGTCGAGCGGGCCGAGCACTACGGCCTCGACTTCGCCCTCGCGATGCTGAAGTACCGCGGCTTCGGCGGCGAGACCCAGCACTGGAACAGCACCATCGACCCGATGACCCTGATGGCCGGGCTCGCACCGCTCACCTCGCGCATCAAGCTCTACGCCACGGTGTCGCCGCTGAGCTACAACCCGATCGTCGTGGCCAAGATGGCGCAGCTCATCGACGAGATGTCGGGCGGTCGCTTCGGCCTGAACCTCATCGCGGGCTGGAACCGCAGCGAATACGCGCAGATGGGCGCGTGGCCCGGGGATGCGTACTACGGCTACCGCTACGACTACCTCACCGAGTTCACGCAGATTCTGCTCACCGCGTGGGAGACGGGCCGGGTCACGTTCCACGGCGAGCACTTCGACATCGAGGACTGCGAAGTGCTGCCCACCCCGGTCGGTCACATCGACCTCATCTCCGCCGGTTCGTCGCCGCGCGGTCGCCGTTTCGTCGCCGAGTTCGCCGACTACCACTTCGGCGCCGGTGGCGACGCGGCATCCGTCGCACGGTCGAACGCTCACCTGGCCGCAGAGAGCGAGAACCTCGGCCGCGTTCCCGGCTCGTTCGCGACCTCGCTGCTGGTGATCGGCGACACGGATGCCGACGCGAGACGCAAGGCCGAGCTCTACCAGGCGGGCACCGACCTGCAGGCTGTCGCCACCATGGTGGGCGAGTACTCCAACGACACGGCGAAAGACGGCTCGAGCGCCGCCGTCGCCGAGAGCCACCGCGCCGATGTCTCGCCGTTCTACGGCGGCAGTGCGCTGGTCGGTTCACCGCAGACCATTGCCGATCACCTCAATGCGATCGCCGCCGTCGACGGCACCGCCGGCATCATGTTGACCTTCGACGACTTCACCGAGGGCCTGGAGCGTTTCGGCACCGAGGTCATGCCCCTGCTCGACCACGTGGCCATTCCAGAGAAGAGCTGACCGTGCCCTACCAGATGAGTCTCGCCCTCGATCTGTCGTTCTCACACCACCAGGGCCGCTGGCGGCTGCCCGGGTCGTGGTCGGGCCGGGACTTCCCCGACCTGCGCATGTACCGCGAACTGCTGCTCGCAGCGGAGCGCGGGTGCCTCGACATGGTGTTCTTCGGCGACGGCACGGGCATCCCCTCCACCTACGGCGCATCGATCGACCCCGCCGTGGAGTGGGGCATCGGCTTTCCCCGCCAGGACATGAGCCCGTTCATCGCGGCCCTCGCGCAGCAGACCGAGCACATCGGATTCGGGCTGACCTACTCGTCGACCTTCATGCATCCGTTCTACGTCTCGCGGTTGCTCAACTCGCTCGACATCGTGACAGCGGGGCGCATGGCCTTCAACGTCGTCACGTCGAGTCGGGGGGCGGATGCCGCGAACTACGGTTTCGACGAACTGATGGAGCACGATGCGCGCTACCGCCGCATGGAGGAGTTCGTGGCCGTGTGCCAGGAGCTCTGGCGGAGCGTCGACCGCGACGCCTTCGTGTGGGACCGCGAGACCGGAATGGTGGCCGAGCCCGGCAGCATTCGGGCCATCGACCACCAGGGGGAGTTCTTCACCGTCGCCGGGCCGCTGAACTCCGTGCCGAGCCCCCAGCAGGCGCCCGTGCTCATCCAGGCCGGCGGGTCGCCCCGCGGCATCCGTGCCTCAGCAGGATTCGCCGACGTGGTGTTCGGCGGCGCCTTCGCAGAGGCCGACCGCGTGCGGCACCGCACTCTGCTCGACCAGGAGCTGCTGGCCGCGGGCCGGGATCCCTCCCGGGTGGGCATTCTGTGGGACCTGCACCTCATCGTGGGAGACACACCCGACGACGCACGCCGACGCAAGGAGCAACTCGCCGACCTGCTGCCGCCGGAGGCGTCGGCCGCGCAGTTCGCCCACAACACCGGCTACGACTTCGCCCAGCTGCCCGCCCGCTTCACCCTCGCCGAACTGCAGGCAGAGGTCATCGCGAAGCAGGCCAGCCCGATGGGCTTTCGCGACCTCGTCAACGAACACGGCGCCGACACCGAACTCAGCCGTGAGGAGTTCTTCGACGCGCTCTGGAAGGTGGCCACCGGCTACGAACACACCGTCGCCGGCAGCGCGGCAGAGGTGGCCGACTACCTCGAGGAGTCCTACGAGTCCACCGGCAGCCGGGGCGGGTTCATGATCGCTCACCCCCAGGTGACGCCGCGCGACCTGATCGACGTGGTCGGCCTGCTGGTGCCCGAACTGCAGCGGCGCGGCCGGTTCCGCACGCGGTACGACGGCACCACGCTCCGCGACACCCTCGGAGTGCCCGCCTTCGCATGAGAGCCTGAGACCGTGAGCCCCGAGAACCGCAGCGCAGACCGCGCTCATCCCGCGCGCCGCCGCAGTTTCACCGACGACAAGATCCTCGACCTCGGCCAGCACCGGCGACAGGATGAGGCGCGGCGCCTGCGCGACCTGATCTCGGCCTTCCTGCTGTCGTCGGCCGCGAGCGGCGAGCGGCTGCCGAGCGACGAGCAGATCGCCCGGGAGTTCTCCTGCACCCGCAACACCGCACGCATCGCCATGCAGATGCTCGTGCAGGAGAACACGATCGGCCGCACCGCTGGCCAGGGCACCTACGCCAACGCCCGGCCGCTGACCTGGCGAACGGACCGCCTGCTCGACCAGCTGAAGATCGACCCGCCGCCGGTCGACCACGACTACGTGCTGATCGGCTGGCGGGAGACGAGCGCGGTGCCGACCCCGATGGCGGCCTCATTCGACGAGAGCGTCGACCGGATGGCCGTCTTCGAGCGGGTCATCCTCTACAAGGGCCGCCCGGGCTCCCTGCGCACCTACTACCTGCCCCTCCGCCCGGGCGACGCCTTCGATCGCGCCGACGCGAACGACGACGTGTTCGACATTCTCGAGAGCCGCTTCGGGCACCAGAACCTCACGGCCGACCGGCAGATCAGTGCCATCTCGGCCGACCTGTCTGCCGCCGAACTGCTCTCGACCGAGGTCGGCACGCCGCTCCTCTTCATCGAGACCACCGTGCGCGAGCCCGGCGGCACCGTGGTCATGCTGTACCACGGGCGCCAGCGCTCCGACCGGGTCCGGGTGGCGCTGGCGCCCTCGCGGGGCGACCTCTAGCGTCAGCCGGCCATCCCGATCGACGTGTCGATGAACTCGTTCGTCACGAGGTCGCCGGGTGCGAGCCCCTCAGCAGGCGTGATGCCCTGCGACTGGTAGACCGGCAGCACCTTGTCGATCAGGTCCTGCACCCGGGCTTCGTCGAAGTCACCGATGGTGCCGTTGTCGCCGTTGCCCGAGATCTTCTCGTCGACCATCGTCTTCACCGAGTAGTCGGCCACACCCTTCGTGTAGACCCAGCCGGTGTCGTACTGGTCGACCAGGTCCAGGATGAGGGCGTTGGCAGCATCCGGAGCGGCGAAGTAGTCGACCTCGGCCTGCTGCAGCACGGGCACCAGTGCCTTCAGGCACGACGACTGCGTACCGATGTCGGCGCTTCGAACGACGACCGGGTCCTGGTAGGGCCGAAAGCCGAGGTCGTCCACCAACTGGTAGGCGACCGGCTTCTGCCAGGCCTGCACCTCGTTCTGGTACACGTAGGGCTCGGCGGAGGCATAGCCCTGCTGGGCATCCTTGCCGCCCGACGCGACGTAGGCGGCCGGCGTGCCGTCGTACGAGCCGTCGGTCTGGTCGACGGGGATGATGCCTGCAGAAGTGAGATACGACATGTACGCGGTACCGCCGAAGTAGCGGATGATCGCCCCCGCCTTGACCAGGCCGTCGATGTCCTTCACGTCGGGGTAGGTCGCCGGGTCCCACATGATCATCAGCGGGCTGATGTCGTGCGACGCGAACACCGCGGTGGTCGGCATCGTGCCGGACTGCGAGATCGACTCGTCTGTCGACACATAGCCGAGCGTGATACTCGGGTCGGAGTACAGCAGGCTCGTCACCGTCTGGTACCCCGTGGCCGGGCCGCCCGCGCGGATCTCGACGTTCACGCCGGTGTACGAGCCCTTCGACATCAGCGGGCCTGACACGACCTTCTTCCCCGCGTCGACCGTGTAGTCGTCGCCGAGCAGTTCGTACAGGTGCCCGTGCTCGGCTTCGGGGTTCCAACCGGTCTGGATGACCACGTTCGCCGGGCAGCCCGCTGCCGCGAGGTCGACGTCACCGACGGTGAGGGATGCCGCCGGCGTCTCGGCAGACGACGATGATCCGGTCGAACAGGCACTGAGCAGCAGGGCGGTCGCGGCGAGAGCGCTGACCGAGGCGGCGATGCGCCGGGGGTGGGTGGGCATGGGTTCTCCAACTGTCGTAGAGCATCGAATGGTGCGGAAAGAGGTGCAGGAGCCTCTTCAGCCTCATCGATCGCCATTGCGCGCCCGTTTCCCGAGGGAGAACGATTCGTTGCGCCACCCCGCACCCCCGACGACGCGTGCGGGGGCGCCGAACGGGCCGGGGTTCCGCCAGCGGGCCGCTTTGCCGCCGCGGGGCCTCGCAAACGTGCCCGACATAGGGGTTGTGCTGTCACGCCGTCTGTGTTCAGATGTATACAGATTTATACAGCGACGTTCTTTCGACGACGAAAGGTTTCAATGATGAGCAGCGTTCCGGCCGCACCGGCGTATTCGCCAGCCATGGCCCGACGAGTGATCTTTGCCAGCTTCATCGGCACCACCGTGGAATGGTACGACTTCTTCCTCTACGGCACCGCCTCCGCGCTGGTGTTCAACACGCTCTTCTTCCCCGGCTTCTCGAGTCTCGCCGGCACGATCGCGGCGTTCGGCGCCTTCGCTGCCGGGTTCCTCGCGCGGCCGATCGGCGGCATCGTGTTCGGCCACTTCGGAGACAAGGTCGGCCGAAAGTCGATGCTGATCTACAGCCTCGTGGGGATGGGCGCGGCGACGGTCGCGATCGGCCTGCTGCCGAGCTATGCGCAGGTCGGCGTGCTCGCGCCGATACTGCTCGTGGTCTTCCGCCTGATCCAGGGCTTCGCCGTCGGCGGGGAGTGGGGCGGAGCGGTGCTGATGTCTGTCGAGCACTCGCCCGAGAACAAGCGCGGACTCGCCGGCAGCTGGACGCAGGCGGGCTCCCCCGCCGGGCTGGTTCTGGCCACCATCGCCTTCGGTGCGTTCGCCTCCCTCCCACAGGAGCAGTTCCTCAGCTGGGGCTGGCGCATCCCGTTCCTGCTCAGCGCCGTGCTGGTGATCGTCGGCCTGGTGATCCGCCTGCGCATCATCGAGTCGCCCGAGTTCCAGGAGGTGAAGGAGGCCGGCAAGCAGTCGAAGCTGCCGATCCTCGATGCGATCCGCAAGCACCCTCTGAACATCCTGCTCGCGATCGGCTCCTGCCTGGCACCGTTCGTGAACTTCTACCTCTTCGCGACCTTCATCCTCACCTACGGCACCGTCACGCTCGGGCTCGACCGCGGAGCGGTGTTGGCCATCGTGGCCGTCGCCGGCGCGATCGAGGTGGGCACCATCCCGCTCGCCGCCTCTCTCTCCGACCGGATCGGGCGCCGAAAGGTCTTCCTCACCGGCGCGGTGCTCTTCGCCGCGTTCGCGTACCCGTTCTTCATCATCAACGACGCCAACCACTCCATCTGGGTGCTGGCGATCTCCTCCCTCATCGGGCTCTCGATCATCCATCCTCTGATGTACGGGCCGATGGCAACGCTGTTCGCCGAGATGTTCTCCCCCGAGGTGCGATACAGCGGCGCCTCCCTCGGCTACCAGGTCGGCGCCATTCTCGGTGGTGGCTTCGCCCCCCTCATTCTGACCTCCCTGCTGGCCACCGGGCTCGGCGCGGCGACGGTACTGCCGCCCTACCTGATCGTCGTCAGCATCCTCACCTTCATCGCCGTCTTCTTCGCGACCCGCCCGGGCCGCAAATGGGTGGCCACCCCGACCGAATCGAAGACCCATGCCTGACCGGACCGTGAACGGCGAAGCTCCCGCCCGCCACCTCTTCGACGCCGAGAACCTGCGCGCGTGGTCGGCAGCCTGCGCGAACGACGTCGAACTCAGCCAACTCGCCGCCTCTGCGACCGTCGGCTTCGACATCGTGGTCGCCGACGATGACCTGCGCGCACCGTTCCGCTTCGAGGGCGGCACGCTCGTTGCACCGGAGGGCCCCGCGGCCTTCAGCCTGGCGGCAGACCTCGCGGACTGGAACCGCTTCTTCCACCTCCCCCCGCCGCCGGCCTACCAGAACTTCTTCGGCATGCTGATGCGGGTACCGTCGGCGAGCGTGGTCGGCAGTGAACTGGCGATGGCGCAGAGCGCGCATCTGTTCCGCCGGGTTCTCGAGATCGGTAGGGCCGTGGCGAACGGCGTCACGACAGCCGAGCTCTCCGACCCGGTCGAGCCGGGCTCGGCGGTCTCGAAGAAGTCGTCCCTCCGCGGCGGGTATGTGACCGCGCAGATCGAGGGCGAGCCTGTCGACGTCTACTACGAAGAACGCGGCCAGGGCCGGGATGTGTTGCTGCTGCACACGGCGGGTGCCGACGGCCGGCAGTACCACGACCTGATGAGCAACGACGCGCTCACCGCCGATCACCGACTGGTCGCCTTCGACCTGCCGGGCCACGGCCGTTCCGACCCGTTTCCGAACCGGGTCATCGGCGGCTACTCGCTGACGACGGAGCTCTACGCCAGCACGGTGCTCGCCGTCGTCGACGCCCTCGGCCTCTCGTCACCGATCGTCAGCGGTTCCTCCATGGGCGGCGAGATCTGCCTCGAGCTGGCCTACCGTGCCTCCGACATCCTGGGCGGCGTCATCGCCTGCGAAGCCAGCGAGAAGGTCAACGGTCGAAAGGTGGCGTGGGCGAAGCATCCGCTCGTCAACGAATCGCTCTTCGTTCCCGAATGGGTCTACGGCCTGATGGCACCGCAGAGCCCCGAACAGTACCGCCGCAAGGTCTGGTGGGGTTACTCGCAGGGCGGGTTCTCGACCTTCGCAGGCGACATCGACTTCTACAGCGGCGACTGGGACGGCACCGAGCGGGTTCCCCTCATCGACACGGCAGCCTGCCCGGTCGTGATGATGACCGGTGAGTACGACTACTCCTGCACACCGGCGATGTCGGAGGCGACCGCCGCCCGCATCCCCGGCGCCACCTTCTGGCCCATGCCGCAACTCGGCCACTTTCCCATGGCCGAGAACCCCGAGCTGTTCGCTCGGCACTTCGAGCGCGCACTGAAGGAGATCGAACACCGATGACCGAGCACTACCGCATGCTGATCGACGGGCAGAAGCCCGCCCTCGATCCTGCCCACGCACTGAGCGTGGTGAACCCCCTCACCGGGCAGACGAACGCGATGGTCTCAGACGCCACCGCCGAGCAGGTGCACGACGCAGTCACTGCGGCCGAGAACGCCTTCACGACGGTCTGGCAACGCACTCCCGGCGTCGAGCGCGCCCGGTTGATGAACGCGCTCGCCGACCTCATCGACGGCCACGCCGACGAGCTCGCCCAGCTCGAGACCGACGACAACGGCAAGCTGCTGCGGGAGACCCGCACCCAGGCGCACTTCGCCGCCCGCAACTACCGCTTCTTCGCCGGCATGGCCGACAAGATCTTCGGGCACACCATTCCGCTCGACAGCTACGACTCGTTCGACTACACCGTGCGCGAACCCCTCGGGGTGGCCGCGCTGATCACCGCCTGGAACTCGCCCCTGCAGCTGCTGGCCAACAAGCTGGCACCCGCCCTCGCAGCGGGCAACACGGTCGTCATCAAGCCCTCAGAGCTCGCGCCCCGCAGCACCCTGCGCCTCGGCGACCTGGTCAGAGAGGCCGGCTTCCCGCCCGGAGTCGTCAACATCATCACCGGGGGCAGGGAGGCCGGCGAGGCGCTCACCTCCGACCCGCGCCTCGGCCGGATCAGCTTCACGGGCAGCGTCGGCACCGGCCAGGCCATCGCTGCGGCCGCCGCCAGAACCCTGGTTCCCGTGACGCTCGAGCTCGGCGGGAAGTCGGCGAACATCGTCTTCGACGACGCCGACCTCGACAGGGCCGTGATCGGTGCGGTCGCGGGAATCTTCGCAGCCGGTGGGCAGACCTGTATCGCCGGCAGCCGACTCCTCGTGCAGGCCGGCGTGTACGACGAGATGGTCTCCCGGGTGTCCGCCCGGGCCGACGACATCGTTCTCGGCGACCCGTCGCTCGACACGACCCAGATGGGTCCGGTCGCGAACGCGCCCCAGCTCGAACGCATCGAAGCGATGATCGCCGCCGGTCGCGACAGCGGCGCGACGATCACGAGCGGCGGCGAACGCCCGACCGGCTCCGACCTGTCACCGGGACTGTTCATGCGCCCCACCGTCTTCGCCGGCGTCGACCCGATGGCCCGGATCGCCCAGGAGGAGATCTTCGGGCCGGTGCTGAGCATCATCCGATTCGAGACCGAAGACGACGCCGTCAGCATCGCCAACAACACCGACTTCGCCCTCGCCTCCGGCATCTGGACGAACGACCTCTCCCGGGCGCACCGGATCGCCCGGCGCCTCGTCGCCGGCACGGTGTGGGTGAACACCTACAGGTCGAGCGCTGCCCAGGCACCGTTCGGCGGCACCAAGAAGTCCGGCTACGGACGCGAGCGGGGAGTGGAGGCCATCGAAGAGTACCTGCGCACCAAGAACGTGATGATCGACCTCTCCGATTCGGTTCGCGACCCGTTCTCCATTCAGGCCTGAGGGCCGGATGCCGTCGGCCACCCAGAAAGGACCCACCACCATGACCACCACGATCGGCCTCTGCGGGCTCGGCCAGATGGGCCTCGCCGTCGCCGGCCGCCTCGCCGCCCATTCTCCCGTCGTCGCGTTCGACCCGAGCCCGGAACGCCGTTCGCTCGCCGACCGCATCGACAACCTCACTGCCGTCGACACGCTCGAAGAACTCACTGGACTGACGGTCGTCGTGTTGTCTCTGCCGACCCCCGCCATCTCGCTCAGTACGTGCGAGGCGCTGGCGGCGCTTCTCCCCGCCGGCGCCGTGGTGATCGAGACGAGCACGACGACGCCCGACGCGATCCAGAGTTGCCAGAGCATCCTGGGGGGCCATGGGCTGGCCATCATCGACGCCGCCATACTCTCGGGCGTCGGCCAGATGAGTTCCGGTACCGCCACCCTTCTCCTCGGCGGCGACACGACCGTGATCGACCGGGTCACAGACATCCTCGACGCCATCGCACCGCGGCGTGAATACTTCGGTGAACTCGGTACAGGGATGGCGGCGAAGGTGATCAACAACGGTGTCGCACACGCCGTGATGGTCGTGCTCGCCGAGGCGGCGAGCCTGGCCGCGGCGACGGGAGTCGACCTCGACCAGCTGACGCAGATGCTCGCGGCTCCCGACGGCGGACTGATGCGCCCCCTCACCCACCGGCTCACCGAGCGGGTCGCCCGCGGAGATTACGAGGGCGGCATGCCGCTGGACGCGGCCCGGAAGGACTCGACCCTCGCGCTGAGCCTCGCCCAGCAGCACCGCGTGCCGCTCTTCGCCCTGCAGGGCGCCCACTCGGTCTACGAGATCGCGATGAGCAGCGGCCTCGCCCGCAAGGACTACTCCGCACTCGTCACCCTCTGGGAGCACTGGACCGGGCGGGAGTTGCACTTCGCATCGGAGCAGCCGCAGTGAGCATGCCGCACCCGGCGCAGGGGGTCTTCGCTTTGCGTTACGCCAGCCGCACCCAGTCGGAGCGCGGAGAACACTTCTACGGCCATGACGCCGCCTGCCACGAGAACTACCCGATCGACTACTTCGTGTGGGCGATCGGGCGGCCTGGCGACGTCGTTCTGTTCGACACCGGCTTCTCGCGCGCGACCGCCGAGAAGCGCGGCGCGAGGAGCTACCACGCTTCGCCCGCCGAGTTGGTCGAGCGCCTCGGCCGCAACCGCGACGAGGTGCAGCACATCGTGCTCTCGCACCTGCACTACGACCACTCGGGAACCGTCACCGACTTTCCGAACGCCCAGGTGCACCTGCAGCAGAGCGAGTACGACTTCTGGATGAGCCCCGCCGCCCTCAGGGGCACCAATCCCCACCTGATCGAACCCGACGACCTCGACACTCTCGCCGGGCTGCTCACCGAGGGGCGGCTGGTGCTGCACGACGGTGACTTCACGGTCGGTGATGGCGTGCGTGTGCGCCGGGTCGGCGGCCACACCCCGGGGCTTCAGGTCGTCAGCGCCGACACTCCCGCCGGCGTGGTCGTGCTCGCCGCAGACGCCAGCCACTTCTACGAGAACATCGAAACCGACCGGCCCTACTCGATCGTGCACACCCTGCCGGCGATGCACGCCGCCTTCGACACACTCGTCGAGCTCGCCGGCGCAGACGGTGTCATCGTGCCCGGGCACGATCCTCGGGTCGCCGATCGCCACCCTGCCGTACCGGGCACGGACGACCTTATCTTCTCCCTCTCCCCCGACTCCGTCCTCACCCGGACCGAGCTCTCTCCCGTCCCCAGGAAGGACCTCCCCCATGCAGAACACCTCTGACGAATACGACGTCATCGTCGTCGGCGGCGGCAACGCCGGATTCAGTGCCGCCCATGCGGCCGCGACCCGCGGCCGGCGGGTGCTGCTGCTCGAGAAGGGCCTGCCCGACATGGCCGGCGGCAACAGCTTCTACACGGCGGGTGCGACCCGCATCAACCACAACGGGCTCGACGACGTGCGCGACTTCGTCGAGCCCGACGAACGCCAGGCCCGCACCGTGGTGCCGCCGTACTCGCCCGAAGAGTACGCCGCCGACCTCGCGAAGGTCACCCAGGGCCGGAACGACCCCGCCCTCACCGACGTACTCGTGCACGAGAGCCAGGCCGCCGTGCGGTGGCTGCAGTCCCTCGGCGTTCGGTACCGGCTGATGTACGAACGCCAGGCCTATGAGCGGGCCGACGGGTCGTACCTGTTCTGGGGCGGGCTGCACGTCGGCAACGTCGACGGCGGCGAAGGGCTCATCCGCGACCACACGGCGGTCGCTGAACGGCTCGGCACCACGGTGCGCTACGGCGTCTCCGTCACCGGGCTGGTCACGGAGGGCGGCCGGGTCGTCGGCGTCACCGCCGAGACGGCGGATGGCACCGAGGAGCTCCGCGCCGAGTCGGTGGTTCTCGCCGCCGGCGGATTCGAGTCGAACCCCGAGTGGCGAAAGCAGTACCTCGGCGACGGCTGGGAGAACGCGATCGTTCGCGGTACGCCCTACAACACCGGGGCCGTGCTGCAGGCCGCCCTCGACGTCGGGGCCGCCAGGGGCGGCGACTGGGGCAGCGCGCACAGCGTGCAGTGGGATGCGGAGTGCGAAGAGAACGAGAGCAACCGCGTGCTCACCAACCGTCTCACGCGGCAGAGCTACCCTCTGGGCATCATCGTCAACAACGAGGGCCGCCGGTTCCTCGATGAAGGCGCCGACTTCCGCAACTACACCTACGCCAAGTACGGCAAGGTGATCTTGCAGCAGCCCGGCTCGATCGCCTACCAGATCTTCGACGCCACCCTTCGGCCCATGCTCCGCACCGAGGAGTACGACATGCCGGGCATCGGTGTGCACGTCGCCGACAGCATCGAGGAGCTGGCGGCGAGCATCCATGTCGATCCGGTTCGGCTCGCGACGACGATCACCGAGTTCAACGACTCCATCGACCGCTCGCTGCCCTTCGACCCGACCGTTAAAGACGGTCGTGCGGCACACGTCGACCCCCCGAAGAGCAACTGGGCGTCGCCCCTGGAGACCGGGCCGTTCTACGCCTACCCGGTCACCTGCGGCATCACCTTCACCTTCGGTGGGCTCAAGGCGACCACCGACGGGCAGGTCATCGACACGAACGGCGACATCATGCCAGGACTCCTCGTCTGCGGGGAGATGCTCGGCGGGCTCTTCAGCGGCAACTATCCCGGTGGCTCCGGTCTCGCAGCAGGCATGGTCTTCGGCCGACGGGCCGGGCAGATCGCCTGACCGGCCCTTCGGCCGAGGCCGGTGGGGAACCAGTAGATTGGGCGGGTGTGCGCGGCAGGGCCGACGCACACCCGCACAGGGAGAGGACCGATGGGCACCAGCCTGTACGAACTGATCCGATCCGACATCATCGCCGGCGTCTACCGCCCCGGCGAGCCCCTCGGTGAGACGGCCCTGGCCGCCAAGTACGGCAAGAGCAGAACGCCGATCCGCGAGGCGCTGCAACGGTTGAGTGACGAACGTCTCATCGAACGCACCACCCGGGGCGTTCAGGTGCGCGTGTCGACGCCGGAGGAGATCCTCGACATCTACGACGTCAGGATCACGCTCGAAGGCGCTGCCGCACGATCGGCAGCGCTCCGCCGCACCGACCTCGACCTGGTGAACCTCCGGCGAGCGCACGAGGCGATGACCGCGTACTCGGGAACCACAGGCTCCGAGCGCGCCGAACTCAACCGGGTCTTCCACGAGGCGATCTGGATCGCCAGCCACAGCCCCACGCTGCTCGACCTGTTGATGCGGCTGAACACCCACCTGATCCGCTACCCCACGTCGACCCTGACGCACGGAGAGCGCTGGGAGCGGGTGCTCGTGGAACACCTGGAGCTGCTGGCGGCGATCGAGAACCGCGACGGCGACCTCGCGCAGCGCCTCGCGGAGGGCCACATGAGTGGCGCCCGCGACGTGCGCCTGCAGATGTACGGCGCCACCCCCGACCCCGCCTAGGGGATGAGGCGCCGCCGGCGAAGACGGGTGGAGGCGGGCGGGTGGGGGCGTGGGGCCGCTCAGAGCCAGCCGCGCTCGACCGCGACCCGCACGGCGTCGGCGCGGTTCTGGCCGCCGGTCTTGCCGATGGCGCTCGAGAGATGGTTGCGCACCGTGCCCTTCGAGAGGTGCACCATGCGGGCGACGTCGGCGATCGTTCCACCCCGGCGCGCCGCCGCGAGCACGTCGGTCTCGCGTTCCGTCAGCGGGGAGTCGCCCTGGGCGAGTGACTCCGCGGCGAGCTGGGGATCGACCACCCGCAGCCCCATCGACACGCGCCGTACAGCATCCGCCAGTTCGGCGGCGGGGGTGTCCTTCACGACGAACCCCGACGCACCGGCCTGCATGGCCCGCACGAGGTATCCGGGCCGGCCGAAGGTCGTGACGATCAGCGCCCGGCAGCCGGGCACGTCGGAGCGCAGCCGGGCCGCGGCGGCGATGCCGTCGATGCCGGGCATCTCGATGTCGAGCAGGGCGACGGTGGCGCCCGTCTCCCGCGCCGCCTCGACGACCTCGTCGCCGCGACCGACCTGGGCGACGACCTCGATGTCGTCTTCGAGGCCGAGCAGGGCGGCGAGAGCCCCGCGCACCAGCGCCTGGTCGTCGGCGATGAGAAGCCGGATCACCAGGTCACCCTCACCCGGAATCCACCGAGATCGCTGCGCCCCACCGTGAGGCGCGCGCCGGCGGTCTCGACGCGCTCACGGAGCCCCGTGAGCCCCGACCCCGACGGAGCATCGGCAGAGGGCCCGCAACCGTCGTCGACGACCTCGACGCCCCGGGCATCCAGCCGCACCCGGCAGGTACGGGCGCCGGAGTGCCGCACCACGTTCGTCACCGCCTCACGCACGACCCAGCCGGCGAGCTCGCGCCGTTCGGTGGGCACCTGCTCCGTCGACCCGGGCAGGTCGGGCCGCACGTCCACGCTCTCCAGGGCGGCTCGCGCGGCGGCGAGTTCGCCGCTGATGCTCACACCGTGCAGGCCGTGCACCGTGGCGCGCACGTCGGCCAGGGCACCGCGCGCCAGCTGCTCGATCTGGCTGATCTCGGCTCGCGCTGCGGGAGAGCCAGCATCCATCAGCCGTCCCGCCAGCTCGGCCTTCACCGTGATGACGGTGAGCGAGTGACCGAGGATGTCGTGCACGTCGCGCGCGACCCGGGCGCGCTCGCGCTCGGCGGCGAGCTCGGCGACCTGGCCCTGGGCGGCGCGGAGGCGGGCGAGGGTGTTGATGTTGCCGGTGAGCGTCGCCATCATCGTCGAGACAGAGAGGATGACCGCCGCATTCAGCGCACTCAGGCCGATGTCGGCGCCGTCGACCATGCCGACCGCGAAGGTGAGGCCGGCGAGCGCGAGGAGCACGCCCCACAACCCCCAGATCGGCAGGCGGGAGACAGCGATGGCCACGCCGACGAACGTCCACAGCCAGCGCACATCGGCGCCGAGCCACGGAATGAGCGTGAGGCTCAGCAGGAACAGGGCAGCGCCCGGCACGACGCGCACCGGGCCGGGTGGGAGCCGGCGCATGACCGGCACGGTGAGCAGGAACGCGACCGCGAAGACGATCACGAGCAGGGTGGGCACGAGGTCTGCCGCACTGGGCTGCTCCCAGATCGTGAAGAGGATCGGCACCGTCCACGCCAGCGACATGCCGGCGCCGACGAACCATCCGCGGTCGGACATGGCGAACCCCGCGCCCGGTCGCGGCGCAGGGTTCGATGCGGCCGCGGGCGTCGACGCGGGGGCGGGCGTCGACACCGACGCCCGCGCGGAGGAGGCCTGCTCGTTCATGATGCTCACCCTAGAGCGTTCCGGCCCGCTCAGCTCCGCCGTGTGTCGCGGCGGAAGAAGAACACGGTGCCCGCGACGAACACCGCGAGCCAGACGACCGCATTGACGAGGGCGCCGAGGTCGAAGGCTTCACCGGTCAGCGGCGACCGGGCCAGCTCGCCGATGCCGTAGACAGGGGTCAGCCTGCCGATCGTCTGCAGAAAGTCGGGCATGTTCGACAGCGGGAAGAACAGGCCACCGAGAAACGACAGCAGCACGACGACGAGGCTGGTGATCTGCGCCACGTTCTCGCCGGGCACCATGTAGCCGACCATCAGCCCCAGTGTGGTGAACACCGCGCCGGCGAGCAGCCACGCGGCCAGGCCAGACACGATCCACTGGGTCGCCGACAGCTCGACACCCGAGAACATCGCCGCGACGTAGGTGGCGATGATCGCCACCAGGCCGAACGCCATGCCGGCGAGGGTCTTCACCGCCACGTTGACCACCGGGTTCAGCGGAGTGAGCCGCAGCTGCCTCGTCCACCCCTGGGCCCGCTCCGCGGCGACGGAGGCGCCCGTCTGGGTCGCCGACATCATGGCGCCGTACATCGCCATCGACACCATGATGTAGGCCGCCACCGACACTCCCCCCGACGCCACCGGGGTCCCGGTGAGCGGGATGTCGAGCATCTGGTAGCCGACGATGAAGAACATCAGCACGGGAAAGGCCACGGTGAAGAACAGCGCACGCGGGTTGCGGATCTTGCGCACCAGCTCGAGTCGCAGGTAGGTGAGCGTGAACCCGCCGAGGGCCGGCGCCGGGCGGTCGAGGGTGATGGCGGTCATCGGAGTGCTCCTTGCGAGGGTGTGGTGACGGATGGCGCTCTGTCGGCGGTGAGGGCGAGAAAGACGCTCTCGAGGTTCTGGGCGATGATCTCCAGGTCTTTCGCCTCGGTCGAGGTGAGCAGGTGGCGAGCGAGCTCGTCGGAATCGCGGGTGTGGATGGTCACCCGGTCGCCTGCGGCCTCGACAGAGTCGACACCGGGGATCGACGCGAGGGCCGCGAGGTCGGCCTTCGGGAGCGTCAGCTGCACGATGCGGCCCGACACGAGGTTCTTGATCTCCGCAGTGCTGCCGTCAGCGACGATCTGCCCCTGGCTCATGAGCACGATGCGGTCGGCGTACTCGTCGGCCTCGTCGAGGTAGTGCGTGGCGAACATCACCGTTCGTCCGCGAGCGGCGTCGGCCCGGATGGCGCCCCAGAACGACCGGCGCGCTTCGACATCCATACCGGTGGTCGGCTCGTCGAGAATGAGCAGCGCCGGATCGCTGACCAGCGCCATCGCGAAACGCAGCCGCTGCTGCTCCCCGCCCGAGCAGAGGCCCACCCGCCGGTTCGAGAGGTGCCCGATACCGGCCCGTTCGAGCGCCTCGTCGACCGGGCGACGTTCGGCGAAGAGACTCGCGGTGAGCTCCACCGTCTCGCGCACCGTGATGTCCTTCAGCAGCCCGCCGCTCTGCAGCACGGCTGAGACGAGGCCCCGCGCGACGGCACCGCGCGGGCTGTGGCCGAAGACGCTGATGGTGCCGGCGCTCGGGGTGGTGAGGCCGAGGATCATGTCGATCGTGGTGGTCTTGCCCGCGCCGTTCGGGCCGAGGAAGGCCACGATCTCGCCGGGCCGAACCGTCAGGTCGACTCCGCGCACGGCGTGGACGGAGCCGAAGCTCCGGGTGACGCCCCGCACGTCGATCGCGGCGGGGAGGGGGATGGATGGGGTCATGACTCCAGAGTGGCCCGGTCGGGCCCGGTGGGCTTCGCCCGCCTGTCACCTTTCGTGGGTGACATCTGTCACGGCTCGCGGCGCTCGCCCGACCTCAGTTCTGAGCCGCGACCAGCGACCCGGTGAGCAACTCGGCCAGATGGAGGCCCTTCACTCCTGCCAGCTGTTCTGCCTGCGTGCGACAGGAGAATCCGTCGGCGAGGAAGACCGTCTGCGGCGCCGCCGCGCGGAGTGCGGGCAGCAGGGAGTTCTCAGCGACCGCCACCGAGACCTCGTAGTGACCCTGCTCCATTCCGAAGTTGCCGGCCAGTCCGCAGCATCCGGCCAGCTCCGTCACCCGGGCGCCCATGCTCTGCAGCAGGGCCCGATCGGCAGCGAAGCCCATGACCGCATGCTGGTGGCAGTGCGGCTGCACGATGACCTCCACTCCATCGAGGCGGGGCGGCTGCCAGCCCGCTCCCGGCGCGTGAGCGCCGCCCGACCGGAGCAGCTCAGAGAGAGTCACCGTCGCTCCGGCCACCGCCAGCGCCCGGTCGTCGTCGGGGAACAACTCCACGAGGTCTGATCGCAGAACCGCCGTGCACGACGGCTCGAGACCGAGAATCGGGATGCCCGCCAGCGCGGAGGGCCCGAACTCGTCGAGCACCGAGGAGAGACGCCGCCGCGCCCCGTCGAGCTGACCGGTCGTGATCCAAGTGAGGCCACAGCACACCAGTCGTTCGGGCAGCAGAACGTCGTACCCGGCCGCCTCCAGTGTCGCGAGAACGGATTCCGCGATCGACGGCGTGAAGTTGTCGCTGAACGAGTCGACCCAGACCATGACCTTCGGCCGGCCTCTCTCGGCGGGCGGCAGGGCGCGCCGCCGCGCCGAGAACGACTTCGCAGCGAACCGCGGAATCGCCCGCCGCCTGTCCATACCTCCCGCTCTGAGGATCAGCTTCTCGACGAACCGAATCGATGTCGCCGCATTGACGACCCGGGCGAAGGGAGAGGCGAGTCTCGCCCAGCGCGGCAGCCAGCCCAGCAGATAGTGGGCGGCGGGGCGGATTCGACCCTTGTACGACTGGTACAGAACCTCGGTCTTGTAGGCCGCCATGTCGACGCCGGCCGGGCAGTCGCTGGCACAGGCCTTGCACGAGAGGCAGAGGTCGAGAGCGTCGTGAACCTCTGGGGAACGGTAGTCGCGCTGGATGAGCGAGCCGTTCGCCATCTCCTGCAGAACTCTGGCCCGCCCTCTCGTCGAGTCCTTCTCGTCGGCGGTCGCCAGGAACGACGGGCACATGAAGCCGCCGTCTGCCGTGTTGTCGGCCCGGCATCTGCCCACCCCGACGCAGCGGTGCACCGCCGTCGTGAGGTCGCCCCCGTCGTGGGCGAAGGCCAGGCCGTTCACCGAGAGCAGCGGCAGCGCCGCCGGGCGGCGCAGATCTTTGATCAACGGAGCGGGCCGCACGACGATGCCGGGGTTTAGCAGATCCTGCGGGTCGAAGATCGCCTTGAACTCGCCGAAGGCGGCGAGGGCTGCGGGTGAGTACATGAGCTCGAGCAACTCGCTGCGCGCTCGGCCGTCGCCGTGCTCGCCCGAGAGCGATCCACCGTATCCGGCGACCAACTGCGCGGCGTCCCTCATGAAGTCGTTCAGCGTCGACCCGTCGTGCTCGAGGGGAACATCGAGTCGCACATGCAGGCAGCCATCGCCGAAGTGGCCGTACGGCATCCCCTCGACGCCGTAGTCCTCCAGCAGGAGGTCGAAGTCGCGCAGGTAGGCGCCGAGATGTTCGGGAGGCACGGCGGCGTCTTCGAATCCGGGCCACGCCTGGTTGCCTGCCGGAGTGCGCCCGGCGAGACCCGCACCGTCTTCCCTGATGCGCCAGATCGCACGGGTGTCGGGCCCCGGGGCCATGATGCGGTGGGAGATCGCTGCGGAGTCGGCGGCGACCCGGGCCGCGAGACTCAGCGCCTCGTCGAGGTCGCTGCCGGCGACCTCGACGAGCAGCCAGCCTGCGCCGTCGGGCAGCTGGTCCACCGCGCGAGACCCGCTCTGCCGGCGCACCGCGTCGACGAGGCGCGCATCCAGCCCCTCGATCGCTCGCGGGCGGTGCGCGAGCAGTGCGGGAACGGCATCGGCGGCGGCGTGCATGCTGGGGTAACCGAGAACGACGAGCACCGGGGCGGCCGGTACATCGACCAGGCGGAGCGTCGCACCCAGCACCACGACGCAGGAACCCTCTGTGCCCACGAGTGCCTTCGCCAGGTTGCCGCCGTGCTCGGGCAGCAGGTGTTCGAGGGAGTAGCCCGAAACCTGGCGACCGAACCGGCCGAGTTCGGTTCGCAGGGTGGCGAGATTCGCTGAAACGAGCTCCTCGAGCCCCGGCACGGGGGAGAGCGAGCCGTTCTGCGCGACGAACCGCCGGCCCCGTCCGTCGACCACATCGAGTTCGAGCACGTTCTCGGCCGTTCGGCCGAACTGCAGGGAGTGCGATCCGCAGGCGTTGTTGCCGATCATCCCGCCCAGCGTCGCACGAGCCCAGGTGGAAGGGTCGGGTCCGAAGCGCAGCCCGTGGGGCGCGGCCGCCCGTTGCAACGACCCGAGAACCACGCCGGGTTCCACCCTCGCGGTGCGACCCTCGACGTCGAGGTCGGTGATGCGGTTGACCGAGCGGGACAGATCCATGACGATTCCCGGGCCGATGGAGTTGCCCGCGACCGACGTGCCTCCCCCGCGCGAGGTGAGGGGCGTCGACGTCGACCGCGCCACCTCGACGACCGCCAGCACGTCGTCCACGTCGCGGGGAAAGACGACGATCTCGGGAACGACCCGGTAGTTCGACGCGTCGGTGGAGTATTCGGCGCGCCTGCGGTTCCCCGTCTCGACAGGACCCGACACCGACTCGCGGAGCAGGGCGGCGAGTTCCTCCCTGTCGGAGAGATCGCGCGCAGGAGGCGCCAACCGGGCCGAGTCGATCATGACGGGCTAGACCCGGCCGAGGTCGAGCCGACTGGCGGGCTCGGGCCTGCCGAGCAGGTACCCCTGGGCGAGGTCGCAGCCGAGCTTGGTCAGGCAGGCGAGCTGCTCGGGCGTCTCGACCCCCTCGGCCACGCACGTCATGCCGAACTCGTGCGCCAGGCCGACGAGCGCGGTGACGAGCGCCACGTCGTGGGCGTTCGAGGGGAGCCCCCTGATGAACGACATGTCGAGCTTGAGCTGCGACGTGGGCAGGTAGCGGAGGTAGGAGAGCGACGCATGCCCCGTACCGAAGTCGTCGATCGACAGCAGGTAGCCGGCATCCGACAGCCTCGTCAGCGTCTCCGACATGGCAGAGCCCTCCGCCACCAGCAGGCCCTCGGTGATCTCGAGCATGACGTCGGGCGGGATCACCCCGGCCTTCTCGCAGGCCGCGTCGAGCAGGGCGGCGAGGTCGCCGTCGAGCAGCTGGCCGGGCGAGAGGTTGATGGCCATGCCGAAATCGTCGTCGACCACTCCCCCACGCTTCCATTCGCCGAGCTGGGAGATCGCTTCGGCGATCACCCACCTGCCGAGCGGCACGATGAGCCCGGTGAGTTCGGCCAGCGGGATGAAGTCGTCGGGCGGTACCAGCCCGAACTCGGCGCTGTTCCAGCGGACGAGCGCCTCGACACCGAGCGTCTTGCCCTCCGAGATGCGCACGACGGGCTGGTAGTGCAGCACCAGCTCCCCGGCGGAGATGCCACTCCGGAGCGCGGCGGCGTGGATGCCGCTCTCGCCCAGCGGCGGCTCGACCGACCCGATCCGGTCGCCCGGGCCCGACTCGATGCGGTCGCCCGGGCCCGACTCGATGCGGTCGCCCGGCGCGATCTCCTTCCACGCCCCGGACCCGCGCCGGCACCAGGCCACGAACGCGTGCGGCTCATCGATCGGAACAAGCACGAGGCCGTCGATTCCGGGCAGAAGTCGTGCAAGCGCGCTGTCGAAGCTCTGCAGCGAATCCGTTGCGAAGGGGAGGCTCGGGTGCTCGCGGGCGACCCACGACTGCAGCACCCGGTGCTCGGCCCCCAGCGACTCCTCGCCGGGGCGTCGGTTCTCATCCACGGTTCCCCCATTGCTCGAGGGCCCCCGCGGCCTTCGACACCGATCCCGCTCTCAGCGGTCACTCTACCCGGCCCTGTGCAGATCAGGAGATAACTCCCCCTCTGGCGGTAGCCTGTGGAGAAAGCTATCTGGGGAGGCTTCACTGTGACCTATGCACCGTTCGAGCAGGCGGATGCGGTGATCCGGCGCAACAACGTCACGGTGCAGGGTGACGAGGGCGCCCCGGCCATCGTGTTCGGGCACGGATACGGGTCGAGCCTGGCGATGTGGCGGCTGGTGGCCCCCGCATTCGCCGACGACCACCGGGTGGTGCTCTTCGACCACGTCGGTTCGGGCGGCTCCGACCCGCGCGCCTACGACCGCGGCAAGTACGACTCGCTGCACGGGTACGCCGACGATCTGCTGGAGATCGGCCACGCACTCGGGTTGAGCGAGGTCGTGTACGTCGGTCATTCCGTCGGCGCGATGATCGGATGCCTCGCAGCGATCGCCGAGCCGGAACTGTTCCGCGGCTTGGTGCTGGTCGGCGGCTCAGCGCGATACGTCAATGACGGCGAGTACATCGGCGGCTTCGAGGCCGACGACGTCGACGCCCTCCTCGACTCCCTCGACGCGAACTACCTCGCCTGGGCGTCGACGATGGCCCCGGTGTTCATGGGCAACGCCGACCGCCCCGAACTGGCGGCCGAACTCCTCGACAGCTTCACGAGGGCCGACCCGTCGGTGGCGCGCCAGTTCGCAAGGGTGACCTTTCTCTCCGACCTCCGCCAGGAGCTCAGCAGGGTCTCGACACCCACTCTCGTCGTGCAGTCGACGAACGACATCGTGGCGCCGGTCGTGGCTGGACAGTTCCTGCGCAGCGAGATTCCCGACAGCAGTCTGGTGGTGCTCGAAGCCAACGGCCACTACGTGCACCTCTCCGACCCCCAGAAGCTGGTCACGGCCATCCGAAGCTTCGTACGATGAGCCCGGGTGTGCAGCCGAGGGACCTGTTCGATCTGGTTCCGTGCGGGCTGATCTCCGCCACGACCCGGGGCGACATCACGACGGCGAATGACACCTTCCTGGCCATGGTCGGCAGGATGCGCGACCAGGTCGTCGGCCAGCACCTCACGGCGGTGCTGGCACCGGGCAGCAGGCTCTACTTCGAGACTGGTTTCCTGCAGCAACTGAGTGCGCACGGCCGTGCCAGCGAAGTCGCCTTCGACCTCCAGCTCGCTGACGGGAAGACCCTCTCGGTCTTCGTGAATGCCGTCGTCGACGCCGATCGGGACGGCGGCACCCTTCTGCTCGCCGTCTTCGACGCAACCGTGCGGCGGCACTACGAGCGGGAACTGCTCGCCGCACGCCGCGTCGCGGAGCGGTCGGAGACGAGGGTCAGAATCCTGCAGACGGCGACCACGGCATTCGGGGCGGCCGCCAGCGAAGGGGAGGTCACAGAAGCTCTCGCCGAGGCGGTGCGCGGTGCCACAGACGCCACCGTCGTCAGCGTGCACCTGCGTGCGCCCGACGGGAGCTTCACCGCCCGAGCAACCGCGGGTGCCCCCCGGCCGCTCGCCGAGACAGCTCTGCTCGCGTGGCTCGACGAGGGCGCCGAGGCGGCAGCGACCGGCAGCACGTCGCCGTCGGGCGGAACCCAGGTGCTGCCGAACTCGGCTGAGCTCCGGATGCGCTTCCCGTCTGCGGTCGCCGAGCTGCGGGCCGCCCGCATCGAGGCGCTGGCCATCGTTCCGCTGATCGACGACGGCGCGACCGGCGGCGTCATCCTCCTCAGTTTCGGCAGGCCGCGCCGCCTCGATGCGCAGACGGTAGACCTGCTGGATTCGCTCGCCGAGCAGTCCGTGCTCGTTCTGCAGCGCCTCCGCCTGAGGGAGCTGATCTCCTACCGGTCACTGCACGACACTCTCACCGGCCTGCCGAACCGGCTCTCGCTGCAACTGCGGCTCGACCACCTGCTCACAGAGACGCGCCCCAGCCAGCAGGCTGTGGCCCTGTTGTTCATCGACCTCGACGGATTCAAGTCGGTCAACGACAGGTTCGGCCACCTCGCCGGCGACACCGCGCTGCGCCGCATCAGCACGAGCCTCCACCAGGCGGTGCGTTCCGGCGACATGGTGGGGCGGCTCGGCGGCGACGAGTTCCTGCTCATCTGTGAGGATGCCGACGAACAGTCCCTGGCGGACATCGCCGAACGTCTGCGCTCGGCTGTTCGGAACACGCCCCTCGAGGAGGGACTCCACGTCTCTGCCAGCGTGGGAGTCAGCATCCATCGGCCGGACAGCTCGCGGGAGAAGCCCACCGCGGAGGCGCTCATCACGCTCGCCGACGAGGCCATGTACCAGTCCAAACGGGCCGGGAAGGATCGGGCGACGATCGTCGTGGCCTGACGCCCAGCGCCGTTCAGGGTCAGGCGACAGGCGGTTCGGGGTGCAGGCTGGCGTCGGCTTCTGTCGTACGCCACGACGTGAAGTGCACCACGAGGCCCGACCGTGACGGAGCGCAGCAGAACGGCCCGGCCGTGACCGTGGCCTCGGGGCTGAGGGGCGCCACGCGAACCAGCCGCCACTCTTCGTCGTCGACCCGGGCACGAACCGTCACCGCGTCTCCCGACCGGCTTGCCCGCACCGTGACGGTGCGGCCGGCCCAGCCGAAGACGGGCCCGAGCGACCAGTCGGATTCGCCGCGGGTGACGACGGCGCCGAGGCTCGCCACACCGTCGCTGACCTCGACGCCGGCCTTGATCCAGGTCGAATCGTCGACCCGGAGGAAGACGCCCGCCTGATCGAACTGCTCGGAGAAGTCGAGCTCGAACGACACCTCGACCGCCGTGGACTGCTGCAGGGGCGCCAGCAGAGCATGGGCGTTGTCGTGGATGAAACCGTACGACGTGATACGCCAGGCGTCGCTGCCCTCCACAGCGCTGACGCGCATCCCGTCGTCGGCGACCTGTACGTGAGCGGGTGCGGTACTCCACTCACCGGCGGACCAGTCGATGTCGGTCATGGTCGGGTTCCCTTCGGCGAGACGTGCCCGTCCAGTGTCTCAGTCGTCGAGGGCGTCGGGGGCTCCGGGGGCGTCGGGGGCGTCGGGGTCATCGAGGCTCCGACGGTGCGGGCGAGCGCACCCCGCAACCACAGCGACGCGGGATCGGTGTCGGCGCGTCGATGCCAGCGCTGTTCCACCGTGGCCGACGGCAGTTCGACGGGCACCGTGTGCATTCGCAGCGGCACACCCCGGCCCCCCTGCCGGTCGGCGGGCGACCACCGGCGGGGGCACGCTCAGATGACCAGTGAGACCACGAGCGTCATGCCGAGCGCGATGACCGAAGCCAGCGAGACGCCGACGGTCACGGTCTTCAGAGCGCCCCGCACCGACTGGTCGAGAAAGCTCTGCAGGAGCCAGAACGTGTTCGAGGTCACATGGATGCAGAACAGCGCACCCGACCCGGCGGCCAGCGCGACCAGCAGGGGGTCGAGCCCCATGGTGGTGGCGACGGGCGCGATGATGCCCGCAGCCGTGATGGCCGACAGGGTCACCGAACCGACCGCGATGTGCAGCACCGCCGCCATGGCCCAGACCAGCAGAAGGGGGGCGAACGCCGTCGCGGAGAAGTAGCCCTGCAGCACCGCTCCGAGGTCGCCCTTCGCGATGACCGCGGCCAGCGAACCGCCGATGCCCGTCAGCAGAAAGATCTGGCCGCCATCCTGGAAGCCCTTCACCACCGCCTTCTCGATGCGCGTGGTGCCGACGGCGGCCCGGCCGACGAGTCCGGTCGCGATCACGGCGAGCAGCAGGGCGATGACCGGGCTGCCGAGGAACTGCATCACGGGAATCTCGACCCCGGCCACGGAGAGAACCGCCTGGCCGGCGATCAGCACCAGGGCGACCAGCATCGGCGCGAAGAGCAGCAGCAGCGGTTGCTCCGAACGCGCACGGGGGTCGCTGCCGCCGGCCGTCGGTGGCCTCGGCGCCTCGTCGTCGTGCACCGCGACAGGCTCGTCGCGCACCACCACCTGCTCGTCACGCTCGGGGTTCCAGAAACCGAGACGGAAGAAGAGCGTCATCAGCAGGATGGTGAGCACGACCGTGGGCGCCACCACGGCGAACCCACCGAGCATCATCACCCCCAGCGGCACCCCGAGCAGCCCCGCCAGAGCGACCGCGGCGAACCCCGGCACCATCATCACGATCCCCATCTCGAGACCGACGGCGAACGTCACGCTGACGATTCCGGTGCCGGCCCGCCCGAGCCGCGGCGCGATGCGCCGGGCGAAGGGCGCCGCGATCACGATCAGCACGTCGACGAAGACCGTCTGCAGGTAGGTCGCGAGCGACAGGCCGAGAGCGTATGGGATGCCCCGCCGGCCGAAGACGCGCATCAGGCTCTCGACGAGCCGGGTGATGGCACCGAGTTCGTTCAGCATGGCGCCGATCAGCACGCCCCAACCGATCAGGATGCCGGCATCCATCATCACGTCGCCGAAACCCTGGGTCATGGCCGAGACGGTGCCGACGGGGCCGAGCCCGGTGAGCAGGCCGATCGCAGCCGCGCCGAGTGCCAGCGCGATCACCGGATTGACGCGGAACCGCACGATGACGACGACGACGGCCGCTATCGCGAGTGCGACGACGCCCAGGGTGTACCACTCAGGCATAGCGGGCCTCTCGACGAACGCGCGCGTCTGCGCTACCGGGGACAGGATAGGGCTACCGGGGGCGTTACGCCGAGAGCTCCCCCCGCACGATCTCTGCGCCCGCCCCGAGCGCGGCGAGCTTGGCCCGTGCCACGCCACGCGGCAGGGGCGCCATGCCGCAGTTGGTGGAGGGGTAGAGGTTGTCGGCGTCGACGAACTGCAGCGACCTGCGGAGGGTGTCGGCGACCTCCTCCGGCGTCTCGACGGTGGTGGAGGCCACGTCGATGGCCCCGACCATCACCTTCTTTCCCCGGATGAGCTCGATCAGGTCGAGGGGTACGTGCGAGTTGTGGCATTCGAGCGAGACGATGTCGATGCCCGACGCCTGGATCGTGGGGAAGATCCGTTCGTACTGCCGCCATTCCGACCCCAGCGACTCCTTCCAGTCGGTGTTGGCCTTGATGCCGTAGCCGTAACAGACGTGCACCGCGGTCTCGCAGGTGAGGCCCTCGATCGCCCGCTCCAGAGCGGCGACGCCCCAGTCGTTCACCTCGTCGAAGAACACATTGAACGCGGGCTCGTCGAACTGGATGATGTCGACACCCGCATCCTGCAGCTCCCTGGCCTCCTGGTTCAGAATGGTCGCGAACTCCCACGCGAGCTTCTCTCGGCTGCGGTAGTGAGCGTCGTAGAGCGTGTCGACCATCGTCATCGGGCCGGGCAGGGCCCACTTGATGCGCTGGTCGGTCTGGGCGCGGAGAAAGCGGGCGTCGTCGACGAAGACCGGCTTGTCGCGGGTCACCGCACCGACGACGGTGGGCACCGAAGCATCGTAGCGGTCGCGGATCCTGACGGTCTCGCGTTTCTCGAAATCGACTCCGTCGAGGTGCTCGATGAAGGTGGTGACGAAGTGCTGCCTCGTCTGTTCCCCATCGCTCACGATGTCGATGCCCGCCTGCTGCTGATCCTCCAGCGAGAGGCGCAGGGCATCCCGCTTGCCCTCGGCCAGCTCGTCACCGTCGAGTTTCCACGGCGACCAGAGCTTCTCGGGCGCCGCCAGCCACGACGGCTTGGGCAGGCTGCCCGCGGTGGATGTGGGGAGTGCCGTGCTCACGATCGTTCTCCTTGCAGATCGAACTGGTGAACCGCGACGTCGCTCGACCACTCTTCGAGTGCGGCCCTGTGCGGTCTGATGATGTGCTCTTCGGCGAACGCACCCTGCTCGACCGCCAGCCGGCTGCGTTCCTCCCTGTCGTAGTCGATCGGCGTCGGCGTGAAGTCGCTGCTGGTCAGGCTCGGCCGGTACGTCGCCCCTGCCGGGGTGTTCGCCGCGTAGATCTCCGGGCGGTAGATCTTCTGGAAGGTCTCCATCGTGCCGATCGTGGCCGCCAGCTCGAGGTCGGTGTAGTCGCTCTCGATGTCACCGAGAAAGTAGAAGGCCAGCGGTGCTGCGCTGCCCGGCGGCATGAAGAAGCGCGCACTCAGCCCCATCTGGGCGAAGTAGGCATCCGTCGGCGAGTACTCGCTCTGCCGATACTCGACGCCGAGCACCGGGTGCCGGTTCTCGGTGCGATGGTAGACCTTGCTCGTCGACACGCTGAGGCAGATGACGGGTGGCTTGTCGAAGCGCTGGGCATAGCTGTCGGAACAGAGGAAGCTCTTGAACAGGTTGCCGTGCAGCTCGCCGAACCCCTCGGGCAGTCCGTCGATCGCGGGGTTCGTGCGGTGGGCGGGGAGCACGATGCTGAAGTCGTAGTCCCGCACGTACGACGAGAAATTGTTGCCCACGATCCCCGCGGTGCGTCGGCCGGTTCGGCGGTCGACGATCGTCGTCTGCAGCACCTCGATCAGCGGAACGACGTCGCGGCCCTCCTGGCCTGGGGCCTCGATCTCGATGCTCACCGAGACGATGTCGAGCTCGACCGCGTACCGGTCTCCCCCGTCGTTGTCGACGTGGGCCAACTCGTTGAAACGGCGCTCGATCATCCCCAGCGCGTTCCGCAGGTTCTGTTCACGGTTCTCACCGCGGGCGAGATTGGCGAAGTTGGTCGTGATGCGCGTATCGCTCCGCGGCCGGTAGCTCTCGTCGAAACGCGTGCTCGCGAGAGAGAACGTCACACTCGTCATCGACAGACCACCCCGAACGCGAAGAGGGAGAGCACGTCGACGGCGTACGGCCTCGATGCGGGCGAAGACGGGGCGATGGGATGCACGGGAGACCGATCTTGTTTCGGGCGAGCCGGGGCGCGGCCCGCCGAATGAGTGTTCAGGGAGCCGCAGCGCGTGCCCGGTGGTGTTCACCCGGGCGCAAGGCTTCGCATCGTGCTGCGATCACGACGACTGTAGCCGTCTTCCCTCCGAGGTCGCCAGTGGCCTGTAACATTCCGACGCACACCCGTCACGCATCCCAGACCAGTTCTTCGGCACGGGCCGAGACTTCGTGGTGAAGCGCCCGGCGAACGGCTTGCACCGCCCCCCTGCTCTCAGCCTCCTTCCGCACCGCCAGCGTCACCTCGACCCGCGCGGGCGGGATGCCGATGTCCACCCGGCAGAGATCAGGGGCTGTCATCGCCATGAACTTCGAGATCAGGGCGATTCCGCCGCCCCGCCGGGTGGCCTCGAGCAGGGCGAAGATGTTGTTCGAGGTGAAGCCGACCACCGGGTCGGAGACGTAGGTCTCGAGGTCGAGCTCCCGAACCTGCTGGAGGGCGTCGATGAAGAAGATGAGCGGGTGCCGGGCCAGTTCTTCGACCGATGCGGGCGACCCGTGGAGGGCCAGGTACTCCCGGCTCGCGAAGAGAGCGGAATCGTAGCTGCAGAGGCTCTCGGTGTAGAGCGGTGTCGCCGGAACGGGGCCGATGGTGACAGCGATGTCGAAGTTCGTCTGGCGCAGATTCAGTCGGGATGCCCCGGTGAGCAGTTCCACGGTGATGCCGGGATAGCGGGACCGCACGCGGGTGATCGCCGGGGTCACGAACCTCGTGCCGAACCCGTCTGCTGCGGTGACGCGCACTGTGCCGGTGATGTCGTTCTCGGCTCGCCCACCGATGGCGTCGGCCGCTTTCTCGACGGCCTCCTGAACAGCGCGCGCGTGCTCGACGACACTCAGGCCGTCCTCGGTCAGAACCCAGCCGTCGTAGCCTCTGCCGAGCAACCGGGTTCCGAGTGACTTCTCGAGGGCCCGGAGCCGGCGGGACACGGTGGTGTGGTCCACGCCGAGCATCCGGGCGGCCGTCACCAGACGGCCCGTCTCGGCGACGGCTGCCAGGTATCGCAAGTCGTCGGCCCGAATCTGACGAGGATCAATGCCGCGAACCATACCCACCCCACTGTGCACGCATGCACACTCCCGTGTGCCCGATGTGCTCTGTGCGCACAGACTAGTCGACCCCGGTGGTGCCCTCCGTCTCCCGGGCCGCCGTCTCGATGACGTCGACGACGGCTTCGGGATGGGTCTGCATCAGCAGGTGCGGGCCATCCACCTCGATGACAGCCCTGAACTGGCCGCGCTCGTACCCGAAGCGCTCGACATCGGGCTGCACCGTCCTGTCCGCCGTGGCGACGATGCCCCAACTCGGGCGCGTCTTCCAGGCGGCTGCGATCGCCGGCTGCGTGTAGGCGGCATCGGCGAACGACCTCTGCGAGACGGCGAGAACCTCGGCTGTTCCCGCGTCGAGACCCGCGGCGAAGACCGGCAGGAAGGCATCCGGAGCAACAGAGAGATCGACTCCCTCCTCCCGGCCCGGCGCGGGGTTCGGAAGCGAGACCAGGTGGTCGCGAAGATCCGTCGCCGGGTAGCGGGCATCCATGTCGGCCGGGCTCTCGCCCTCATCGGGACTGTACGCGGCGATGTAGACGAGCCCGACGACGTTCGCCGCCACGCCGGCGACCGTGATGACCGCGCCCCCGTACGAGTGGCCGACGAGCTGGTCACAGGGGGCTCCTCGACTTTCCGGATGGTTCGATCAGGCGGATCGGGCAGTCCGACTGTAGGGGGAAGAACCTGCGTGCCGAAAGACACAACGGAGCACAGCGAGTGTGCAGAAGTGCCCCGTTCTGCGGGCCGTGGGTTCGGGTACTTTCGATCCCGTCCCCGCTGCACACCCGCACACCCGCACACCCGCACACCCAGGAGATCACCCGATGGCACGTCCCGCAGAACTGAAGAAGGTCCTCATCACCGGCGCGGGCACCGGGTTCGGGCTCGAAGTCGCGCTGCGCCTCGCAGAGAAGGGCTTCGACGTCGTCGCGGCCGTGGAGATCTACGGGCAGGTGCAGACTCTCAAACGGCAGGCCTCCGAGCGCGGGGTGACACTCCAGGTCGAGAAGCTCGACGTCACGGATGAGGGTGACCGTCGAAAAGCGCTGGACTGGGGCGTCGAGATCCTCGTCAACAACGCCGGTGTCGGTGAAGGCGGCTCGACGGTGGACATTCCCGCCGAGAACATCCGCCACCAGTTCGAGGTCAACGTGACCGGGCCGCTCCTGCTCACTCAGGGCATCGCGAAGCAGATGGTCGCACGCGGCGAGGGCCGCATCATCTGGGTCTCGTCGCGGGAGGGATTGAACGTCAACCCGTTCACCGGGCTCTACTCGGCGTCGAAGCACGCCGTCGAGGCCATCGCCGAGAGCATGAAGGACGAGCTGCAAGAATTCGGGATCGAAGTCGCGACCATGAATCCCGGGCCGTTCCTCACCGGCTTCAACGACCGCATCTTCCAGACCTGGGAGAGCTGGAACGACAACCCCGCAACGCGCCTGTTCGACTACTCGAAGCTCGCGTTTCCGCGAGCGCAGTTCAACCCGGAGCCGGTCTACGCCACGCTCACCGCCCTCGCGGCCGGCGAGATCGACTCGTACCGCAACCTGGAGCCGGCGTCGATGCTCGACGAGACGAAGCAGCTCATCGACGCACCCTGGCAGAAGAGAACCACCGACGGCCTGGGTGAGCGCAATCGAAATGTTCAGATGGCTTTCGACATGGAACCCGAACAGCTGCGCGACGACCAGGACCCCCTCCCCTCCCCTTGACCGTCGCGTGGTGGGCCAGGCCTCCGAACCGGATCTGCAGAGCGGGCGCTATTTCACCGAGCCGCTCATCGCGCCGGCGGCGACATACCGCTGCGCGACGAGCAGAAGCACGGTCGCCGGGAGGGCCGCGAAGACGGCTGTCGCCATGACGGCGTTCCAGTCGGTCTGGTCGGCACCGAGGTACTCGTAGATGCCGAGGGTGACGGGGCGGAGCTGCTCCGTCGTGGTGAGCGTGAGCGCGAACAGGAAGTCGCTCCACGAGAACAGGAACGAGAAGAGTGCGGCGGTGATCACTCCGTTCCGGGCGAGCGGGATGGCGACGGAGAGGAAGGTGCGCACCTGGTTCGCGCCATCGATCTTCGCTGCTTCGAGCACGGCAGCCGGGATGCCCTGCATCGTGACCCGCATGATCAGAATCGCGAACGGGATCGAGTGTGAGGCATCGGCCAGAATGAGGCCGCCGAACGAGTTCAGCAGGCCCAGCGAGTTGTAGGCGCCGTAGAGCGAGTTGGCGATGACGATTCCCGGGATCATCTGGCTGACGGCGAGTACCAGCAGAACCACGTTCACGCCCCGCAGGCGGAACTGGGCCAGCGCGTAGGCCGCCGGCGTGGCGATGAGGAGCGTGACGACCACACTGATGAGCGACACGATGAGGCTCACCAGCAGACTGTTGCCCTGGTCGCGGACGGCGGCGGCGTAGCCGTCGAAGTTCAGCGCTCGGGGTATCCAGTCGGTGGCCAGACCCGTGCCTCGTGGCTGCAGGGAGAGGTTGAGCATCCAATAGAGGGGAAAGAGCATCACGATCAGGATGACGACGGCGATGACACTGCGCGTGGCTCGGGTGACGGCGGGATTCACGGTTCGGAGCCCTTCAGTTGACGACGGAAGGTCGGTTGGCGCGCAGATAGACCAGCGCGAAGACGAAGGAGATGACGATCAGGAGATTGCTCATCGCCGCGCCCTGGCCGAAGTCGAAGAGCTGGAAGGAGAGCTGGTACGACTGCGTGGGCATGGTCTGCGTCGCATTCGCCGGCCCGCCACGGGTGAGGCCGAGAATGATGTCGAGCGAGCGGAGGGTGTAGATCACGCCGAGCAATACCGCGACGTTGACGGTCGGTCGGAGCAGCGGCCACGTCAGGTGTCGAAAGGCGCGCCATCCGGTGGCACCGTCGAGCGCCCCGGCCTCGTAGATCTCCTCGGGGATCTCGGTGAGACCGCCGTAGAGGATCGTCAGCATGAACGGCACGCCGATCCAGATGTTGACGATGATCACGGAGACGAGAGCGAAGTTCGGGCTGGTCAGCCACGGTACGCCGGATGACACGACACCGAGGTTCTGCAGCAGCTGGCTGAGCGCGCCCTGGTCCTGGTCGAAGAGCGACCGCCAGATCGCTGTGGCCACAATGACCGGCAACAGCCACGGGAGGAGGAGGAGCGAGCGGACAACTCGGCCGAGCGGGAAGTGCTTGCGAAAGAAGTTGGCGAGAAGCAGGCCCAGCAGAAACTGCCCGACCGTGGAACCGATCGTGAAGAGCAGAGTGTTGCGAACCACGGGGAAGAAGCTCGACGAGCCGATGACCTGAACGTAGTTGTCGAGCCCGACCCAGGGTGCCTCGCCGGTGTAGAAGGTCGAGGCCGTGAAGTGCTGGAACCCCGTGACGATGTTCTGCAGGATCGGATAGGCGAAGTAGAGCCCGATGTAGACCAGCGCCGGAACAACGAACAACCACTGGAACAGTGCAGTCCGGGCACCGAGGCGTCGTCGGGTGCGGATCGATTCGGCAGGTGCGGTCATCGTCAGGAGGCTCTCGTCGGGAACAGATCGTGAACTGAGGTGGTGGGCGGGGAGGGCCGGCGCGGCCGCCCTCCCCGCGGCCCGGCTAGTTGCCGGCGGCGGTCTTCAGCGCGTCTGCCGCCGAGGCCTGGCCGCTGATGGACGACTGGATGGCCGTGCCGAGCGCCGTGGCGACGGGAGCCCAGCCCGTACCCAACTGCGCAGTGCGCGAGCGTGCCGAGTTCACCGTGTTCACGTATTCGGTGAGCGCGGGCAGAGCCTCGAGGTACTGGGCGTCGAGCGCCGGGTTGCCGGGAACGGTGCCGCGCTGAGTGGCGAGGCTCAGCTGCGTCTTGTCACTGAGCATGCAGGTCAGCACCTCCGCGGCTTTGGCCGCACGCGCCTTGTCGCCGGTCTGGGGAAGAGTCCAGTCCTCGCCGCCGAGAACACTGACGGGCTCGTCACCCGCCGACTTCACGGGGATTTGGGCGAGACCGTAGTTCAGCGTGGTGTCCTTGTTCAGTTTGGCCATCTGCGAGCCGGTGTTGAACATCATGGCCGCGGTGCGGTTGAAGAACTGGTCACCGGCATCCGAGTTGCCCCAGGTGAGCACCGACTGCGAGGCGGAACCGTCGCTCACGAGGCTGGTCCAGAACGACAGGGCGTCGACAGCCTCCGGGCTGTCGACGGCCGTCTCGTCCGCTCCGCCCGACCAGAAGGTCGGAAGGAACTGCGCGACGCCCTGGCCGTCGTTGGTCGCACTGAACGCGAGGCCGTACACCCCGTTCGTCGTCAGCTTCTTCGCCGCCGCCGACAGCTCGTCCCACGTGGTGGGGGGCGTGACACCGGCAGCCGCCAGGAGGTCTTTGTTGTAGTAGAGCACGACAGCGTTCACTGTCGGCGGGAGCCCGTAGACCGTGCCCTTGAAGGTTCCTGCGCTGAGAGCCGGCGCCCCGAAGTTGTCGGTGGGCACACCGGCGTCGGGCAGGGGGGTCAGCGCGCCAGTCTCCGCGATGGTCGGCAGATCGGACTGGTCGATCATCTGGATGTCGGGCAGCGTCTTCGAGCTCGCCTGCTGCAGAACCTTCGAGACCAGTTGGCCTGAGGGCACCAGCTCACGGTCGATGGTCACCCCGGCTTCCGTTCCGCACTGGTCGAGCGCAGTTCCGATGATGGTCTTCGCCGGGTCGTCGGTGTAGTAGTCGGCCACCCGGATGCTCGTGACGTTCTCCGACGACCCGCCACCGCTACCGCCGCTGCAGCCGCTGAGCGCGAGCGCGCCGACGACGAGGAGGGACCCGCCCGCCGTGATCCGTGCTCTCATGCGGGACTTTGCGACGGTTGTGTGGCTCTTCATTGAGGTTCCCTTCGTTGGGCGGTGTTCGGGGGTGTTCGCGGCGTTCGCGAGGGGTGCGACGGCCTGCGGAACACGGCCACGATATTCTAGTCATACGTAATATGCAATGGATTAGACAGTAATACATATGATGAGATCATTGGGCGTAAAGAAGCCTCGGCCATCAGCCTGGGACCGACGGAGGGCGCTACCTGGCGCTGGGTGAGGACTGCAGATCGGCGGGCGGAACCGCCTGGGGCGCCGTGGGCATGCGGCGGCGAGCCCACGCGACCTCGATGTGCGCCCGCATCGCCTGCCGTGCGCCCTCGGCATCACCGGCCGCGATGGCCTGCGCGATGAGCTCGTGCTCGGAGAGCGTCGCCTCTACCGCATCCGAGACGGGGATGCCCCGGTAGCGGTCACTCTGCAGCGCGTGCCCCACGAGCGAGCGGGAGATACTCGGAGCGATACGCACCCGGGAAGCGTCCATGATGACGTCGTGGAAGGTCGCGTCCAGCTCGGCGAAGGCCTGCGCATCGTTCGACGCCAGGCGCATCTGCTCCAGAGCATCCATCAACGCGGCAACATCGCTGGTTGTCGCACGGCGTGCTGCGAGGTACGACATGTCGCTCTCGAGAGCGGCCCGCACGAAGACGACGTCGTCCAGAATGCCGAACGAATCGTCGTGCTCGATGAGGCACGACAGCACGATCGGGTCGGCGAGATTCCACTGCGAGACGGGCGCCACCGTCGTTCCCCGGCGACCCTGCTCCACACGGAGCAGACCCTTCTCCTCGATGCGTTTGACCGACTCCCGCACGACGGTTCGGCTGACCCCGAACTCCTCGCAGAGAACGCTCTCCACAGGGAGGCTCGCACCGGGAGCCAGTTCGCCGGTAACGATCAATTCCACGATGTCGTGCACGACGACCACGCCCAGCCGCGTCGAGACGCGCTGGGTTCGAGCTACCGTGCCAGACCGCGGTTGCCCCAAGACGTCACTCATTCCCCCATGGTATCGATGTTACGTATGACCGAGCAGAACCTCGGAAGAGGCGCCGGCCACGCCGCCGCCTCTCCCTCAAGGGATCCGGGGTGAGACGCCACGTCGTCACTGAGTGTCTATTGGTTGGACCAAATGCTTGCCTAGGACCCTCTCAGTTGCTAAAGTCATCGGTAAATCGGAAATCGGTCATGCCAATAGCGCAAAGCCGTCCCGAATTTGTCTGCATGGACTCAAGGAGGAGACCCTGATGGCGAGCACAACAAAGACCCCCGGCGCGAAGCGCACCAACGTTCGGTGGCAGATAGCGATACTGGCGGGGGTCGGGGTGGCGATCACCAACATCGACCGCTCGACGATCAGTGTCGCCCTGCCCTACATGAGCCAAGACCTGCACATCTCCCCGCTTGTGCAGGGTCTTGTGCTCGGCTGGTTCTTTCTCGCCTACGCGATCTTCCTGCTGCCCATCGGCGTCCTTGTCGACAGGATCGGTTCGCGGCTCGTCTACGGAGTGGGTGCGATCGTCTGGGGAGTCGCGACGCTTGCGACCGCCGCGGTGAATGGAGTCGGCGCACTGGTGGCGCTGCGATTCCTGCTCGGGCTCGGAGAGGCGACGCAGTATCCCTCGTGCATCAAGGCGACCGCCGAATGGTTCCCGCGGCGCGAGCGGAGTTCGGCTACAGCCACATGGGACATCGGCGCGCGCGTCGGCGGAGTGATCACCCTCCCCCTGGTTGCCGGAATAATCGCCTGGGCCGGGTGGCGCGTGGCGTTCCTCATCACAGGCGCGCTGGCCCTGGTCTGGGCGATCGGTTGGCTCGCAGAGTACCGTCGGCCGGGCGATCACCGCCGGGTCAACGCGGCGGAACTGGCCCACATCGCCTCTGACACCGTCTCCGCCACCAAGACCCGCGTGGGCGAGGCCGTGCGCGACGTCAAGTGGCGCGAGCTCTTTCGCCGCCGCTCGACCTGGGGCCTAATGATCGGGTACTTCTGCTTCAACTATGTGGCCTACTTCTTCATCACCTGGTTTCCCTCCTATCTCGTCAGTGCGCGAGGATTCAGCCTGCTCACGCTGGGCATCTTCGGAGCGATCCCAGGGATCTTCGCCGTGCTCACCGAACTCACGAGCGGTTTCCTGCAGGACCGGTTCATCCGTCGCGGGTGGAGCACCAACCGCGTGCGGAAGGGCTTCATCGTGGTCGGGATGCTCGTCTCGAGCCTCATCGCCTTCGCCGCCTTCACTCCGTCTGCCGCCGCCGCGCTGGTGCTGTTGACGATCAGCTACGGAGCCCTGCTGATCGGCGGGCCCTCGCTCGGCACGTTCCCGGCAGAATTCGCACCGAGCGAGCGCCACGTGGGTTCGCTGGCGGGCATCCAGAACTTCGCGGGCAACCTCGCAGGGTTCCTCGGACCGATCGTCACGGGTGCCATCGTCGCCACGACAGGCAGCTTCGTCGTCGCCCTGGTACTTGCGGGAGCCATCGCCATCGCCGGCGCCGTCAACTATCTCGTCATCGTGCCGAAGATCGCCGAGCACGTCAGCGACGAGCCCACCGTGCCGGTTCTGAACTGACCGGTGCTGCCGGTGGGTCGAACTAAGCTGGCGTCATCCTCGGGCCGCACCACTGCCCGGCGAGGCGGAAGGACACGGCACGATGACCGATCCCATCACCCTTGACGCAGGCTCTGCCGTCACACTGGTCGTGGCGCAGCTCAAGGCGATGATCGTGGAACGCGGCTTGAAGAGCGGCGACCGGCTCCCTCCTGAGCGACAGCTGGCCAGCGAGATGGGTGTGTCGCGCAACACCATCCGTGAGGCGCTTGGCGCACTCGCGCAGTCGAGCGTGATCGAGATCAAGCGCGGGTCGGGCGCCTTCGTGCGTGACCTCGCGCCGGCTTCGCTGCTCGACAGCATGGCGTTCATGATCGAGATCTCGCCGATTGCCACACTCCTCGATCTGCTGACCCTCCGCCGCATCGTCGAAGCCGAGGCGGCGAGCCTCGCCTGTGTGCGCATCACCGACGAGGAGCTGGCCGCACTGGAGCAGTGCCTCGATTCGATGTCGGGAACGCCCGAAGCCGCGGGCTCCCAGCGCACCGACGAAGCAGCGCAACTCGACCTCCGCTTCCACCAGATCATCAACGAGGCGGCGCGGAACCCGGCACTCAGTGCACTCGGTTCGACCCTGAACAGCACCACGTTCCGTCTGAGGGTCTCGGGCGGCCAGTACCGGAGCACGGCGTATCCCCTCGACGCCCGCAGCGACCACTCGTCGATCTACCACGCCATTCGCGACCGTGATCCCGCCCGCGCAAGTGCTGCCGCAGCGGCACACGTGGGCGCTGTCGAGCGGTCGCTCCGGGAGTCGAACCTCGAAGCCTCGGGCTAGGACCGCCCCCGATCGCGACCGGTACTCACAGGATGGTGAGCGTGCTGTTGTCGATGAAGTCCCAGTCGTAGTCGACGCCGAGGCCCGGCCTGTCGGGCACCCTCGCCATGCCGTCGACGATGTCGATCGGCGTCGTCAGGCCGAAGTCGTTGTCGGCCAGTGGGTAGAGCAGCTCGAGGTAGGAGCAGTTCATCATCGCCGATGCACACTGCAGGTTGATCAGGTCGAGCGCGTGGTACACGCACGTGTGCAGCTCGCAGTTCATGCCGAACGAATCGGCCAGGGCGCCGACCTTCATCACTCCCGAGATGCCGCCACGCCACGAGACATCGGCGCGCACCATGTCGACGGCACCCGAGGCGATGGCCTGGGAGGTTCCGCGATGCGCTTCGGGCGAGGTCTCCGTGCCGAGTATCGGGATGTCGAGGCTGCGTGCCAGGCTCTGCTGGCTGTGCCAGTCGATGTCGTGCACCGGTTCCTCGAACCAGCGAAAACCGAGTCTCTCGAGTGTGCGGCCGACCGTGACGGCCTCGGAGTAGCTGTACGCTCCGACAGGATCGCACATCAGGGTGAACTCCGGTCCGACCGCTTCGCGAACAGCCTCGTAGACCTCGAGGTCTTCGGCCACGCGGCCTGCGGGGTGGATCTTGTAGCCGCGAAACCCTGTGGCCTGCGCATCGAGCGCCTGCTCGACGTACGCATCCCGCCCGCCCGGCAGGAACATGGAGCTGACATAGACCGGCACCTCGTCGCGCGCACGACCGAGAAGGCGGGAAACCGAGACACCCGCCTTCTTCCCGATCACATCCCAGCTCGCGTTGTCGAAGGGCCCGTAAGCGTAGAGGGGCGAGAGCGTCCAGCTGCGGTCGAATCTCCGGAACTCGTACGCTGCCCGCTCGCGATCGAAGACATTCCGACCCAGAAAGAACTGTTTCAGAGCCACCATCGACTCGCCGGCAGCCCGCGGGTTCAGGGTCGCGAAACCGAAAGAGGTACCGGTGGTGCCGTCGGCCGTCGTCATGGTCACCACGATGAACGGCGGCCGGGTGCCGCCGGCCAGGGCCGCGGCCTCGCGCACGTCGGACTCATCGGATCGGCAGACCCGGATGTCGATTCCGGTGATCGTGTCGGCGCCCGCCGACCGTGCAGGGTGCTCTGACGTCATCGTCGCATCTCCATCTTCGTGAGGGTTGTCCTGGGCGGCGTGCCCGCTCAGAGAGTTCGGTACTTCTTCCAGACCTCGCCGATGGTGCTGCCGGAGAGCAGTTCTTCGAGCACAGCAGACTCTGTCGCGGCCCGAGCATTGGCTACCTCGACCACCTCGCCGAGGCGGTCGAGGGGGGCGACCACGATACCGTCGTCGTCGCCGAGCACGAGGTCGCCGGGAGAGATTCTGACACCACCGAAAACGACAGGAACCTGGTGGCCGGTGATGACCATTCGGGCGCGAAAGTCGATGGGCCGCGTGCCGGCCGAGAACACCGGGAATCGGAGTGCGTCGATCTTCGATCGGTCCCGAGTGAAACTGTCGCAGATGACGCCGACGCCGCCCCGCCCGATGGCGGCGGCGGAGAAGAGCTCCCCCCAGTACGCGGTGCTGGGATCGCCACCGGTCGAGACCACGATGACCTCACCGGGCTCTACGCCGTCCATGAACTCGATGAACGTGTCGTAGGGATGCGGATCGCCGTACGCTTCAACGGCGGGCCTCGTCTCCGGCTCGAACCGTACCGTTCTGGCAACACCGGCAATGCGGGCACCGCGCGTCTGCGACTGCACGGTGGCAGCCACGACCCGATCCCGGAGCCCGATCGAGTCGAGCGAGTCGGAGAGCTGGGCGGAGGTGACACCGGCGTCGAGGGCCGGGGTCTCGTCGGTCAGGGGAGGGGTCATGACGGGCTTACTCCTTCGGAAACTAGTCACCCCACAGTACCCCGTAAATCGTGACTTTGGCACATTTGGTTGGACCAAATTGCTTGCAACCGGCATTTTAGAGTCGAAGAGTCGTCTCGACAGCAAACTTGGCCCTGCCAATCGCGTTGCTACTGACTTGCTCGCCCCGTTCTCGTCAAAGGAGACCCTGAATGAAGATCGCATCCATCCGCTCTGTGCTGCTCAGCTACGACAACCGCAACGACCCTCCGCTGGAATGGGTCGGTGGCCGAATCTGGGCATGGAACACCGCTCTCGTCGAGGTGACGACCGAGTCGGGCGCCGTCGGCCTGGGTGAAGTCTCCCAGTCGACGATGGCGGCCGAGGCCGTACCGGGATTGCTCACCGCGCTCCTGCCCTACATCCCCGAGGAGGAATTCAGCGCCAAGACGGTGGGTGACCACCTGCGGTCGTACACCCGGTTCTGGGCACGCGGCGGTATCGCCTCCGGCGTCATCGCTGCAGTCGAGATGGCCTGCCTCGACGCAGAGTCGAAGGAAGCCGGCCTCCCGCTGTGGCAGCACCTCGCCGTAGACCCGCTTGCGGTGCCGGACTCCATCGGCGGATACGCGAGCGGCGGCCTGGGGGTGACGCCGGAGCAGGTCTTCGGCTGGATCTCTGAGCAGCAGGATGCCGGATTCTCGACTGTCAAGATCAGGGCGATGCGGGATCCGCAGACCACCATCGAATTGATGGACTACATCGCACCCCGCCTCGACAGCGATCTGAAGGTCGCACTCGACCTCGTGCAGGGCTGCGCGTCGCATCCGTGGAGCATCGAAGACGCAGTCGAGGTCGGAAGGGCCTTCCAGTCCACGCTGCCCTACCACTGGTATGAGGAGCCCTGCGCTGCCGAAGACATTGCGGGCTACTCCGCCGTCACGGCTGCCCTCGAGGTGCCGGTGTCAGGGGTCGAGAGCTACAGCGTGGCCGAGGACTTCGGCCACCTGATGAACATCGATGGCGTACGAATCGTGCAGCCCGATCTGGGGATGGTGGGCGGTTATGCGCAGTTCGCACGCGTCGTGACCGAAGCCAGGGGGCGGGGAGTGGATTCCATCCCGCACGTATGGGGCAGCGGAATCCAGCTCCTGAACAGCACGCACGCCGCATTCGCGCTCGGCATGCCGCTTGTCGAAGTGTGCACCCTCAACAACCCGATGCGGGATGCAACGCAGTCTGCACCGTTCCCCATCAGAAACGGCCGGATCGAGCGTTCCGACCTCGCAACCGTGGGAAGCGGGGCCGTTCTCCCCGACGACGCCGAGGTGCGGTTCGAGTTCGTGCCGGGCCTCGGGATGAAGATCAGCTGACCGGGTTCGGAGAACACCCGGGCGGGGAGACCCTACCTGAGGAAGTCCGTCGACGACCGGTTTCGCAGGGTGACGAAGATGACGGCCGCCACCAGCAGGCTGAAGACTCCGAGGAGGCCGAGCGCCGGCTGGAGCGCGCCTGCGATGCCGGTCAACGCGATCACGGCGAGGGGCGAGAGGAACTGGCCCAGAAAGAACGCCGACTGCCACAGCCCGGTACCGCGACCGCGCTCGTCGAAGCTCAGGCCGGCGACCGCCCAGGTGAGCATGGTGGGGAGCAGGATGCCCGTTCCGGCACTGGCGACGATCGCACCGATGAGAACCGCCGCGAAGGAGCTGCCCGCGATCCAGATCACCACGAGCCCGACCGCGGCCAGCACGAAGCCCAGAGGAAGCAGCAGTTTGGCCTGCAGCCGGGCCAGGCGCCGGAAGGAGATCGCGCCGGCTGCCGTCGCGAGAGAGGCGAGCGCACTGGCAAGGCCGATGATCGCTGTGGCAGAGACTCCGATGCCGGTCAACACGTACGAGAGCTGAACGATCACCGCGTAGAAGACGATTCCGCCGAAGACGGCCACGATGCAGGGGCCCGCGATCCGCGCCCAGGGAATCGGGGGCAGAGCGACTCGCTCACTCCTGGCGCGGCCGTCGCCGACCGGCTGCGAGATCAACGGGATCATGAACGCGAAGATGATCAGGGAACCTGCGTAGACCCAGAACGGCGTGCGCCAGCCGGTGGCTCCGAGCGCACCGCCGAGGGCGAAGAAGACCGTGGCCGCCAGAGCTGTGACGACAGCTTGCAGTCCGAAATACCGGTTCCGCCGCTGGCCGGCGAAGTAGTCGCCCAGAAGAGTGGTGCAACAGGTGATGATGGCCGCCTCGGCCACACCCACGGCAAGACGGCTCGCGGCTATGGCGTAGAGGGAGTCGAGGTAGAGCGGCATCGTGCCGACGAGCGCGTAGAGCACGAGCCCGATCAGCAGGATGGTGCGGCGGTTGAACCGGTCGACGATGCTCCCGGCGAACGGCGCCAGGATGGCCACCACCAGCGCCGGAATCCCGATGAGCAGAGGGACCAGGGCCGCCGCCCCCGGGGTGCTGGCGAAGTACTCGCTCATCGAGGGAAGTACGGGGGTGATGAGCGTCGCAGCGAGCACGGGCATGCAGCTGCCCGCGAGCAGAACCACCCCCTGCGGCTTTCCGGCGCGCTTGCCATTCGTCATCAGCCGAGCGTCGGCCGCTTCGGCGACCTCGTGCTGACTCTGGGCGGCAGGGATTTTCGTCATGTGCACATGCCTGATTTCTCTTCGTTGAGCGCTTCAGATCACTGTCGAATCTCCCTGAAGCCTCATCGCTCCCCGGGGTGAGGAGGAAGAGGGAATGTGCAATACCGCCTATCCACGCGGTCGATGCAGCGGGCCGGTCTACTTGACCACCACGCCGTAGACCCAGGCGACCCGGGCGGCGGGGTTCGACAGCGGCCCTCAGTGCTCGTAGGCAGCCAGGCGCAGGGTTGCCGTGGCCTCGTGCGCTGCCATGCCCTCGCTCCGCGAGATCGTCTTGACCGCGGTCGCGAGCGTGGGGGTGGCCGATCGGGTGACGTGCTGGTAGGTCAGAGGCTTCAGGAAACGGGACACCGACAGCCCGGCACTGTGCTTCGCGCCCCCTGCCGTCGGCAGAACGTGGTTCGTACCGGCCATGCCCTTGTCGGAGTACGCCACGGTGCTCCACTCCCCGATGAAGAGGGAGCCGTAGTTGGTGAGGGTGTCGTGGTACCAGGCGTCGTCGGCGGTCTGTATCTCGAGGTGCTCGGGTGCGAACTCGTCCATCACGGCCGCCGCGGCCTCGCGGGTCTGCACGACGATGACGGATCCGAAATCACGCCAGGCAGGACCCGCTATCCCACGGGTGGCAAGGGTCTGCAGCTGGCGGTCTGCGGCCGCGATCACGTCACGGCCGAGCGCTTCGGATGTCGTCACGAGGGCTGCGGGCGAGTTGGGTCCGTGCTCGGCCTGACCGAGCAGGTCTGCAGCGACCGTCTCGGCGTCGGCGGTGTCGTCGGCGATCACCGCCACCTCCGAGGGCCCAGCGAGCAGGTCGATCGAGGTCGCGCCGAAGAGCTGGCGTTTCGCCTCTGCGACATAGGCGTTGCCGGCACCCACCAACATGTCGACCGGCGCCTCGCCGAGAAGACCGAAGGCCATGGCCGCGAGCGCCTGCACGCCGCCGAGCACGAACAGTCGGTCGACCCCTGACAGCGACGCAGCGTACGTCACGGCATCATTGGCCCGCCCGTCGGGCCCGGGCGGGGTGCAGGCGACGACGAGGGACACCCCGGCGACCTTTGCAACGCCGACGGTCATGAATGCGCTCGCCGTGAGCGGGAAGCGCCCGGCCGGCAGGTAGGCGCCGACTCGGGCGACCGGTACGTAGCGGTGACCGACGGTGACGCCGGGAAAGAGTTCCGTTTCGAAGTCGTGGAGGTGCTCGCGCTGCAGGCCCGCGAACGCCTTGGTGCGCTCCGAACCCACCTCGATGGCCTCTCTCAGCTGCGGCGAGAGACGGTCGCCGCTCGACGCGATCGCGGCGTGGTCCAGCTCGAACGAGTCGGAGTACGAGCTGTCGAGTTCGGAGGCGTATCGCCGTACGGCATCCAGTCCGTTCTTCTCGATATCCAGAAGCATCTGCGAGACCGTGTCGATGACCGCCGGGTCGCGCTGGGCGGGAGGTGCGTCGACACCCGGCGCTTTCAGAACGGTGAAGAGATGGCCGTGGTCGTGGATGAAGCGGGAACTCAGTTTCATACGTCGGAGTCAAACGCAGCATCTGGCAATGGACAATACCCAGTTGGACCCCGGGATCCATAGGCCAGACCTATGGACCGGTGATCAGACGCTCAGGTCGCGCGGCCCGGCAGCGCGATTGCTGGCTGATCCAGTCCGACCAGCGTCTCCCTGGCGAACCGCATGAGTTCGCGTGTGGCCGGCGAGAGCACCGCAGCGTCACGCTGCACCAACGCGATGGTGTCGAAGAGCGGGTCTTCGAAAGGAGCAAAGAACAACCCGTCGGGAACAGCGGCACTCGCAGCCACCGCTGTCGAGACGAAGCTCTCGCCGGCACCCGCGGCAACCAGGTCGAGCGCGGCGTCGACCTGCTCGACCTCGATCCGCGGTTCCAGAGTCAGCCCCTTGATCAGGGCGCGCTCCGCCAGCTGACGGCGGGTGGGATCCCGCCAACCGGCGTGCGCGTCGTAGAGGATCAGGTTCGTCGCGGCCAGCGTCTCGATCGAGACAGGGGCCGTCGCCCGCTGTGGGTCGGACGTCACGAACACGACCTCGTCCCGGGTGAGCGGGGTGACGGCCAACTCGTTCGTGTCCACCGGCAGCACGACGATACCGGCCTCCAACTCGCCGCCGCGAACGAGATCCGCGACATCCGCAGAGTTCACACCCACCACCCGCAGGCGAACATCCGGATAGCGCTGATGGAAAGAGGTCAGCAGGTCGGCCATCGCGTAGTGCTTCGCGTTCCGGAGGAGCCCTATCGACGCCACTCCCCCGCGGAGCCCCGTGACCGCCTTGAGGGCGCGATCGGCCGCATCCGCAGAGCCGACGGTCTGTTCGGCCAGCGGCAGCAGTTCCTCCCCCGCCGGCGAGAGGATGAGCCGCCGGGATCCACGGACGAACAGGGAGGTGCCGTACGACTGTTCCACCCGGCGGATCGTCTCGGAGACCGTGGGCTGGGACATATGGAGCCTGACCGCCGCGGCCGTGAAGGACCCGTCCCGCGCAGCCGCAAGGAACACACGCAGTTGGATGATCGACAGAGCCATAGGGTGAGACGATACCACCTGTCGCAAACACCTTGGTTGTCCTGTACCGGGGCGCTCCCTAAGCTCGGCAGTCAACACCCACAGACACACTCTTGGACAGGAGACAGAGGATGACTCACTCGGATGAGGACCATCGGCTCGGCGAACTGGGCTACACACAGCGTCTGAGCCGTTCCGTCGGGGGCGTGTCATCCTTCTTCCTCGGATTCGCGGTCATCAGTGCGACGACGGCCGTCTTCTCGGGTTTCGGATTCGGGCTGAACACGGCGGGGCCGGCCTTCGTCTGGACGTTCCCTCTCGCCGTCGTGGTCTTCTTCGTCTGGGCCCTCATCGCGGCAGACCTGGTCAGCAAACTGCCGCTCTCCGGCTACGCCTACCAGTGGACCAGCCGGCTCGTGAACCCGAGCCTCGGCTGGTTCACCGGGTTCTCCGGCGCAATCGGGTTCATCAGCGGGTTCACGGGGGTGGCCTTCGTCATGGCGGGGTACGTCGGCAGCCTCTTCGACATCGAGATGACGACCCCGATCCAGATCTGGATCTCACTGGCCATCGTGTTGCTCTGCGTGCTGATCAATGTCTACGGCGTGAAGCTCGCGACCGTACTGAACAACATCGGTGTCGGGCTCGAACTGGTCGTCACTCTCGGCGCCACGGCATTCATCGCGATCATCGCTTTCTTCGTCTCCAACGAGCACCAGGGCATCGACTTCCTGTTCAGCACCGGGTCGGCCGGCGCTCTGCCGTCGCCCTACATCGTGGTGTGGCTGACCTCGAGCCTCGGCTGCATCTTCGGTCTGCTCGGTGTGGAAGCGGCGGCAGACATCGCCGAAGAGACGAAGGATGCCCGCCGCACCATTCCCCGCACGATGTTCCTCGCACTCGGGGTGGCTTCGGTGATCGAGTTCTTCATGTACGTCGTCTTCCTGCTCGTCATCAAAGACCCGGCCACCCTGACCGACAGCGCCTCGCCCATCGCCGACATCTTCGCGCAGCAGATCTCGCCCTGGTTCTCGAAACTCGTCATCGCCGTCGCTCTCACGAACATCCTCGTCTGCGTTCTGGCCAACATGCTCGTCGCGACCCGGCTCGTCTACGCGCTCGGCCGGGACAACATGCTGCCCGGCTCCAAGACCCTGAGGAGGGTCTCGAAGAAGCACAAGGTGCCGACCACCGCCGTCTGGGCGACGGGCGTGGTCTCAGCGCTCCTTCTCCTGTCGGCGTTCGCGAACGAACAGACCTTCTCCTACATCATCGGGATGTCGGCCCTCGGCTACTTCGGTGTCTACATGCTGACCACCATCGGCCTCCTGATCGCCAACGCCAGGAAGAGGATCCCTGCTGCAGAACGGGGCACCTTCGATCTCGGCCGACTCCGCGTTCCGCTCTACATCGTCGGCATCGTCGTCTTCGGTGCGGTCATGTCGGCTCTGCTCTTCCTCCCCGACTTCCAGGCGAACGCCCTCGTGTTCGTCATCGCCATGGCGCTGGCTGGTGTCTGGTGGCTGGCACGCCTGCGGAGGCAGATCGCACGCGGCCAGGCCGGCCCCAGCTACGCGCTCGCCACCCGGGAACTCGATCTGGCGGCACTCGCCGCGACAGACGAGGCAGCCCCATCCACCCCAGAGAGCAAGGTGACCCCCGCATGAGAGCAGTCGTCTTCCGCGACAGCGGCACTCCCGTAGCCGTCGAACAGGTCGACCTCCTCGCACCGGGGCCGGAGGAGGTCGAGGTGCTGATAGCCGCAGCAGGCGTCTGCCACAGCGACGTCCATGTGAGGCAGGGTGACTGGGATCTGCCCGTACCTCTCGTGATGGGCCACGAGGGCAGCGGTACGATCAGCGCGGTCGGGCCAGGCGTGACAGACCTGAAGGTCGGCGACCACGTCGTGCTCTCCTGGGTCGCTCCGTGTGGTCGCTGTCGCAACTGCAGGGCAGGGCGCGAGGTGCGCTGCGAAGTCGCAGCCGGAACCGTCGCCCTCGGTGGCACCCTCAACGACGGCACCACCCGGCTCCGTCAGGGCGGGCAGCCCGTGCACCACTATCTCGGCACCTCCGCCTTCGCCGAACGGGCCATCGTTCCCATGACAGGTGCGATCAAGGTTAGAGACGACGCTCCGCTGGAAGCGATCTCCATCATCGGCTGCGCCATCGCCACGGGTGTCGGCGCGGTCAGGAACACCGCCCAGGTGCCCTCGGGTGCAACCGTGGCGGTGATCGGATGCGGCGGGGTGGGCCTCTCCATCGTGCAGGGTGCCCGGCTCGCCGGAGCATCCCAGATCATTGCCATCGACGTTCGTCAGGACAAGACCGATCTCGCCCTGCGGGTCGGAGCCACCACGGCCGTCGTCGTGACGCCCGGCGAAGACGTCGTCGCGACGGTGCGGGAGATCCTCCCCGACGGGGTCGACTTCGCCTTCGACGCGATCGGCAAGAAGGAGGTCACCGAGCAGTGCATCCGTCTGCTCGACATCGGCGGCAGTGCGGTCGTCGTCGGCATTCCGCGTGCCGGCACGACCGCGACCTTCGAGCCGCAGACGCTGGTCGACCTCGACCAGCGGATCATCGGATCCAACTACGGTGGCATTCGGCCGGCCAGGGACATCCCATGGCTCGTCGATCAGTACATGGCGGGCGAACTCCTCGTCGACGAGCTGATCAGCGCTCGACTGCCCCTCGAAGACGCCGAGAACAGCATGAACCTGCTCGCGAGCGGAGCTGCTCTGCGGCAACTGCTCATCCCCACCCTCCACCCCTCGACGAAAGCAGAGTGACCATGGCCGAGTACACCGTCACCAACCCCGCCACCGGGAAGACCACAGCCACCTACCCCGAACTGAGCGACGCGCAGGTCGAGGCGGCCGTCAGCACGGCGCACGCCGCATTCACCGAATGGAGCACCGGGACCACCCCGGCTGAACGCGCGAACCTCCTCCGCCGGGTCGCAGAACTGCACCGCGAGCGCCGCGAGGCCCTGGCCGACCTGATCGTCGAGGAGATGGGCAAGATCCGCGAGGGCGCTCTCGGCGAGGTCGACTTCGCCGCCGACATCATCGACTACTACGCCGAGAACGCCGAGCAGATCACCGCCGACCAGCCCCTCACCATCCAGGGCGAGGGATCGGCCGTCATCCGACGGTCAGCTCTCGGGCCGCTTCTCGGGATCATGCCGTGGAACTTCCCGTTCTACCAGGTCGCCCGTTTCGCGGCCCCCAACCTGCTGAACGGCAACACGATCCTGCTGAAGCACGCCCGCCAGTGCCCGGCCTCCTCGGCTGCCATCGAAGACATCTTCCACGACGCGGGGTTCCCCGACGGCGCCTACACCAACCTGTACGTCTCGAACGCCCAGGCGGCAGACATCGTCGCCGATCGCCGGGTGCAGGGCGTCTCGCTGACCGGCTCGGAACGGGCGGGATCATCCGTCGCAGAAGTCGCCGGCCGGCACCTGAAGAAGGTCGTCCTCGAGCTCGGCGGATCGGACCCCTTCATTCTGCTCTCCACCCGGGACCTCGACTCCGTCGTGCAGGCTGCCGTCGATGCGCGCCTCGACAACAGCGGCCAGTCCTGCAACGGGGCGAAACGCTTCATCATCATCGACGATCTGTACGACGACTTCCTCGCTCGCTTCACCGCCCGCATGAGTGAGAACGCCGCCGTCGACCCGCTCGCCGACGACGCCGTTCTCGGGCCGCTCTCCTCCGAAGGGGCGGCCGATAGTCTCGAAGCCCAGGTGCGGCGGGCCGTGTCGCAGGGCGCGAATCTCGCACTCGGCGGAAACCGGAACGGGGCATTCTTCGAACCGACCGTGCTCACAGACGTTGACCCGGAGATGGATGCCTGGGGTGAGGAGTTCTTCGGCCCGGTCGCGACCGTCTACCGCGCCACAGACGAGAACGACGCCGTGCGCATCGCGAACGGAACCGACTTCGGACTCGGCTCGTACCTCTTCACCACCGACCCCGACCAGGCCGAACGCGTCGCCACCCGCCTCGAGGCGGGCATGGTCTACGTGAATCTCGTGCTCGCCGACAGCCCAGAACTGCCGTTCGGCGGCGTCAAGCGGAGCGGAATGGGCCGGGAACTCGGCTACCTCGGAGCAGACGAGTTCGTCAACAAGAAGCTCATCCGTACCGCCTGACGCCGGCGTGGGCCCACACTCGTCGCCGACCGGATGGAAGGCTGCGGTCCGTCGCGCGGGGTGCCCGGGCTCACTGCTATTCTGGGGATGTCGGGATCCGCTGGTTCCGGCACGTGCGGATGTAGTTCAATGGCAGAACTTCAGCTTCCCAAGCTGATAGCGCGGGTTCGATTCCCGTCATCCGCTCCCCTGAAGGTCGGCCCCGGCATCCGGAGCCGACCGGCGTCAGCCGACCTGCTCGAGTGTCGGGTAATCGGTGTAGCCCTCCGCGCCGGAGGCGTAGATGGTGGCGGGCACGAGCTCGTTGAGGGCCGTGTTCTCGCGCCAGCGCCGCGGCAGGTCGGGGTTCGCGAGAAAGGCCCGCCCGACGACGACCGCGTCGCTGTGGCCGGCGGCCATCCAGGCCAGCGCCTCGTCGCGCGTGGTGATGCTCTCGAAACCCGAGTTCACCAGGAAGGGCCCGCCAAAGCGAGTGCGGAGGCCCTGCACCAGTTCGCCGGAGGGGTCGGGGTGCAGGATGCTCACGAAGGCCAGACCGAGCGGCGCGAGCTGGTCGATCAGGTAGCCGTAGGTCGCTTCCGCATCTTCGGGGGTGTCGAAGACGTCCTGGGCGTTCCGCTCGGGGGAGATGCGGAGGCCGACGCGGTCGGCGCCGATCGCGTCGACGACCGCCCTCACCACCTCGATCACGAGGCGGGCGCGGTTCTCGGGCGAACCGCCGTAGGGGGCCTCGCGGTGGTTGGACGACTCGGAGAGGAACTCGTTCAGCAGGTAGCCGTTCGCGCCGTGCAACTCGACGCCGTCGAAGCCGGCCGCGATCGCGTTGCGGGAGCCGGTCACGAACTCCTCGACGATGCCGGGCAGCTCGTCGTCGCGGAGGGCGCGCGGCACCGGGTACGGCTCCTTGCCTTCGGGAGTGTGCACCTCGGCCTGGATGGCGATGGCGCTGGGGGCGACCACCTCGTGGCCGGAGATGTGTTCGTGCGTGGCGCGGCCGCCGTGCATCACCTGCGCGACGATCTGGCCGCCGTTCGCGTGCACGGCGTCGGTCACGGCGCGCCAGCCGGCGAGCTGCTCCTCTGTCACGAGGCCCGGCTGCCCGACGAAGGCGTGGCCGGCGAAGGAGGGGTAGGTGCCCTCGCTCACGATGAGGCCCGCGGAGGCGCGCTGGGCGTAGTGCTCGGCGACGATCGGCCCGGGGATGCCCTCGGCGCCGGAGCGCATGCGGGTGAGCGGGGCCATCACGAGGCGGTTGTCGAGGCGGAGGGCTCCGAAGGCGGCGGGGGCGAACAGGTCGGCGGGGGCGAGGGAGTCGGGCATACACACGTTCAACTCCCTGCGCCTACAGGTATTCCCGCGCCCCGCCGCCGCACCCCGCCGGCCCGCCGCCGGGCCCGCCGTTCCTAGTGCAGGGGCCCTGGCAAACCGGCCGGCCTGTTCGGAAGCGAGATCTGCTGCAGCAGCCCCAACGGATGCGGCAGATCGAGCATGCCCGGGCGGCCAGCGAGCAGGTTGTAGGTCTGGCCGAGAACATACCCCGGCACCGTCTGCTCGATCGATGCATGCGCCGTTGTGGAGAGCACCGCGGATTCCAGTCCGAGAAGCGTGTCGACGACGGTGCCGCGTGCTCGTTCCGGCGGTACACCCCAGCTGGTCGCTTCCGACACAAGGTCATCGACAGTCACCTCGGCGTACCGCCGCCGGCCGTTCACCCAGATCGCGAGCGCCTGCTGGCTGTCGTAGCCGAGCGCATGCGGAGCCACGTCGTAGAGAGGAGCGAGCGTCGTGCGGCCGTCGGCGCTGTGGAGCAGCGAATAGTTCTTTGCATGCGCATCGGTGTTGCCGATGGCGACGGTGAAGGTCAGATACCGCAACAGCTGGTCGAGCTGGGGGGTCGCATCATCGAAGATCGACCGGCTCGTGGGGAGCAGAGCAGCGATGGATCGATGCCTCGTCACACCCTCGCCGTGTTCGAACTTGAGGTACTCCGAGGTCCAGTCGAGTCCGAGAGCCTGGGCTGCGTCCTCCTGATGAACGCGTGAGATGTCGCCGTCTACGTTGACCACCCGGTCGTAGCGTTCGATGACGAGAGTCGGCCGCCCTGCGAACTCCGTCACGAAGGAGTCGTAGGAGAGAAGCCCCAGCCGCCGTCCGAGCGCGAGCGCATAGCCCTCAGCCTGAATCGCCTTCTCCCTGTCGGGTTCGACCGGTTTCAGGATGTGAGTCGACACCGCGCCGCCTTCTCGATCGTGCCATCGTCCATTCCGGTAGGCGAGCGTGATCTTGCGCTGGTAGCCGGTCAACGAGGTTCCACCGGTCAACCGACCCAGCGGAAGCGTTGCAGCGGCATCCAACCGGGCAGCGACCTCGTCGTCGCTGAGCGGGATGTAGACATGGTCGGCCACCGGCTGGGGCTCACCGAAGGTGACGGCGCCGGCGACGTCTCGGCCGACGAACCGGATGAGGCCGAAGAGACTCTGATCAGATGGACCGAGCTGGCGACGGAGATTGGCCAGCGCCCGACCCTCGGGCAGCAGACCGCCGACGAAGGCCGTGGCATCCTGCGGCACCGTCGTCAGCGGAAGACCGACGGACAGTACACGCGAGTTCAGGCCGAAGCGCTCGATGCCCGCGTCGGATGCCCTGAAGTCGACCGTGTCGGAAGCACGAGAAATGAGAGAACCGACATGCGTTCCGTAGAGGTGCAGCTCGAGCTGGTCGTTCACTCTGTCTCGACCATCAGACGGATGCCGAGCTGCCCGAGCACCGAGATGAAACGTGCATCGAAGACCTTGGCTCGACCACGTTCGAGTTCGGAGAGGTATCGCTGGGAGACGCCCAGTCGTTCGGCCAGGGCATCCTGCGACAGACCGTTCTCACGGCGCACAGCCGCGACCACCCTGCCCAGGTCAGCCGGGGATTCGATGTATCCCTGTGCCATGTCAGTACCTCCGGGTAATGAGTCTACCCTCATTACTTTCGCGTAGTGAAAAGGTTCTCATGACCTGGTGAGTAATGAAGACGACCTCTATCGGAGGCACGCAGCGGCGCGCGGGTACCATGGAGCGGCGCCCCGATAGCGGGCGACGCCGAGACGCAGCCGCGCGCAGAACGTGCGGCGCCGACACAACGCCCGCACCGACCCCGAAGGAAACACCCGTGACGACAACCCCCCGGCTGGTGGCATTCGACCTCGACGACACTCTCGCCCCCTCGAAATCGCCGCTCGACCCGGCGATGGCGGCGCTGCTCACGCGGCTGCTCGACGTCACGGAGGTCTGCATCATCTCGGGCGGGCAGATCGCGCAGTTCCAGATGCAGGTGATCGACAACCTGACGAACGCGACCGACGCCCAGCTCGCGCACCTGCACCTCATGCCCACCTGCGGCACGCAGTACTACCTGCACCAGAACGGTGCGTGGAACCAGATCTACGCCCAGAACCTCACCGACGACGAGAAGTCGCGCGCCCTCGAGGTCGTCGAGCGCGTCGCGAAGAAGCTCGGCTACTGGGAGACCGAGACCTGGGGCCCCATCCTCGAAGACCGCGGCTCGCAGATCACCTTCTCGGCGCTCGGCCAGGCCGCGCCGGTCGCGGCGAAGATGGCGTGGGATGCCTCGGGCGAGAAGAAGAACGCGCTCCGCGAGGCGGCGCAGGCCGAGCTGCCCGACCTCGAGGTTCGCGCCGGCGGGTCGACGTCGGTCGACATCACCCGCCAGGGCATCGACAAGGCCTACGGAATGAACAAGCTCGCCGAGCTGACGGGCATCCCGCTCGACGACATGCTCTTCGTGGGCGATCGCCTCGACGAGAACGGCAACGACTACCCGGTGAAGGTGCTCGGCGTCGAGTGCGTCGCCGTCGAGGGCTGGCACGACACTGCCGCCTACCTCGAGAAGCTGATCCCCGAGCTGCAGGCGGCGAAGAACGCCTGATCCCGACGGGCTCACGGATGCCCAGCTGCGCCACCTGACGCAGCTCCTGCAGCGGCAGCGCTCGGCGCTCGACGCTGAACTGCGGCGCATGTCGGGGTCGCTCGCCGAGGTGCGGCTGGCCCGCGGTGACGCCTCGGTCGACGACGAGCACGACCCGGAGGGCCCCACCCTGTCGTCGGAGTGGTCCCGCATCGCCGGGGTCACCGGCGAACTCGAGAACCGGTCGCACTCGGTCGACGCGGCGCTCGGCCGCATCGACGCGGGCCGCTACGGCGTGTGCGTGCGCTGCGGCGAGCCGATCGGCTTCGAGCGACTGGATGCCCGGCCCTTCGCCGAGCTCTGCATCCGCTGCGCGCGCCTGGGCTAGCCGCGCCCGGCCGCGCCCGGCCGCCCTCAGTCGAGCCGGAACGTCGCCCCCAGCACGGTCAGCTGCGCCACGCCGTTCCAGCTCGTGCGCACCTGCAGCGTGGCCGGCACCACGTTCGTCAGCTCGACGACCCGGCTCACCGTGACCGCCTCCCCGCCCGTTCCGGCCAGCACTTCGGGCGGCGTCGCGTCGGCGTGCGCGGGCAGCGCCTGCCAGCTGCCGACGACGACGGAGCTCGGCGCAGCGCTCCGGTACGTGACCGACACCGTGTAGGTGCCCGCACGCACGAGGGTGATCGGCCCCTCCGTCACCGTTCCGGGCTCCTGCCCCGACGCCCGCGAAACCGAGACGCCGCCGGCCACGGCGGAGCCCTGCAGAACGACGAGCTGCGAGACCGGGTAGTCGCGCGGCGGCGTCGGTGGGTTCGCCACAAGGCCCGCCACGACAACGGCGGTCGCGAGTGTGGCGGCGACGGGCATCCAGAGCCGGCGTGTCATGCGGCGACGGATGCCCGGCGCGAAGCCGACCACAAGAAGCACCAGCACGACCACCGCCCACACGGTGTTGGGCGGAAAACCCGCGGCCCAGACGGGATCGTAGAGCGCCGGGAGGGCGTTCTGCAGCGGAAAGTAGAACACGCTGTACTCGAGCAACCACGGCAGCGGATCCTGCCGGTAGAGCAGACGGCCACCGAACTCGAGGAAGGTGGGCGAGAGGGTCAGCAGGGCCCAGAACCCGGCGGAGACGGCCTGGCCGACGGCCGACACCACCGCCCAGGCCACCGGGCGGGCCGCGGCGAGGCGCCCGAGCGCGAAGATCGTCGCGACGGCGAAGACCAGCGCGGCCGGCCACTGGAACCGCCCGTTCAGCGAGTACCCGCCGTACTCGTTCGCGAGCAGGGCGTTCGGCACCAGCAGGGCCAGAAGCACGAGCACCCAGGCGAGGGTGAAGGACCGCCGGCGAGCGAACATCAGCCCGGCGCCGACGACCCCGGCGAACGCGATGGGGCTCTGGAAGAGCAGCCCCTGGTTCTGGTCGATCACCAGCCCCGCGAACGACATCAGCGCAGCGGGCCCGACCTCGAAGGCCCCCGAGTCGTACGGGCCGGTCAGGTTCGAGAAGGCGTACAGGTTGTAGGCGAAGAGGATGCTGAGCAGTACCACGAACGGAACGACGACAGCCGCGGCCCGCCGAAGCCCGCGCGGGAGGCCGGCGCCACGAAGTCCCCCGCGTGGCTCCTGCTGCGCCCCCTGCGGCGGCGCACCCGCCGTCTCACGGCGCACGATCGCCACGGCGAGCGCCACCACCAGAACGAGCGCCGGCAGGGCGAACTTGATCTGCAGCAGCGGGAGGTACCCCACCGCGATCCCGGTCAGCACCTCCCTCCACACCGGCGGGCGGCGCACCACGGTCAGCACGCCGTAGAGCCCGACCAGGCAGAGCACCCCCGCGGGAATGTCGGGGAAGACCTGGTTGGCCCCCGGCAGCAGCGGCATCCCCAGCCCGACAGCGCCGACGGTCACCGCGCGGACGACGGTTCGTCCCACAACGGCACGGCCACCCTCCACCGGGCGCACGAAGACCCCGCTGATCTTCCACAGCAGAATCAGCGCGACACCGCCGACCAGCACGAGAAAAACCTTCACCCCGACGACGCCGAGCGCTCCGTAGGGCAGCGCGATCAGCAGCGGCAGACCGACGTTGTGAATGTTGAAGAGCCCGTTCGGGCCGAGGTAGGCGTGCGTGTTCGCGGGGGTCGGTGGCTCGGTGCTGACGCCCCCGAAGAAGAGCCCCTGTGCGAAGGCCTCCCGGTACGGCACGGTCTGCTCGAGGGTGTGGTCGACGAGGATGCCGCGGGCGATGACGAGGTAGTGCGGCTCGTCACCGGTCAGCGTGAACCCGGCGCTCTGCCAGGCGTGCAGGGTGGTGAGCGCCGCAACCAGATAGAGCAGCAGGATGCCCGCCGGCACGGCTGCGGCGCGGAACCGGGGGGAGCAGGGCACCTGCTGAAACTACCCCACCGTCGCGGCGATCACGCGGTGCAGCACCCCGCGCAACTGCTGGAGCTCGGGCACGGACATGTCGAGCGCCGCTGCCACCCGGGGCGGGATCGTCTCGGCCGTCGCCCGCAGAACGCGCCCCTTCTCGGTGAGCGCCACGTCGAGCATCCGCTCGTCGGATGCGCTGCGGGAGCGGGTCAGCAGGCCTGCGGCCTCCAGCCGTTTCAGCAGCGGCGAGAGTGTGGCGGGCTCGAGGCTGAGCGCCGACGCGAGGCCGCGCACCGATCGCGGGCTCTGCTCCCAGAGCGCGAGCATCACGAGGTACTGGGGGTGGGTGAGACCGAGGGGTTCGAGAATGGGCCGGTACAGGGCGACGACGTTGCGCGCGGCGACCGCGAGCGCGTAACAGACCTGGTTCTCGAGAGCCAGCGGGTCGGGGGCCGCCGGGGCCTGCTCGTCGATCTCTGTCGTCATGGGCGACTCCTCGCAATTCGTTAGTACACTAATGATATGGCGAGAGACGAGCGCAAGAGACCGACGCTGAAAGAAGCCGGCGGCGTCGGCAACTGGCTGAATGCGCGGCTGTTCCCCTACCTCGGCCCGCCCCCGCTCGGCCCCATCGACCGCGAGTCTGCCGAGTCGAAGGCCGAACGGGCCCTGACCGGCGCCTGCCCGCTGTGCGGGCGACCCATGTCGGAGCACGAGATCGACCGTACGGGCGAGCGCACCCAGCTCTACTGCCCCGTCTGAGGAAAGCGCTCTCACAGTTGCGCCGCCTCCCCCCTTCGGGTGAGATAGAGGTATGGAGCACCGAGGCGTCACCCGCACGGAATGGTCGCGGCAGGGCCCTGACGCGATCGCCCACTCCTTCGGCCGGGTGACCTGCGACGACCGCGAGGGGTTCCGCTCCCGCGGTGTGCGGTGGACCTTCGACGACATCGTCGTCTCGCACATCCGCCAGACTCCGTGCGCCATCGGCCCGACGAACGACGACACCAGCGGAGACGTCGACTACATCACCGCCCTCTTCGTGCTCTCGGGCGGTTACGTGGTGCGCGAGCGCAACCGAGTGCTGCCGTTCGGGAGCGGCGCAGCGGGGTGGATGCCCGGCTGGACCCGGGTCGACGCCGAGAACCTGCACGCCTCGCGCCTCGCGCGTGTCTCCGTGCCCCGTCGCGCGCTGCTCGGCGCGGAGAACGGCCAGCCGCGATTCGGGCTCTTCGACGGCTCCGCGATGCTCGTCGCCCCGGCACTGGCATTCGTTCTCGGGCTGATGGAGGAGAACGACGAGGCGACCGTCGCGGCCGGGGGCCCGGCCGCGAGCGCAGCGGGCGAACGCAGCGCCGCCGGGCATCAGGCAGCCACCCTGCTCAGCCAGCTCGTCGCCGGGCTCTTCCACGAGCAGGCGGGCTATCGCCCCGACTCGGTCGACCTGGCCGCCGGGCTCTGGGCTCAGGCGATGGCAGTCATCGACAGGGAACACGCCGACCCGGCGCTCGAGCCCTCCACCCTCGCTGCTCGGCTGCACATCTCGCTGCGGCACCTGCAGCGCACCTTCGCGGCCGAGAACTCGACGATCACCGACGCGATCCGGCGACGCCGGGTGGCAGCCGCGACCACCATTCTCGCCAACCCGACCGGCCGGGGGCTCCCCCTCGGCGAGATCGCCGCGATGACCGGTTTCTCCAGCATCAAGGAGCTGCGTTCGGCCCTCCGCGCGCAGCACGGCGTGACACCGCGCGACCTGCGTACGCGCGAGGGCGTCAGCCGATTCGACCGACCGTGACAGCGATCGACGCGGGCTGCGGGGCCGTGCCGGCCGCGAGGTGCTCGGCGATCGCGTCGTAGACTTCGCGGCACACCTCCGTCGCCGAGAGGCCCTCGCCCACGCCGATCGTGACGGCGACGACGAGCTCCCCGTCGACCTCCGACAGGGTCACGAGGTCGGGCCCGAGATCCCGGCGGGTGACGAGCTGGCTGAGCTTCGAGACGGTCGCGACCAGAACGGGCACCGACGAGTACACGTCTGTCACGCCCGGAACCCGGCGCACGAGGTCGGTCAGGGTCAGCGTGAGGGCGGTTCGATCATCCATCGGCGCATCCATCTCTCACTCGATCTCTTCCGTACTCGGTTCACCCAGGCTTCGCGAGAGGTGCACATCGTGAACGGTCACGTCGATCGCCACGATGTTCAGTTCGGTGTGCCGCAGGAGCTCGGCGTAGATCGCCTCGCGCACCTTCGCCGCGGCCGTCGGTATCGGCTCGCCCCAGAACACGCTCGCATCGACGAGCACGGTGATCGGCGAACCCGGCACCGTCACATCGCCCTGCAGGGTGCAGCGACCGATGAGAACGCCCGTCACCGAGTCGCCGGCCGCGCGCACCAGCCCGCGCACCGCACCCTCGGTCAGGCTGAGCGACGCCCTGCCCGAGGGGTGCTGAATGGGGATGCTCCGCCCCGCCTGCGCCTCCAGGCCGATGCTGTTCAGGATGCCCGCGACCCAGCTGTCATCGCGGGCGGGCTCGTCGACCGCCTCCGATTCGAGCAGCGACAGCGAGACCGACCGCAGGCGCACCATGGCCGCGAGCGCGATCTGGCAGCCCGGCGACGACTCGATCGAGGGATCGAACGGCTGGCGGCCGGCCGCGAGGTAGTCACTGAGCTGCTCGATGGTGTGCCCGTCGAGATCGGCGGGTTCGAAACCCTCCAGTTCGAGGTCGTCGGTCATCGCCACGCCTCCATCTCACGGATCAGGTTCTTGCGCGCCCGAGCCAGCAGTCCGCGCACGGTCGACGTGGGCAGGTCGAGCTCCCGGGCGATGTCGTCGTAACTGTACTCGGCGATCTCTTTGAGTATCCAGCACTGGCGCTGCTCGGCGGGCATCGCCTCCAGCGCCCGGCTGAGCGCCTGTTCGCGGGAACGCGCCTCGGCGACCCGGGGCGGCGTCGCCTCCGTCGGAGCCTCCTGCTCGTGGTCGTCGATGTCGACGTGCAGCTTGCGGGCCCTGATGCGGTCGATGCTCTTGCGACTCACGATGCGCATCAGCCAGCTCTTGACGACACCCGGGTCGCTCAGGGTGGACAGCTGCTGCCAGGCAGTGATGAACGATTCCTGCACCACATCGTCGGTCTCATCGTTCGACCCGAGAACGCGCGTCGCGTAGGCCCGCATCAGCGGGCCATAGCGCCGCACGAGAGCCTCGAAGGCCCGCACATCGCCGTCGGCGGCACGGCCCGCGAGGGTGCGGTCGTCTGCGTCGACGAGCGATGGTACGGAACGAGCATCCATCGGGCCCCCCTTCGCCTCGCAGAATCGTCGGCCACCGGGCTGGGCCGAAAAAAAATCTCGTACACGTGTGACGAATGCCGGAGCAGCTCCGTCTCACTAGTGACTATCGCACAACAGCCCCGGGAAGATCTCGGGGCTTGCAATCACCTCCAAGGAGTACGTCATGGCAAACACCACCACCCCCGCCACTGTCACGCCGGCCACGATCAGCACGACGTCGACGATCCCCACCGCCGAGACCGCGATCGGCAAGACCACCATCAACGACAGTGTCGTTGCCAAGGTCGCCGGAATCGCGGCCCGCGAGGTGAGCGGAGTACACGCCCTCGGCGGCGGCGCCGCCCGCGTGATCGGCTCCATCCGCAACGCGATGAACAACAAAGACCTGTCGCAGGGCATCAGCGTCGAGGTCGGTGAGACCCAGGTCGCCGTCGACGTGATCATCGTCGCCGAGTACCCGGTTCCGCTGCAGGATGTCGCCGACAACGTGCGCTCGTCGATCATCGAGGCGATCGAGAACCTCGTCGGCCTCGAGGTCACCGAAGTGAACGTCACGGTCGACGACGTCTTCATTCCGTCGGTCGACGACTCGGCCGACGCTGAGACCGAAGCGCGGGTTCAGTAGTCATGACCTCCACCGCCACTCGCACCGGCATCGTCATCGGTGCCGTGCTCGCACTGACCTGGATCGTGTTCGGGTTCTGGGCGTTCTTCTTCGTCGCCGTCGCCATGGCGATCGGGGCGCTCGTGGGCCGCGTGCTCGACGGCAAGCTCGACCTCTCCGCCCTCGCCGGAGCGTTCAGAGGGAAGCGTTCGTCATCATGAGCACGGTGACGGCTCCGCGGCCGGCGGCCCTCACGCCGGCCGCGCCCCGCGCCGTCGACCGGCCGGCAGCGGGCCGCACGCGCATCACCGAGAAGGCCCTGAACCGCCTGGTCGCCGCGGTGGCCGCCGAGGCGCTGGGCGTGTCGGCGCGTGCGGTCTCCGTCGATCTGGCGGACTCGGCCGGCAAGCTCGCCGTCACGGTGCGGTCTCCGCTCCGTGTGGCATCGCTGTCGCGGGTTCAGGATGATCGAACCCTCGTCGAACGCACGGGCGGCACGCTGCTCGAGCGCGCCGCCGCCGCACAACAGCAGATCAGGGCCCGCGCCACGGCACTCAGTGGTTCGTCGATCGACACCGTGACCGTGCGGCTGACCGGAGTCGACATTCAGGAAGGGAAGCGCGTCTCATGAGCACCACCCCTCTGTATCGCCGGCTGAACCGGCGCGAGACGCACTCTCCCCTGTCGGGTCTCGCCATCGTTCTCGCGGTGCTCGCCATTCTCGTGCTGGCGTACCTCGGAACCGAGTTCGTGTTGCGTGCCTTCGGGTTCGCCCCGCTGCTCGTGGCGCCCCAGGCCCTCGCGCAGGCCGTCGTCAACGCCCCGGCCTACCCGGCGTGGACCCTGATCGCGGGCGGCATCGTCGCGGCGATCATCGGGCTCGTACTGGTCATCGTCGCGGTGACGGGCGCCCGCCGGGCGCGGCACACCCTCACCTCCGAGCGTGCGGCCACGGTCATCGACAACGAGGTCATCGCCTCGGCCCTGGCCCGGCACGCCGCCAGCGCCGCCCACACCAGCGCAGACAACACGAGCGTGTCGGTGTCGCACCGCACGGCCGTCGTGCGGGTCACCCCGGCGTCAGGCGCGGCAGTCGACGCCGCTGCGGTGACGGCCGCTGTCGATGAGCAGCTCCGGTCGTACGACCTGAAGCCGAGCATCCGTTCGCGCGTCATCATCAGCACTGAGGGAAAGGTCGGCGCATGAACAGCACCAACCGTGGCGCGAACCGCGCCGTCATCCTGCTCGCGGGGCTCGTGCTGCTCGCGGCCGGTCTCTCTGCCGCAGCCGTCGGAGCACTTGCGTCCGTCCGTGACGGGTACACGGAGCAGGCTCCCGGAGTGGTCTCCTCGGTCACCGAAGCGCTGAAGGCGACACCGCTCGGTGGTACCGGTCACAGCTGGCTCTGGCTCGCTGCGGCCGCCCTGCTGCTGGTGCTGGTCATCCTGTTCGTCGTCTTCATCTTCCGGCAGGGCGGCGGCCACACCCGCACGCTGCTCTCAGAGAAGCCGACGGAGCACGGCCGCACCGTGGTCGACTCCGCCGTGGCCGAGCAGTTGCTGCAGGAATCCCTCGCGACGCATCCGGAGCTCGTGGCATCGCACGTCTCGACGTACGCTGTGAAGGGTTCATCGGTTCTGAAAGTCTCGGTCTCGTGCCGACGCGGGGTCTCCCCCGCCGACGCCCGCGACCTCGTCGAAGCACAGTTGCTCGCCCTCGACGAGCTGCTGGGGTCGAGCATCCCGGCGCTCATCCAGGTCAGCGGAGGGTTCCGGGTGCGCACCGCCGGTGCGACCCGCCTCGCCTGACCCCCACGTCTCATCTCTCCACAACCCCAACAAAGAAAGGTGCTCCTCATGAGTGCAGCAGACAAGATCCAGAACGCCGCGCAGGACCTCGCCGGTAAGGCGAAGGAGGCTGTCGGCAACATCACGAACGACGACTCGAAGGTCGCCGAGGGCAAGGCCGACCAGGCCGGCGCCAGCGCGAAGAAGGCCGGCGAGAACGTCAAAGACGTCTTCAAAAACTAGGTGACGCCAGCCCCTCGGGGCTCTCGGAACGCCCTCTGCTCGAATACCGCGGTATGCAGGCAGGGGGCGTTCTCGTCGTTCGGGTCACTCGCAGCCGATACCGTCGTTGTCGTTGCCGTCGAGGCCGTAGATGTCCTCACCCACCACCCGGACCGGGCCCTCGACGTACGAGGGGCCGTTGCCCTTGCCCCCTGCGCAGTCGACGTCGCTGTCGATCGGCACGCAGGCACCCTCGTAGTTCGGGTCGCAGCCGGCCCCGCCGGACTGCTCGTCGGCCGCCTGATCCTCGGCGACCGGCACGGGCGCGGGTGCCGGCTGCTTCGTTCCGACGGCGGTCACCTCGGTGACGGGCTCTGCGGTGGTCGACTCCGACACCAGGGTGCGGCCGGTCTCGACGCCGTCGAGGGATGCCACGTCCCACACCTGCGTCCTCGTACCGTTCCTGCCTGCGGCAACGACGGCCGACTCCCCGACGGCGCGCGACGGGTCGTCTGTCGTGTCGGTGCCGAACGGAATCTCCACAGTCGAGGCGACGGTCGCGTGGGTGACTTTCGGCGCGGGAGCAGCGGTGGGCGTCGGCGACGGGGTCGCAGGCGCCCCCGCGGGCGGGGTGACCGCGACGGAGGCGCTCACGACTTGGGCTGAGGCGCCCGCTGCGCCCGTCGTGCCCGCGCTGCAGCCCGCGAGTGCGAGCGCGGTGACGACGGTGGCCGCGAGGGCGGCTCCGGTGAGGGCTCTGCCGAGCATCCCACTCCCCGATGGTACAAGCGCTCCGCGACGTGACCTGTTCTGCATGCTGTACTCCCCCGTGACGACCGCGTCGTCCCCCGACGCGCCGATCCCACAGTAGGTACCGGCGGCCCCGGGGCCAAGCGAACGGCCGAAGTGGGGGTACTAGGGGCGCGGAGCGAAGAAGGCGCGGATGGCTGCCGAGAGCGCGGCGAGGTCGTTCACGTGGGCCAGCTCGCGGGCCGAGTGCATCGAGAGCAGGGGCACGCCCACGTCGACGGTGCGGATTCCGAGGCGCGTCGCGGTGAGCGGCCCGATCGTCGAACCGCACGGAACAGTGTTGTTCGACACGAACTCCTGGTACGCCACCCCCGCCTGGGCGCAGGCCGCCACCCAGAGGGCCGCCCCGTGCGCATCGGTCGCGTACCGCTGGTTGGCGTTGATCTTCAGCAGCGGGCCGCCGCCGGCGATCGGGCGGTTCACGGGGTCGTGCTTCTCGGGGTAGTTCGGATGCACGGAGTGGCCGGCATCGGCCGAGAGGCACCACGAGGCGGCGTAGGCGCGCAGGCGCTCCTCCGTCGACGCGCCGAGCCCGGCCGAGATGCGGGTGAGGATGTCGTCGAGCAACGGCCCGCTCGCCCCCGAACGCGACTCCGAGCCCAGTTCTTCGTGGTCGAAGGCCGCCAGCACGGTGATGTGCGCGGCGCCGGTCGCGGCATCCGGAGCCGACGCGGCGGACCCGGCGCCCGCTGCGAGCGCGCTCGTCTCGATCAGAGCGCGGAGCCCGGCGTAGACCGACGTCAGGTTGTCCATGCGCCCGGCGGCGAAGAGCTGGCCGTCGAGCCCGAACCGTGCCGGGGTGGCCGTGTCGGCCGTGAGGATGTCGTAACCGGCGATGTCGGCACCGGTGAGCTCCGCCCCGGCGAGCCCGGCCAGGTGGTCGACGAGATCGGCCCGGCCGAGGTCGCCGACCCCGAACACCGGGCTGGTGTGGCGCTGCCGGTCGAGCGTGAGGCCGGTGTTCGCGTCACGGTCGAGGTGGATCGCGAGCTGCGGGATGCGCAAGAAGGGCCCGGTGCGTACGAGCAGTTCGCGGCCGTCGCGGGTGACCACGCGGCCGGCGAGCTCGAGCTCACGGTCGAGCCACGAGTTCAGCAGCGGCCCGCCGTAGATCTCGACCCCGGCCTGCAGCCAGCCCGCGGAACCCGTCGTCGGCTTCGGCTTGAGCTTGAAGCCAGGCGAGTCGGTGTGCGCCCCGAGAATGCGGAACGGGGTCGACGGCCCGGCACCGGCGGGGGTGAGCCAGGCGATGATCGCGCCGTCGCGGATGACGAAGTGGCGACCGGGCTCACCCTCGGCGGCGGCGGCGGCCGTGGCGGCAGCTGCGGCCGTGACCGGCCACGGCTCGGTCTCGTCGAGCCGGGTGAATCCGGCGGCCGTCAGCTGGCGGCCGGCTTCGGCCACCGCGTGGTACGACGAGGGCGACGCCGTGAGGTACTGCGTGAAGTCGTCGATGTAGGCCGAAACGTCGAGGGGAGCATCCATTCGACAAGTCAACCACCTCGGGCGGTGGCGCTACTGCCTCAGGAGGTCGGCTCCGACAGACTCCGGATGCCCGCCCTGCACGGCCTCGGCCAGCCACTCCTCGGCGGTGACGCCGTTCTGCCGGTCGTTCTGGAAGGCGTCGACCGTCGAGATGACGTGGCGTGTCTCGCCGTTGGCATCGGCGCCGGTGTCGGTGACGTAGACGGAGGTACGGGCATCCAGAGCCGTGACCGCCCGGAACGACGCCTTCATCGCGTAGTTCCAGTCGGCGCCGGCCTGGGGGGTGTAGTACCCGTCGTCGATGCCGACCGAGAAGCCGGCGAGGGTGCGGTCGAGCGTCGTCTGGGAGAGGAGGGTGCGCAGTCGGTCGCCGAAGAGCTTGCCGTTGTGCGTGACGGCCGCCCGCAGCGGGTCGTTCGTCGGCTCGAAACCGAACCGGGCGCTGAACTGCGTGGTCCACAGGGGGTCGATCGTGCCGGCGAGCGCGGCGGCCGTCACGTACGAACTGTCGGAGTACTCGAAGAGCGGGGCGCTGTCGTAGTGCGCGCCGACGTCACCGAGCCAGAACGCGGCGTTGAGGCCGCCGGTGCCGGCGCCCGCGACGAGCACGCTGGTCGGGTCGGCGACGTTCGCGTAGACCCAGTCGAGGGCGGCGCGGGTGTTGTTGTAGCCATTGAAGTCCGCGGTCGCCGAGTCACCCGTCTCGGAGGTCATCGTGACGGCTTTCGCATCGCCCACCCCGAGGTCGCCCGTCGTGGTCGGGATGTAGACGATGGTCGACGCGGCGAACGGGGCCGCGGCATCCGGTCGCAGCAGACCGCCGAGGCTCGCGGGCTGGTGGAACGGCACGGAGTCGTAGAAGAAGTTGCCGCCGCCGAAGAGGCTCGACTGCGGGGTGATCGGTTCGGCGGTGGTGAGTTCGTTCCAGTTGAGGCCCCCGTCGCCGAAGAACACGACGAGATCACGGCTGGAGCCGGGCCGGACGAACATGTCGTACGCCGATCCGTCGCCGTTCAGCGCGGGCGCCGCGAGCGGGATGCTCGACCACTCCCCCGGCGTGGCGTCGGCCAGGGCGCTGTGCTCGGGCGGACGTTGGGTGAGAACGACGGCTGCGACGGCAGCGGAGACGCCGAACAACAGGAGCACCAGCGCGGCGGCGGCCAGCGCACGCCGCCGCCGGCGCCGCGGGGCCTGTTGCCGCTGCTGCTGCGGGTCGGGGTGGGCGGCGGTCACCGTTTCATCTTCCCACGTCGGCCGCGGGCGGCTCGGCGCTGGCGGCTCTGCGCCGGCGCCCGGCCCGCGCCGGTGCGCGGAGCGGGCGGCGGTGCCGGGCGCGTACCGCCGCTGCTAGAGCAGCACGGTGCCGGCGATGCAGGTGGTGCTGGCCCCGCCCACCCAGACCTGGCCGTCGACGCGGTCGAGGTGCACGCGGCCCGCGCGACCGAGGCGGGTGCCCTGTGCCGCGACGTAGTGGTCGGGAGCGTGGCCCGCCGCCATCAGCCACTGCGCGAGGCTGGCATTCAGGCTGCCAGTCACCGGGTCTTCGCCCACACCCGCACTGCCGGCGAAGCCGCGCACCTCGAAGTGCGGGGTCGCGGGGGCGGTGGCGTCCGCAGCGTCCGGCGCGGCGCTGTCGTCACCATCTGCGCCGGCGGCAGCGGCGTACGGCCCCACGACGCCGATGGAACGCCGGCCGAGGGCCGCGAAGTCCGGCTCGAGCGCCAGCACGGCCTCGGCCGACGGGAGCAGCAACCCCGACCATCCGGGGCCGTTGTCGACCCAGTTCGCATCGACGACGTCTGCCGGCGCGATGCCGAGCACGGCCGTGAGCTCGGCCAGGTCGGCGGGGTCGATGGGGCCGCTCCGCAGCAGCTCGGGCGCGGCGAAGGCGAGCCGCTCACCCTCGCGGCGGATGCGCACGAGGCCGACCCCGCACTCCTGCACGACGGCCGCCGGATCGCGCGGCTCGTTGCCGGCCTCCAGCCACGCGTGGGCCGTGCCGAGAGTGGGATGCCCGGCGAACGGCAACTCCCGGCTCGGCGTGAAGATGCGCACGTGGTAGTCGGCTCCGGCCGCGGCAGCCTCGGGGCTCGGCGGCAGAACGAAAGTCGTCTCTGAGAGGTTCGTCCAGTTGGCGAAGTCGGCCAGTGCCTCGTCGTCGACATCCCTCCCGTCGAGCACCACCGCGAGCGGGTTGCCGCGATATGGCGTGGCGGAGAAGACGTCGACCTGTCTGAAGTCCCTCAAGCGCATCAGTGTGTTCCTTTCGTGCCGCACCGGGAATCGTACCCGGCCCGTGTCTCGATCTGTCGGTATCCATCGGTCGTCACGGCTCGGAGGGTGAGACAGATCCCGACCATGCCAATCAGGCCAAGAACGATGAGGAAGACCATCATATGCACTCCAATTTCCGCGTGTTCGACGGTAAAGCACCCGTGTTGGAGGCCTTGGGACCAGTAAAGTCGGCATATTGGATGGTGACAACACTCCAATCGGCGTACAGTGGACTGGTGACCACTGCTCAGCTGACCGCCCGTTCCCTCTCGGCCCTGCTCGGTCACTGGCAGAGCGAGGGCGCCGCCTACCGCGCACTCGCCGACCGGATACGGCTGCTGGTACTCGACGGGCGCATCCTCGTCGGTTCCCGGCTGCCCGCCGAGCGGGAACTCGCCGCCCGGCTCGAACTCAGCCGCAGCACGGTGGCCGCGGCATACCGTGCGTTGCGCGAGGCGGGGTACCTCACCAGCGTGCAGGGCTCCGGCAGCATGACGCGCATCCCGGCCGACACCCACGACGGCGAACGCGGCGGAGGCCCGCGGGGCGCATTCGTCGCGTCGACAGCATCGCGCGACACGGCGGTCGATTCCGACCGACCCCTGTTGAACTTCACCCAGGCAGCGCTGCCCGCGTCCGCAGGCGTCAGCGAAGCGATCCAGCAGGCCGCGGCCGACGTGGCGCCGCTTCTCGACACGCTCGGGTTCGAGTTGCATGGGCTGCCCGCACTCCGCGAGGCGATCGCCGACCGGTACACCGAGCGCGGCCTGCCCACCGAGCCCGGCGAGATCATGGTCACCGGCGGGGCGCTCAGCGCGCTCAGCCTGATCACCCGCGCGTTCGTCGCCCGCGGTGATCGCGTGGTCGTCGAGACACCCACCTACCCGCATGCGGCCGACACGCTCCTCGCCGCCGGAGCCCGCCTCGTTCCCGTCGGTGTCTCTGTCGACGACGGCTGGAACGAGGATGCTCTGCTCGACGCGCTCGCGCAGTCCGCCCCGGCCCTCGCTTACGTGATGCCCGACTTCCACAACCCCACCGGGGCATCGATGACGCCCGGCTTCCGTCGGCGGCTCGTTGCGGCCGCGGCAGCGACCCGAACCGTGCTCGTCGCTGACGAGACGACGGCAGAACTCGACATCGACCGGCCGGCGGTCGCGGGCGACCCCTACATGCCGCTTGCGGCATACGGGGATGCCGTGCTCATCGGTTCGACCAGCAAGACGTTCTGGGGCGGGCTCCGCATCGGATGGATCCGGGCCGAGCGAGCCGTGATCCGCCGTCTGCTCGCAGCGCGCGCGTCGGTCGACATCGGTACGCCGGTCTTTGAACAGCTGGTCGCGACCAGCCTGGTGCGCCGCACAGCCGAGCTCCTCCCCGCCCGCCAGCGCCAGCTCGGCGACGGGCGCGACGTGCTCTACTCGGCACTCGAACAGCGTCTGCCCGAGTGGCGGCGCCCACCGCTCGCCGGCGGTCTCTGCGCCTGGGTGAATGTCGGCCGCCCGATCAGTTCGCAGCTCGTGCTGGCGGCCCGAACGCATGGGGTGCTCTTCACCGCCGGGCCGCGTTTCGGCACCGATGGGGCGTTCGAGCGCTTTCTGCGGCTGCCGATCAACTACTCACCCGGCGACACCCGACGTGCCATCGAGGTACTGCAACGCTCGTGGGCCGAGCTGGCAGGGCGCCCCTTCGGCGCCGACCTGCCGGAGTTCGCCGACCTGGTCTGAGCCCGGCGAACAGGCGGGGCGGGCTGCACGACGCCAGCTACCCCGTACAGCGAGGCGCGCTGCCGTGGCCGTCAGAGGTCGAGCAGCACCTTGCCCCGCCGCCCGCCGGCGGCGACGAGAGCCTGCGCCTCCGCGGCGTCGGCGAGCGGCAGGTGCCGGGCCGGCGCGATCACCAGAGACCCGTCGACCACGGCGTCTGCCAGCTGCCGCAGAACATCCGGGGTCTGGTCCTTCCGCCCGCCCGACGAGAACGTTACTCCGAGGCTCGTCGCCGCGGAGTCGGCGAGCGTGACGACGCGTTCCGTGCCACCGGCCAGCTCGATCGAACCCGGCAGATCGCCGGCCCCGGCGATGTCGAGCACGGCGTCGACGCCGTCGGGTGCCAGCTCGCGCACCCGTTCGAACACCCCGTCGCCGTAGCGAACGGGATGCGCGCCGAGTTCGCGCACGGCCTCTGCGTCGCGCTCGCTGGCGGTTCCGATGACGGTGATGCCGCGCGCAACCGCGAGCTGCACCGCGATCGACCCGACCGCTCCCGCCGCGCCGTGGATCAGTAGGGTCTCGCCGGCCCGCAGTTCGAGCAGGCGAAGCCCGCGGAGAGCGGCCTCGCCGGCGACAGGCAGGGCGGCGGCGACCTCCGCCGGCAGTGCGTCAGGGCGGGGTGCGACCCCGGTGGCGAGCGCCACGGCGAACTCGGCGTAGGCCCCTGTGGCCCAGCCGAACACCTCGTCGCCGACCGCCGATCCCTGCACCTCGCTGCCGAGGGCCGCCACTCTGCCGGCGATCTCGCTGCCCGGCGTGACCGGGAAGGTCACCTTCACCATTCCCGCCATGGCGCCGGAGCGGAGCTTGTTGTCGAACGGGTTCACGGCGGCGAACTGCACGGCGACCAGCACCTCGTTCGGCTTCAGCGTCGGAGTGGGCGCGTCGACGACGTGCAGCACATCGGGTTCGCCGTAGGTGTCGTACTGCACTGCGCGCATGTCGGGTCTCCCGTGGTGGTCGAGGTTCAGCGGTTCTGCAGAGAGGCTACTCCGGCCGGGGCGCCGGGTGCGCGGCGTCGTGCACAGGCGCCGGGCGCGCGGCCGGGCGCCGGGTGCGCCGCAGCGTGCACCGACGTCAGGCGTGCGCCAGATCGGCCGCCTCGGCGACACGGCTCAGGATGCCCGACAGCGCTTCGAGGTCGGCGTCGTCGAGCGCCGAGAACTCGGCCGGCGCCGCCGGGCGCACCCGCTGCACGCGCGCGACCATCTCGTGGCCCGCATCGGTGAGGGCGACCATCCGCACCCGCCTGTTCGACGGATCGATTGCCCGCTGCACCAGGCCGCGACGCTCGAGGTCGTTGACGGCCACGCTGGCGGCGGGGGCATCCATTCCCGAGGCCTCCGCCAGGCGCCCCATCGTCAGGGGCTGTGCCACGAGCCGGCGAATGACCCGCACCCTGCTGAACGGAAGACCGACCTGTTCGGAGACCACACGTCGCCAGTCTTCGAGGTTGTGCGTGACGATGGTGAGCATCGTCGCCCAGACCTCGTCGGCATCGGTCGTCATGAGGGGGCACTCCCTGTCTTCGCGGTGTCGCCGGCGCGCTCGGCGCTTCCGGTGCGCTCGTCGTTCCCGGTGCGCTCGTCGTTCGCGGCGCCCTCGGCACTCTCGGCGTCGTCTTCGGCGAGCAGGTGCGAGATGCGCTCGGTGCTGCGCTTCGCCCATGCCGTCGTCGACGCGATGCCGAGGGCCACGATCACGGCCCCGCAGCCCGCCGCGATCCACCAGAGCGGATGCGTCGCGAGGGCGAACTCCGGCCCGATCGTCGCCGAGGCGCCGGCGGCACCCGCTGCGGTGACCGTTCCGGCCAGGGCGACGCCGATCGAACTCCCCGTCTGGCGGCTCGTCGACGCAAGCCCCGCTGCCACACCCGCCTGCGACCGGGGCATGCCCGACACCGCCGTCGTCGTGATCGGTGCGTTGATCATCCCGAAGCCCAGGCCGAACAGAACGTACGCGCCGAGGAGAACGACGTCGGGCGTGTCGACGGTGAGCGTCGTCAGCACCAGCGCACTGGCGGCGATGAGCGAGCCGGCCAGCAGCAGCGAGGGGCGCGTTCCGAACCGGGCGACCAACCTCCCCGAGAGCAACGAGCACACCAGCGTCGCGATGGCGAGCGGCAACATGTAGAGCCCGGTGTGAAAGGCCGAGAGCCCGCGCACGTTCTGCAGGTAGAGCGCATTGACGAAGAGGAAGGCGCCGTAGGCGGCGAACCCGCAGACCGCTGTGATGGTCGCCGAGCTGAACGGAACACTCCGGAAGAATCGCAGGTCGACGAACGGCTGGGCCGCGCGGCCCTCGTGGCGGATGATCAGGGCCACCGCCACCACGGTGAGCGCGAACAGCCCGATGATCAGGGGGTTCGACCATCCCTGTCGCGGCGCCTCGATCAGGCCGAAGACCAGCGACACCAGGGCAACGATGACGAACAGCTGGCCGAGCGGGTCGAGCTTGCGAACGACCGCCGCCCGCGACTCCGGCACGAAGATAGCGCTCAGGATGATCGCCGCCAGGCCGACCGGAACATTCACCCAGAACACCGAGCGCCAGCCGACCGTCTCGGTGAGTGCGCCGCCGACCAGCGGGCCGAACGCGAGGCTCACGCCCAGCACGGCTCCCCAGACTCCGACGGCGCGGGCCCGCTCCTTGGCACCGGTGAAGGTGTTCGTGATGATCGACATGGCGACCGGATTCAGCATCGACCCGCCGAGCGCCTGGAGCACTCGCGCGAACACCAGGAAGCCGATGCTGGGGGCGATGCTGCAGAGCAGCGAGCCGACACTGAAGACGACGAGCCCGAGCTGGAAGATGCGACGCCGCCCGAACCGATCGGCAATGGAACCCGAGAGCAGCAAGAAGCTGGCGATCGTGAGGGTGTAGCCGTCGACGACCCACTGCAGGTCGGGCACAGACGCGCCCAGGTCGACTCGGATGGAGGGGAGGGCGACGTTGACGATCGTGACATCCATCGAGACGATGAACAGGCTCAGGCAGCAGATCGCGAGCACCAGGCCCTTGGGCGACTTCTTGCCGGTTCGCAGCTCGCGATTGAGGGTCTTCGCAGGCCGGGCGACGCCTCCGGTCGATTCGACAGTTGTAAGCACACAATGATTGTGCTCTCACAACCTTTTCGTGTCAACCGGGCGAGCACCATCGGGTCGCCACCTCCGGCCCAGAGGGGCTGGATGCGGTTCAGAGCGGCTGGATGCTCGTGTTCCGCAGGTGCTCGTAGACGACCGAGGTGCGCACATCGGCGACCTCGGGCCGCTCGGTGAGCCGGTCGATGACGAAGGCATACAGCGCGTCGTTGTCGGCCACGGCCAGGTGCAGGAGAAAGTCTTCGGTGCCGCTGGTCACGAAGAGCCCGAGCACGTCGGGCAGCCCGCGGGCCCAGTTGCGGAACCCCTCGATGTTGCGCCGCGACGGGGGGCGGATGCGCACGGCGATCATCGCCTGCACGGGGCGCCCGACCGCGGCGAGGTCGAGTTCGAGGGTCGCTCCGGCAATCACCCCTCGCTCACGGAGGCTGCGGGTTCGGTCGAGCGCGGTCGTCGGCGACACCCCGACAGCGGCCGCGATGTCGCGATTGGTGCGCCGAGCGTCTCGCTGCAGTTCGCGCACAATCGCCTGATCAAGTTCATCGAGAACCGGCATGGGAGCATCCTTTCCGTATGACGTACGGCTGAGTTGTCATGCAATCGTATGCCTGCCTAGCATGAGCCAACCAGACCGCACGAACAGAGGATCTCATGAGTACGACAGCCCCGGCATCCGCCCCCGCCTTCGAAGTACACGAGATCGCCACCGGCGAATCGACGCGGTCGGCCCGTCTCAAGTGGGTCATCATCGTCGACCGCGACCTGCCCGCGGGGCTCGCGGTCAACGCGGCCGCGTGCGTGGCGGCCTCGGTGGGCGCGTCGGTGGGCGGGATGCTCGGGCCGGGCGGCACCGACGCCGACGGCTCGCACCACCCCGGCCTGCCGTGGGCCGGATGCTCGATCCTCGGCGCGACGGCCGCGGAGCTGCTCGCCGTGCGGGAGGCGGCTCGCGCACTCGCCGACGCGGCGCCACAGGCACCCGCAGATGGAGCGGCGGCCCCGCACGCAGCCGTCTACCTCACCGACATGCCGCAGTCCGCGCAGACGAACCGGGTCTACGACGGGTACCTCGCCGAACTCGCCACGACGCCGGCGGCCGACCTGCACGCCAGTGCGCTCAGCATCGTCGGCCCCCGCAAGCAGGTCGACCGTCTCACGAAGCGCCTCACCCTGCTCTGACGCGTCGGCCTCGCAAAGCGGGGCCGACGCGCATCCGCAGCGGCAGGCGCCCGCGCCCCGCGTGCACGCGTCAGGCGCGGCGGAGGCGCTCCGAGAGGTGGGTGTGCAGCTCGGCGATCGGCACGCGTTCCTGCTGCATCGTGTCGCGGTCGCGCACCGTCACGGCCGCGTCTTCCAGCGAGTCGAAGTCGACCGTCACGCAGAACGGCGTGCCGATCTCGTCGAATCGGCGGTAGCGCCGGCCGATCGCCTGGGCGTCGTCGAACTCGATGTTCCATTCACCGGCCAGGTCGTCTGCCACCTGCCGCGCAAGAGGCGAGAGCGCCTCGTTCCGCGAGAGCGGCAGCACGGCCACCGTGACGGGTGCGAGTCGCGGGTCGAGGTGCAGCACGACGCGCTTGTCGGTGCCGCCCTTGGCGTTCGGCACCTCCTCCTCGTCGTACGCGTCGACCAGGAAGGCCATCAGCGCGCGCGTCAGACCGAACGACGGCTCGATGACGTACGGGATGTACCGCTCACCGGTCGCCTGGTCGAAGTACGACAGGTCTTTGCCCGACGACTCCGAGTGCGTCTTCAGGTCGTAGTCGGTGCGGTTCGCCACGCCCATCAGCTCGCCCCACTCGCTACCGGTGAACTCGAACTTGTACTCGATGTCGACCGTGCGCTTGGAGTAGTGCGACAGCTTGTCTTTCGGGTGCTCGAAGAAGCGGATGTTCGTCGGGTCGATGCCGAGATCGGTGAACCAGGCCCAGCAGAGATCCATCCAGGTCTGCTGCCACTCCTCGTCTTCGCCGGGCTTGACGAAGAACTCGATCTCCATCTGCTCGAACTCGCGCGTGCGGAAGATGAAGTTGCCGGGCGTGATCTCGTTGCGGAACGCCTTGCCGATCTGGCCGATGCCGAACGGCGGCTTCTTGCGCGAGGTCTGCAGCACGGCCGCGAAGTCGGTGAAGATGCCCTGCGCCGTCTCGGGCCGCAGGTAGTGCAGCCCGGTCTCGTCGTCGACGACGCCCAGGTAGGTCTTCATCATCCCGCTCATCTGGCGGATCGGCGACCACTGCCCGACCTTCTTCGGGTGCTCAGGGTCGGGGATGTCGTCGAGCCCGTTGACCGGCGGATGCCCGTGCTCGGCCTCGTAGGCCTCGAACAGGTGGTCGGCGCGGTACCGCTTGTGCGTCACGAGCGACTCGGTCAGGGGGTCGCTGAACACCTTGACGTGCCCGGATGCCTCCCACACGGCGGTGGGCAGGATGATCGCGGAGTCGAGCCCGACCATGTCTCGGCGCCCGCGCACGAAGGTGTTCCACCACTGCCGCTTGATGTTCTCCTTGAGCTCGACGCCGAGGGGCCCGTAGTCCCACGCCGACCGGGTTCCGCCGTAGATGTCGCCCGACGGGAAGACGAACCCGCGGTGCTGGGCTAGGGCGATGACGGCGTCGAGGCGAGACTGTTCGCGGGGCTCTTGGGCCATGGTGGGGTGTTCCCTACAGATAAACGTGGATCGGCGGTTTCAGGGGGCACGAACGCAGAGCGTTCGGCACCAACTCTAACGAATGCCGCCCGCCGCATCGACGTGCGCTCAACCCTGCACGCGCACCCCGAGGTGTTCGGCGAACAGGGGCGCAAACTGGGTCAACTGCAGGTCGTCGACGATCGTGCCCGCCAGCCCTGCCACACCGTGAACGGCCTGGAACTCACTCGTGCGCAGGTCGACACCGCCGCAAGATGCCCGGGTGACGTCGAGCGTGCCGATGCGGCAGTTCACCAGCGCCACCCGTGACGCTCTCGCCTCACCGAGGTCGAGGTCGGTGATCGTGCACTCCTCGAGGACGACATTGGAGAGCCGCGAGCCGCGCAGGTTCAGGTAGTCGATCTTGCCGCCGTGCAGGTGTGCGGAGTCGAGTTCGGCGTCGAAGAGCTCGGCAGAGCCCCAGCGGGGGTTCTCGATACGGATGTCGCGCCACGTCGTGCGCGCCGCTTTCAGTGTGTGGGCGAACGGCGCCACGAACTCGCACTCGATGAACCGGCTGCCACGCAGTTCGGCGTCGGTCAGGGTCACACCGGTGAAGCGGCACTCGAGGAACGAGCATCCCGCGAGCTCGATCGCGCCCGCGTCACCGCCGTCGTAGTGTTCGCGCTCCCGACTGTCGCCGGCGAAGAGCCCGTCGATGGGGGCCCGTGCGAGCCGCGCGGCGGGCACGCCGGCGAAGTCGACGTGCGCCGGTGCGGGCGGCGGCGCTGCCTTCGAACTGCGGGGTCGCGGGGTCATGGCCCGAGTGTAGACGGCGCCGCCGACACCGCACGCGGCGGCGCCCTGCCCGCGGTCGCGTCCTACGATGGAGGCGCGCCTGCGGGCGCTGCGACGGGAGGAGTACGCATGCCACTGCTCAGGGAACGCGCTGCCGAAGCGGTCGACCCCGCGGCCGCGAAGCGCATCGGGGTGGCGCTGGCGGGCATCCACTCGGGTGGAACCGACGGCGACACGACCACCGCTGGCCCCAACGGCACCATCGTCGTCGACGGCGTGCCGGTCGCGGTTCCGGCGGGCGTGCGCGACGCCGTGGTCGACCTGCTGCAACGCTTCGCCGACGGGCAGTCGGTGGTAGTGGGGTCGACGGATGCACTGCTCACGACCTCGCAGGCCGCCGAGTTGCTCGGAATCTCCGCGACCTACCTGCTGCGGCTGGCGAACGAGGGCACCATCCCGGTCGAGTACCGCGGAACGCACCGCCGCTTCCGCCTGGCCGACGCGATGGCGTACCTCGAGGCGTCCCGCGCCGCCAAGGCCGCCCGCGCCGCCGCCCGGCCCCCCGCTCCAC